>JAYTGN010000061.1:0-17782 GCA_043733485.1 Gemmataceae bacterium
GGCCCACGCGGGGAAGTCGCTGGTCACCCCGCGTGGGCCTCCCGCGATGGCCGCATTCGCGGCCATCGCGGTCCGGCCCACCCTACGAGGCTACGAGGCCCGGCAGACGAACCTGCGCTAATGGAATATCGCGAGATCGGGAATCTATTCCGGGCCTGATCCTAAGTGGGAAGGTTGAGTGTGAACATCGAACCGAGGCCGTGGCCTTCGCTTTCGGCCCGCACCGTGCCGCCGTGCATCTCCATCAACTTTCGCACGAGACCCAGGCCGATTCCCAGGCCACCTTGCGAGCGGTTCAAGGATTGATCGACCTGCGTGAAGAGGTTGAAGATGGCGGGCAGGAGGTTGGCGGGGATGCCGACGCCCGTGTCGCGCACGACGATGGAGACGGAGCCCGGCGCGGGAACGACGGTGAGCCAAACGCGACCGCCAGCCTCGGTGAACTTCGCGGCGTTGTGCAAGAGATTGGTCAAGGCCTGCGTGAGCCGAACGCGGTCGCCACTGAGCCGGATCGGCTCCTCGGGCTGTTTTACGGTCAGCGTCAACTTGGCGCGATCGAAGAGTGGCCGGGCGCCGTCCAGTGCGGCTTCCACCACTTCCTGAATGGTCAACATCTCGAGATTCAGACGGAACTTGCCGACGGTGATGCGAGAGACGTCCAGAAGATCGTCGACGAGGCGTTGAAGTTGGGCGACCTGCCGCTCGATTCGCTCGCGCTGCCGGCCCACCGATTCTCCGCCGTCGCCGGCCAAGCGAACGATTTCCAACGCATTGCGAATGGGGGCAAGCGGGTTGCGAAGTTCGTGAGCGAGCGTCGCCAGGAATTCGTCTTTCCGCTGGCTCGCCTCGCGAAGTGCGGCATTGGCCTTCGCCAGTTCCTCAGTCCGTTCTCGAACTTTCTGTTCCAATTGACGCTCGACGCGATGTCGAAAGAGGGCATACCGAATGGAGCGGTCGAGGAGCGCGGAGGTCAGCCGATCTTTCTCGAGGTAATCGTCTGCCCCGGCATCCAGGGCCTCGACGTCGGTTCGAGACTGGCCTTGTCCGGTGAGCAAAATGATCGGCCCGGAACAGCCGTGCCCGTGGGCTTCGCGAAGCAACTCGATGCCGGTTCGAGCGCCGAGGCGGAAATCCAGGAGGTAGACGTCGTGGGTTCCCTGGCAGATCGCCTCCAGGCCTTCTTCGTAGCGCGAAATCCAGTCGAGCTGATAGGGGTTGCCGGGGATCTCGGCGAGCCGTTCCGCCGTCAGCAGTCGATCGTCTTCATCGTCGTCGATGAGCAGCACGCGGAGGCGAGCGTCTTCGGACGGTGGCTCTTTCGCGTCGCATCCGCATTCGGAGCCATCGTTCGTATCCATGGCAACCATCACCGAGTGTTTCAGAATTGCAGCACAAGTTGCATCATGGCACACCTCGTTCGTCGGGCGACGTTACAACGGTGCGATGCGAACCGTGTGCTCAATCAGGCGGGATCCCCATCCCCGATCGGCGGCAACTCCACGATTTCGAGCCAGTACTTGCCCAAAGTCTTAATCACGTCGACCAGACGCTCGAAGGTGACCGGCTTGGTGATGTAGGATGCCGCTGAAAGGTTGTAGCTGCGAATGATGTCTTCTTCGGCCTTGGATGTCGTCATGATGACGATGCGGATGTTGCGCAGGCGCGGATCCGCTTTAATTTCGCGAAGGGCCTCGCGCCCGTCCATGCGCGGCATGTTGAGGTCGAGCAGGATCAACCCCGGCATCGGGGCCGCGCCCTCCGCCGCGTATTTGCCGCGATGGTGGAGGTAATCGAGAAGTTCTTCGCCATCCTCCACGAAGCGCAAGTCGTTCGTCAGGCGACTTTCGTCGAACGCTTCGCGCGTCATCTTGCGATCGTCGGGATCGTCGTCCGCCATCAAGATCGTGATCGGGCTCGATTGTTTAGACATGGGACTCCGTTCTGGGTTGAGCAGTGAACTGCCCGATCGGGAGAACGACCACGAACGTGGCTCCTTCTCCTGCTTGGCTTCGGGCCGTGATCGTGCCTCCATGCCGTTCGACAATCTTACGGCAAATGGCGAGCCCAACGCCAGTGCCTTCGTACTCATCTCGGCCGTGCAAGCGCTGGAACACCTCGAATATCCGGTCCCGGTACTTCTCGTCGAACCCGATGCCGTTGTCTTCCACGGTGATTCGGCACAGCGAGATCGGTCCGTCGAACTTCGGGTCGCTGGAAGGTTCCTCGACTCGTTCGCAGCCGATTAGCACGATGGGGGGAACGCCGGGCTTCTGAAACTTGAGTGCGTTGGCGATCAGGTTCTGGAACAACTGGCGCATCTGAGAGGGGTCGGACTCGATGGCAGGAAGCTCGCCGACCTGGACGGTTCCGCCGGTCTGGCTCATTCGAACCTCGAGGTCGGAGACCACTTCCAGGACGAGTTTCTTGAGATCGACCGGCCGGAAGGCCTGCTGAAGCGTGGCCACGCGGGAGAAGGTCAGCAGATCGTCGATGAGCCGCCTCATGCGGCTGGCCGCGGAGAGCATGCGCTCGATGTAATCCTGCCCGTAGTCCGGCAACCCCTCGCGGCACCGTTCCCGCAAGCGATCCCCGAACGTTTGAATCTTGCGAAGCGGCTCCTGAAGGTCGTGAGACGCGATGTAGGCGAACTTTTCGAGTTCGTCGTTACTCCGCTTCAGTTCGAAGTTCGCCCGTCGGAGATCGGCCTCCGCCTCGCGAATTTGCCGGTCCGCTTGCCGCTGATCGGTGATGTCGCGAATCGAGACGACGGCACCCAGATTGAGGTCGCTCAGCCGCTGCCCGTTGGCGATCAGAATCCGGGGCGGGAGGCCGGGCGGAGCGACCACCAACTCGACATCCCGGATATTCTCGCCCTGGAGCGCCCGCAACAGCGGTACTTCGTCGCGCGAGAGCGGCGTGGCACCATCCCCGCGAAACAGGTTGTACCGCTCGGCCCACTCTTCGGGCGGCAGCGGTTCCGCGGGCAGGAGTTCCTGGGCCGCCCGATTGAACATCGTCAGGTTGCCGTCCGCGTCGCACGCCACGATTCCCTCCGACACGCTCGCGAGCACGGCATCGAGAAACTTCTGCTTCGCGAGGAGTTCGGCCGTTCGTTCCTGCACCAACTGTTCGAGGCCCTCGGTCTGACGCTTCAAGATGTCCTCTTCCTTCAAGCGCTCCGTCACGTCTTGCACCACCACGCCGGCCCCGAAGCTCGCGTCTTTCGAGTGAATGGGGAAGGCGGTGACCTGCCAGTCGCGTTGGCGTTCGCGATCGTGGGCATCGCGCCGGCGAATCTGAGTCGTGAACAATTCTCCGGCCGGAGAGGCCACTTGCCGATAGGCGTTCAGGAGCTCTGGAGGAAAATCGGAGATCACCTCTTCCAGGGTGCGGCCGATGTGTTCCGCGACGGGCTTCCCATTGGTTTGCGCGAGGTAGGGATTGACCCGCACGTAGCGCAGGTCGGAATCGAAGAAGGCGATGCCGAGCGGGGCGTGGTCCAGGAACGCGTTCAAGCGCGCCAGATTCTCCGCCGTTTCGCGCTGAGCCGTTACGAGTTTCCCTGCGATGGCTTTGCGATGGGCCACCTCGGCCTCCAGTTCTTCTCGGCGCAGCTCCGCGGTGGCCACTGCTCGGCGCGCCCGACGCTGCGCGGCCCGATGCGACTCGCCCAGCGCCGCACACGCCACCCCGCAAAAGAAGAAGAGCGCGATCGCCAGTTGAGCGCCGAGCCCTTCGACCACGAACGAGTTTCGCGGCTTCACGAACAGATAGGTGTAGCCTCCCACGCCGATCAGCAGGCAGACGATCCCCGGCCCGAACCCATACCGCCAACTCACGTAGACCACGGAGAGTAGCGCGACCACGAAGATGTGATCGTCCGCCAGGATCGGATCGATCGCGGCGCGAATCCCAATTGCGAGGAGAGCCGCCACGACTGCGACTGCATAGTCGCTGGCGCGGCTCCACTGCGCCTGCGGCCCGGCTGGCAGCGGGCGGTGGAATTTCGTGTCCGAACCCGGCTGCGAGGCCTCGTGTACGGCGTTCATCACCCGCGGAACGAGCGGAATCAGCGCGATCACCGTCGCCCACGATACCACCGCCGTGACGAGCTTCATGAGCCCGGAGAAGCGGTAGATCGGATACTCGAAGCCGATCGCGTCGAGGAGGTGCGTGGTGCCGCACGACAAGATGAAGATCGCGAACAGGACGAAGAGGCGTGGGAAGGGCAGATCGCGGCGGCGCGTAAAGTAGAGCAGCGTCAGCGGGATCGAAATGTAAGCCAGCCAGATGAAGAGATCGCTCGTGACGTGCAGCCAGATCAGTTCCGTCGACCACCCTTCGCCGCTCGATTTCCGAGGCATAAAGCCGGTGGTGTCGAAGAGCTTCGCGAAAAAATCGAGCATGAATCACCTGAAGGAGCCCGTACGAAGACTGTCGAGCGGGCACGAACGATACAATAGCGGTGCCGAATGGACTCCGACATCCTTGAACTGAAGACCGCGCATGGCAAACGAGAACGCGAATGCACCTTCCGTGCCGTGCCAGCGAGTCCTCATCGCGGAGGATTTAGAAGATGCCCGCGAATCCCTCCAGGAATTGCTCCAGGCCAGCTTGAAGCTCGAGGTGGACACCGCCGAGGACGGAGCGGTCGCCCTCGCGTTGCTGCGCGGGAAACCCTACAGCCTGCTCATCACCGATCTGCGGATGCCGAAACTCGGCGGCATGAAGCTCATCGAAGCCATTCAGGCGGAAAAAATCCCGGTGACGGTGATCGTCACTACCGGGCACGGCAGCATCAAGGATGCGGTCGACGCCATGCGGATGGGAGCCTACGACTTTCTGACCAAGCCGCCGGACCCGCAGCACCTCTGCTTGCTGGTTCAACGGGCGCTGCGCGATCGCGCCTTGCAAGATGAAGTCGCGTCCCTCCGGCAGGCACTCGGCAACCGGCACACGTTTCAGAACGTCCTCAGCCGCAGCGAGAAGATGCACGACATCTTCGAACTCGTCGGCCACATTTCCGACACCACCGCGACCGTGCTCATTCGCGGCGAGACTGGCACCGGCAAGGAGCAAGTGGCCCGCGCGATTCACCAAGCCTCGATTGCGAATCGGAGCGGCCCGTTCGTGGCCGTGAATTGCGGAGCGCTCAACGAGAACCTCCTGGAAAGCGAACTCTTCGGCCACGAAAAAGGCTCGTTCACCGGAGCCGACAAGAAGCGCGTCGGGCGATTCGAACTCGCCCACCAGGGCACCCTGTTCCTCGACGAAATCGGCGACGTGCCCATGTCCATGCAGATCAAGTTGCTCCGCGTGCTTCAAGAGCGGAAGGTCGAACGCGTCGGCGGAACCGAGCCCATCGAGATCGACGTTCGCCTGATCGCGGCCACGCACCAGGACATGGAAAAGCTCGTCAAGGATGGGAAGTTCCGCGAGGATCTTTACTACCGGCTCAACGTGGTGCGGATCGACCTGCCGCCGCTGCGCGAACGGCCCGAAGACGTGCCCGTGCTGGTCGGGCACTTTTGTGCGAAGTTCGGGAGGCCCGGGCCGAAGCCGGTGACGATCGGGGCCGAGGCGATGGAGTTGCTGACGAAGTGCGCGTGGCCCGGGAACGTGAGGCAACTCGAGAACGCCATCGAACGGGCGTGCATCACGGCCCGCGACGGCGAGATTCGCATCAAGGATCTACCGACGGACGTGGGTCGCAGAATGGATGGTCAGAAGCATCCGTTCCAGGTGGACCTCGCGAGGCCGCTGCCGGATCAGGTGGCGGAACTGGTCGCGGCGTTCGAGAAGCGGTATTTGCTCCGCGCGTTGCGAAAAACGCGCGGGCACGTCGGAAAGTGCGCCGAGATCACCGGCCTCTCGCGGCGAAGTATCACCGAGAAGATCTCGCAGTACGCCATCGACAAAGGCGAGTTCAAGGCGAGTGAGTAAGCGCTTCAAGCCGAGCGGCCGAGGTCGCCCGGTGCGGGGTCGGTGGCTTCGGGATCGCCCTTGCCCTCCTTCGCGACCGGCTTCGGATCGGCGGGGTAGCCGTGAGCCTCCGGGCCGCCCGGATCGAGTGTCGTGGGCAGCGGTGCCGCGTCCGGCCGAGACATGAGCCGGTCGATCGGCGGCAGCGGATCGACCGCGAGTTTTGTCTTGTCCACGTGCATGACTCCGAAAAGGAAGAAAGCCCGCTCCGTTTCCGGGGCGGGCCGAGTTGAGAAGCCAGCTGCGCAATTCAACACGCGCCGCAGGAGGCCGCATCCGGCTTCCACTCCTGCTTGGCTTCCATCGAGTTCTTCTTCAGGTGAACGCTGCCGTCCACCTTGTCGACCCAGCTCGTGGGAATGTAGTGGTGTTGGCCGTCCGGGCTGTCGTTCTTCGTCAGCTTGATCGTCGAGCCTTCAACGTGATCGACGACGCCGACCTTCGTGCCGCACGACGCGATCACGTCCATGCGTTCCTTGACGTGGGCCGCGTCCGAAGCACCGATCCCGGTCTTATCCGCCACCCAGTCCTTGGCTTGCTTCGCGCCTTCTGCGATCTTGTGGCCCGCGCTCTTGGCGGCGTCGGCCACGGCATGTCCCGCGTCGGCAATCTTCTCTTTGAAGGATTCGGCCATGATGATGCTCCAGTGAAATTTGGGCGATGGGGATGTCTGCCGATTTGATCGGTTCGGCTCCCGATTGGGAACCAGAGAAGCAACCGGTGTGCCAACATTCGCCCGAGGACGAGTGCTGGTCTCTCCCAACGAGCCCAACGGGGAGCGGGTCGGAGCGCCGCCTGGATTCGTCGTGCCGAAATCGATCGTTCCGCCCATTGTCACGCTACTCCACGATCCGCACGCGGAACTTTCGAGTCGCCTTTAAACTCGTCTCCGCGTCGGTCGCTTCCAGTTCCAACTCGACCGAATCCACGCCTCCTGGCAGGGGCGTCCAGGTCAATTTTCCGTTCGCCAATTTCATGCCTTTGGGTATCGGATCTTCGAGCGTCAGCTTCGGTTTCAGGCCGCTCTTGCTCCAGAAGCGCGGGGCATAGCTCCACTCGGAACCGCGTCGCGCGATCGTTGCCGGATCCGAGGCGAACGCCAGGAACTCCTTGCCCGCCTCCTTCAATTGCATCGGGACGTCGATCTTGAAGAGTAGAAGCTGGTTGCTTTCGACTGGGAGAAACGCCAGCAATCCGGCATCGGGCCAGAGATGGACGCGCTCGTCCGTGGGAATCGTCTGCCCATCGAGGACGTTCGCGGGAAGGGCTCCGAACACCTCGCCCTTGTCGAGCGCGACGAGTTCGCTCGTGCTGGAACTTCCCGCCGCGTGGAGTTTGGGGAAGCCCGTCACTTTGCCTTCATCCACCTCCAGGCTCAGGAAGAGCCCGCTCCCGTGGGTCGTGGGGAAGGTGAAGAAGTTGCGTTCGGTTCCAGATCGCAGCTTCCCGTTGGAGTCGTAGACTCCCCGCGAAGTGTAAGCGAACTGCCCATCGGGCGAGGGCACGGCCAGTCCGGCTTTCGGGCTCAGCGGGATGGCTCGCGGCTTCCCCTCGTCGAAGCGAATCGCGAGCGCGCCATTTGCACCCGCCACTCCCAACACCGAACCGTCGAAGGAGGCCCGCGCATAAACCTGTCGATCGTCGCGGCCGACCCAGCCCTTGATCTCATACGAAGTGAGGGTTTGAAACGTGCCGGTATCGAGGGTCTGAATTTTCGCGGGCGAACCCGGTGATGTCGCGATCAGGTACAGCGGCCCGTCGGAGCCCGGCCCGATGGCCATCGCATCCACGAGTGTGACGGGGGAGGGACGCGTGAACTGGAATTCGCTCGCGCCGGTTCCCAGGTCGAATCGCTCGAGCTTGCCCGAGGCGGGGTAGTAGGCAAAGGCCTTCGAGGCACCTGCCGCGAAGAGCGCTTTCTTCTCGGCGAGCGGGATTTTCTGAACGACCTGCGCCTCGTTCGCATCGAAGACGTGGAGTTGCTGGAGGCGCGGAATGCGGAGGAGGAGGAAGCGCCCGCCGCCGCCGTGACCGACCGCATCCACGGCCCCTTCCAACGGGAGCTTAATGTCGTTGACGAGGACGGTCGGCGCGATCGGCCCTGGCCGCACGCTGGATTGCGTCGCGATCGGATCGGGCTTCTTCTCGCCGATCTTGTGCCCGAACTCGCTCAGGAGCGTGATGGCGATCCAGGCGAGCAGCACGATCGAGGCGAGTACGAGGATTCCGAGGCACCCGATCACGCCGCACGCGGCGAACCACTGCCCCTTGGGCGGGTCCGATCCGATCGGTGGCGGCGGCATCGTGGAAGGAATCGAGAGTGGGCGCGGGGAGCGAACTGGCATCGCCTTCGCGCGCGCGGCTGGCCTCGCGATCGGCAACTCCACTTCGGCCGGTGCTTCGACCGGTTCCGCATAGATGGGTACCGCCGGTGTCGGCGGCTCGGCGCTCACAAGTTCCGCGAAGACGGGATCGTCCAACAGCGGATCGCGCGGTCGGCGAGGTGGAGGCAGCGGGGGCGGGTCGTCTGGCAAACTCATACCGGCTCCGAGGCTCGGCCAACCGCCGGCGTCTTGGGTGGCACCGTGCTTCCAGCCGGTGTCCGCTCTGCACCGGCTGGAAGCACGGTGCCACCCGGATCGAACGCCAGCGGCAACGCCGAGCGGACCCGCATCGCGCCATGCGATGCCGGTACCCTTCGTTGTAGAACTCCCAACGACTTTTTGGGGGAAGACGCGAGCCGAACGGCTCACGCGCGGATGGCTTCGGGATGGTGCCGCACGATCTCCCCGTTCACCAGATAGATCACGTCCTCGGCAATGTTCGTCGCGTGATCCGCGATTCGCTCCAGGTGCCGCACCGCCGTGAAGAGCGAGAGGGCCGGCTCCACGAGTTCCGGCGAGTGCTTCATCTCGGCCACCAGATCGCGGATGATGTCGTCGTTATCGCGATCCACTTCGTCGTCGGCGCGAATCACGCGGGCCGCGGCAATGGGATCGCCATTCACGAACGCATCCAGGCTCGCTCGCAGCATCCGGAGCGTGCGGTTCGTCATCATCTCGATGCGGGCGGGGATCGGCACAAATGGCGGCGAAGCGAGTACGATGGCCCGCTCGGCAATTCCGACGGCCAAGTCGCCGATGCGTTCCAGATCGGTCGTGATCATGAGCACGACGCTAATCCGCCGCAAGTCCACGGCCACGGGCTGATGCAGGGCGAGAATCTTCAAGCACTCGTCCTGCACCTCGTTCTCGAGGCTATCGATCTCGCTGTCGCCTTCGATCACGAGTTGGGCCGGGTCGGGGTCGCGAAGGCGGAGCGCGGTAGTCGCGGTGATGACGGCGTCTTCGACGTATCCGGCGAGCCGCAGCAAAGCGCGGTGCAGATGCTCGAGATCGTTCTGAAGGTGTTTGGGCACGGCGCACTCCGGCGAACAATCGGCTCGATCAACTATTATTCGCACGGAATTCGAGAGGGGAAAAGGCCAATCGCTCGCGGGAGTGCTAAATTTCACGCCTTTTTCGCATTTCCCGGTCTCGGGGCGTTTCTGGACGCACTCCAACGAGCGGTCTACGATGACTCCATGCCTCAGACCCGCGGCAAATCGAGCCCGAGCCGCCCGCCCCGCGAAAAAGGACCGGACCCTGCGCCGGAAGCCTTCCTCCAGACGCTTCGCCGGAGCCGCCTCCTCGAAGGCGAGCATCTCGATTCCGTCGTTTCGACCGCCCCCGAAGCGGTTCGCACCTCATCCCGGAAGCTGGCCGAGTACCTCATTGAAGTCGGGGAACTCACGCACTACCAGACGGAGAAACTCCTCGGCGGTCGTTGGCGCGGGCTGGTGGTCGGGGCCTATCACATCCTCGCGCCGCTCGGCCGCGGTGGCATGGGCACCGTCTATCTGGCCAAGTCTCTCGAACGACCCCGCGTGCCGCCGTATCCGCTTTTCCCCCTGGTCGCGTTGAAGGTGTTGCCTCCCAAGCGGGCGCGGGAAGAAGAGAAGACGCTGCTCCGCTTCCGCCGCGAAATGGAATTGGGCAAGCACCTCGATCACCCGAACATCACGCGCACGCTCGATGCCGGGGAGCACAACGGCGTCCACTTCATCGCGATGGAGTTCGTGCCGGGGCAGACGCTGAAACAGTTCGTGGAAAAGGTCGGCCCGCTTCCCGTGGGCGAGGTGGCCCGACTCTTCGCGGACGTGGCCGCCGGGCTGGCCCACGCCCACGAACGCGGGCTCATTCACCGCGACCTGAAGCCGTCGAACATCATGGTCACGCCGGAGGGTGGGGCCAAGATTCTCGACCTCGGGCTCGCCTTGCTCGTGGACGAAGCTTTACCCGAAGACCCCGCGATCGTCGGCGGCGAAGGCTACATTCTCGGCACCATGGATTACATCGCACCGGAGCAAACCTCGGATGCGACCAACGTCGGCCCGCGCTCCGACCTCTATTCGCTCGGCTGCTCGATCTACTACGCAGTCTGCGGCGTGCCGCCCTTTCCCGGCGGGTCGTCGCATCAGAAAATGAAGTGGCACCGGACGGAAGCCGCGCCGCCGGCTCAGTCGATCAATCCCGATGTGCCTGCGGGCTTCTCGAGCATCATCGAGCAGTGCATGGAGAAGGTTCCCGACCGAAGGCCCGCCTCGGGCGAAGCGGTTCGCGCGCTGCTGTTGCCTTGGTCGACGGCGGCGCGTTCGGTCGAAAGCGCCTTACCGCATTCGGATCGCGAGGTGGTGGCCGAAATCGATTCGCGCAACTTCGATCCCGCCCTTTGGGATGCGGTGCCGGTGGCGGAGTTGTTGGAACCGCTGCTGGAGGCGATCCCGGTTTCGCAGCCGAGGCGCCGGCGAGGCGACGACGATTCCGATGAAGTGATCGAGCCGAGAGACGACGTTCGCCAGACTCTTTACTTCGCGTTGGGCGGCTGCGGAATCGTCGGCGGAATCGCGGCCCTGGCCGTGCTGATGGCGCTGCTGCGAAAGCTGTGATGAAACTTGTAGGTCGGGCTGTACACGACATTGGCCAGAGTCGACCTACAAGAGTAAAGGTGACGTCCCGATCAACTTCGGTGCTGGCTCATTGCTTGCGGCTCGAGGTTCGGGTAGCGTGGTGGGTTCTCAACTCACTCGGAGGCTCAGGCATGGCTCGGCATGAAGTTCGCGCGACCGGCATGTTCGGCTCGTCGTTCGGTTGCATCATGGGAATCGCCGCCGCGTTGCTGGTTATTGGAATCGGCGGCTTTCTCGTGTGCGGCGGAATCGTCGGCGGGTGCGGTGTCGCAACGAAGAAGGTCATCGACGACGTAAATCAGCGGCAATCTGAACAGGATCAAAAGGAAAAAGACCGCGCCGCCTACGAGACTCGGGCGACCGCGCCGAACGAGATCAGCAAAGTCGGGTTCGCCAAGGCGAAGGTTAAGAGCGCGGTGATAGCACCCGTGGAAGTCAACGATTTCGGCGTGGCGAAACTCAGTACGAAAAGCTATTTGATCGTGACGTTGGAACTCAGCATGACGGACGACAAAAGGCGATGGGAATTCACGGGATGGACGAGCACCAAGAAGCTCGCCTCCGATTCTCTCGGCAACAGCTACCAGCGGCCGAACTTCGGCTTCGCCACGACGATTCCCAACGAATTGACGAGCGAAACCATTGTGGCGGGCAAACCCGTCATCGGAGTCCTTGCGTTCGATGAGCCGCCGCCCGGCATCACTGAACTGAACCTCGACCTCCCCGCGAACGGAGTCGAAGGAAACGGATTCTTTCGATTCAAAATTCCCGCCAGTATGTGGAGGGAGTCGAAGAAAAAGTAGTCCCGTTCACATGGTCGTTCCCCATGCGCCAGCCGTTCGGCGAGCGTTGTCGGTTAGGCTTCACCACCGAGGTCGGCCACTGGTAGGTCGGGCTGTGCCCGACATCGGCCAGAGTCGGGCACAGCCCGACCTACAAGAGTGTTACCCTTTTTCTCGTGTCTGATTACTCTTCCAGATCGGCGGGGTTGCACTTGGCCTCGGCTTCGTCCGCAAGTTGATCCAAGATTCCCTGCACCTCGCTCATGCGTTCGGGTCGCTTGTTCGCGTTGAACTTCAGGCAATGATCGATGAGGTCGCCGAAGCCTTCGGGCACGAGTGGGTTCCGCGTCCGCGTTGGCGCGAGGTGCTCGTGGAAGGTCTTCTCGGTGACGGCCAGGCCGTTCGGAGGCGAGATCGCCAGGGGCGGTAGCTGGAGCGTGCTGAGCCGGTACATCGTCGCCCCGAAGTTGTACAAGTCCGTCCGCTCGTTGATGAGCTTGTGGCTGCCCGTCTCCGGGGCCATGTATTCCGGCGTGCCCTGGACGCGGTCCTTCGGCTCCCCCTTGATCCACGACAGGCCGTAGTCGAGGACTTTCACCTGGGTGCCGCGCCCGAGGATGAGGTTGTTCGGCTTCATGTCCGCGTGGATCACGCCTTGCTTGTGCATGTGCGTGAGGCCGTCCGCGATCCGCTCGCAGACGCGTAAAAGCTTCGCCATGCGAAGCAGCGGAAGCAGGTCCATCGTCTTGCCGGGGACGTACTCGATGAGCAATTTCGCCTTCTTCGGACCGGAGAACCATCCGCCATCGGTTTCGAGGCAATACACTTTCACGAGGTTCGGATGCTTGAGCATCTGCCCGATGCGGTATTCGTGCTTCGCCTGTTCGAGGTACTTGAGATCGTCCTTGTCGTCGATGGGCACCATCTTGAGGGCGTACTCGATCCGATCGGCATCGCGGCGAATGTGTAAAATACTGCTGTGCGCTCCGCTGCCGAGCGTTTGCAGCACCTGGAACTTGCCGATCTTGTCCACGATGAACCCCGACGAGATGAGACGCGAATGATGCGAACATGATAAGCGAAGGCCGACTCCGATTCACCACAAAGGCACAAAGATCACACAAAGGTTCACAAAGGATTCCTCGTTTGAAAATCGCATACTTTGTGGCTCTTCGTGTGATCTTTGTGCCTTTGTGGTGAATTCTTGACTCGATTGAGGTTCCATGTCCCCATCGGAACTAGAAGCACGGACGCGGCAATTCGGGCGTGAGATCTTCGCGCGGATCGATCGTCAGGGTCCGGTGCTCTTCACCAAGGCCTGGTTCGAAGACCACCTCATGGGCCTGGGGATGCACGACCCGGCCCTCAAGGTGCAACTCTTCCGATTCGTGGACACGCTGCCGTACTTGAAGGAAAACCGCGAGGTGAGCGGGCACCTCCGCGAGTACCTGGCGGAAGCCAAGGACGACCTACCGTGGTGGGTGCGGCAAGGCATGCGGCTGATCCCGCGCGACGGAATCCTGAGCAACGTTCTCGCCTTCGCGGCCCGCACCGGTGCCAGACAGATGGCCCGCAAGTTCATCGCGGGGTCGAACGTGGCCGAGGCACTGAGTGCCGTTCACGCGCTCCGCACCCGCCGGCTCGCCTTCACCATCGACCTACTCGGTGAAGCGACCATTGCCGAGAACGAAGCCGTCCACGTCCAGAAGCAGTACCTCGACTTACTTCACGGATTGACGAGTGATGTAAACCACTGGCCCGAGGAGCCGATCATCGACCGCGACGACCGCGGCCCGATCCCGCGCGTGAACGTCTCGGTGAAGCTCTCGGCCTTGTTCAGCCAGTTCGACCCCATCGACCCGGAAGGCACGAGCCGGTCGGTGCGAAAGCGGCTGCGGCCGATCCTGAGCCTGGCGAAGCAGACCGGCGCGTTCGTCAACTTCGACATGGAGCAGCACAGCTTCAAGGACACGACGCTCCGCATCTTCCGGGAGATTCTCAGCGAGACCGAATACCGCGACTGGCCGCACGTCGGCATCGCCATCCAGGCTTACCTCCGCGACACGGAAGCCGACCTGATTCAACTCCGCGATTGGGCGAAGAACGAACGCCGATGTCCGGTCTGGGTGCGGCTCGTGAAGGGTGCCTACTGGGATTACGAGACCGTGATCGCGGCCCAGAACGACTGGCCCGTACCCGTGTTCACGCGGAAGTGGGAATCGGATGCGAACTTCGAGAAGCTCTCGTCGTTCCTGCTTCAAAATATCGACTGGCTCGTGCCCGCGTTCGGTAGCCACAACATCCGCAGCATCGCCCATGCGATGGCCCTGGCCGAGAGCCTCGGAGTGCCCCGCCGCCGGTTCGAGTTCCAGATGCTCTACGGCATGGCGGACCCGATCAAGGAAGCGATTCAATCGCTCGGCTACCGCGTCCGCATCTACACGCCGTACGGTCAACTGCTCCCCGGCATGGCCTACCTCGTGCGCCGACTCCTCGAAAACTCGTCCAACGATTCGTTCCTGCGCCAAGGCTTCGCGGATGGCTTATCGGAAGAGGTGCTCTTGATGAACCCTACTCAGGTCTCAGCGGTCAGGATTCAGGATTCAGGGCTGAAAGCCCACCCGTGGCAACGGGTGGGCGCTCAGCCTCTGCAATTCAAGAACGACCCACCGACCAACTTCGCCATCGAGGCCAACCGCACTGCGATGCACGAGGCTCTCGCGCTGGTTCGCACCCAACTCGGCACGCTCTACCGGCCCATTGTCAACAACAAGCCCCTGGCCGTCTCAAAGATGCAGGCGAGCGTGAACCCCTCGAAGCATTCCGAAGTGCTCGGCGAGTTTGCCCTCGCCACAATCGAAGACGCCAACGCCGCCGTAGCCGCGGCACAAGCCGCGTTCCCCGCCTGGCGCGACGCGCCAATCGAAGAGCGGGCTGGCCTGCTTCAGCGCGTCGCGCAGCAGTTCCGCAAGCGGCGCTTCGAACTCTGTGCGTGGATCGTCCTCGAAACCGGAAAGCCCTGGCGCGAAGCCGATGGCGACGTCGCCGAGGCCATCGACTTCTGCGATTACTACGCCGTCGAAGGCCTCAAACTGCAGGGCGAACCGCAGCACCGCGACGTGCCCGGCGAAGACAACCTCTACTTCTACGAGCCGCGCGGCGTCGCCGTCGTCATCGCCCCGTGGAACTTCCCCCTCGCCATTCTTACCGGCATGACCGCTGCCGCGCTGGTCACGGGCAACACCGCCATCATGAAGCCGGCCGAGCAATCGACCCTCGTTGCCGCGAAGCTCATGGAGTGCTTCCTCGCCGCCGGCGCGCCGCCGGGCGTCGTCAACTTCCTCCCTGGCCTCGGCGAAGAAATCGGCCCCACGCTCGTGAACCATCCCGACGTCGCGGTCATCGCGTTTACCGGTTCGCTCAAGGTCGGGCTGCTCATCAACCAGCAGGCGAGCCACACGAGCGGCGGGGCGAACCTCGTGAAGCGCGTGATCGCCGAGATGGGCGGCAAGAACGCCATCATCGTGGACACCGACGCGGACCTGGATGAAGCCGTGAAGGGCACCGTCGAATCGGCCTTCGGCTACGCCGGCCAGAAGTGTTCGGCCGGTTCCCGCGCCATCGTCCTCGACGGTATCTACGATCAGTTCCTCGCTCGCCTCGTGGAGGCGACCCGCAGCCTGACCGTCGCGCCGGCCGACCACCCCGGTGCCTCGCTCGGCCCCGTCATCGACCGCGAATCGCAGGACCGCATGCATCGGTTCATCGAGAGGGGAAAGACCGAGGCGCGATTGGTGTATCGAGCCGACCTCGGCCCTCTCGCGAACGAAGGCTTCTTCGTAGGCCCGACGATCTTCGCCGACGTGCCCGAGAACTCGAGCATTGCCCAGGAGGAAATCTTCGGCCCGGTGTTGGCGGTGATTCGCGCCAAGGACCTGGACGACGCGATCCGCATTGCCAACGGCACGAAGTACGCCCTGACGGGTGGCGTCTTCAGCCGCAGCCCCGAGCACCTCGCCTTGGTCAAGAAACGTTTCCGCGTGGGCAACCTGTACATCAATCGGAAGTGCACGGGGGCCTTGGTGGATCGCCAGCCGTTCGGCGGCTTCAAGCTCTCGGGCATCGGTTCCAAAGCCGGCGGCCCCGATTATCTGTTGCAGTTCGTGCTGCCGCGAACCATCACCGAAAACCAGATGCGCCGAGGCTTCGCCCCAGAGAGTTGATCGTCACGGCAGCTCCAGTAATGTTGCCACCGGATCGGCGAGAAAGGACTGAACATCAGCGATCCGCCTCCTTAACAACGCCACGGCGTTGCGAGTCGGACCATTGCCGATACGGAGCCAGATCACCTTCGGAGGTGGTCCAAGGGCTTTGGAGAGTTTCTGGAAGTCCGCATCCTTGGACACAATCGCCAGGCCGTGAATGGCTGCATAATTCCACACCGTTCGATCATCGGCACCATCCAAACCGGCCAGGATGACTTGATCGGAGCTGGGGAACTCTACGGACAACAATGCCGGTAACCGCCGCGACAGGTTTTGATCGAAGAGGAGGCTCACGCGGCCGAACCCGGCATGTGGGCAACCGCGTAGGCGAGACAGGCCCGGATGTCTTCCTGCGTCAATTCCGGGAAATCGGAAAGCACTTCGTCGGGGGTCATGCCGCCCGCGAGGTATTCCAGAACATCGCGCACCGTGATGCGCATGCCACGGATGCAGGGCTGCCCGCTGCGCTTGCCCGGTTCAACGGTGATGATGTGACCGTACTCCATACTCATAGCGTAACAATCGAGCCTGTACCGATCAAGGATTGCCCACGGAGAGCGATGCTCGTTCTCCGGTTTCTTCCTCAACCGGCCCGGATTATCTGTTGCAGTTCGTGCTGCCGCGAACGATCACCGAGAATCAGATGCGACGCGGCTTTGCGCCCGAGAAGGGCGACTAATTCACGACGTTGCGAAGCGGCTCGCCGAGCAGGGCGCGGCGGCAAGCCTGGGCACCCTTCACGCGCATGTCGAGCAGGCCCTCCTCGGAGTAGAACGCCGAGTGCGGGTTGAGGATCACGCGGTCGTGGCAGGGATCGTTCGGGTCGCGCCAGGCGACCAGCAGCGGATGATCGTTCGAAGGCGGCTCCTGCGCCAGCACGTCGATGGCGGCACCGGCGAGCTTGCCGCTGCGGATCGCGGCTGGGATCGCCGTCGCGTCCACGGTGCCGCCGCGAGCCGTGTTCACGAGGAACGAACCCTGCTGCATGACGCTCAAGGCGCGGGCATCGACGATGTGCTTCGTGTCCGGCGTCAGCGGGCAGTGAAGGCTCAGGATGAAGGCTTGCTTCAAGAGGTCGTCGAGCTTTTCGACGCGGCGGATGCCGAGGGCTTTGTCGTGGCCGTCCGGCTTCAGGGGGTCGTAGAAGGCGACATCCATACCGAGAGCCTTAGCGCGGAGGGCAGCGGCGGTGCCGATGCGACCGAGGCCGATGATGCCGAAGACGCGGCCTCGGAGCCGCAAGATCGGCGAGCCTTGCATGTAGGCCCACGGCCCGGCTTCGCGCTGGAGGCGGCGGTTGAAGAAGTTGATGCCGCGAGCCAGGGCGAGGGCCATGCCGATGGCCGAATCCGCGACTTCCTCGGTGCCGTAATCGGGGACGTTGCCGACCGGGATGCCGCGGCTTCGGGCGAAGATGTGATCGACGTTATCGAAGCCGACGCCGCAACGCACGATGAGTTTGCACTGCTTCAAGTTCGCGATGGTCGTCTTCGTGATGGCGATGTTGTGGTACACCATCACGGCGTCGGCGTCTTCGATCTTGCCGGAGAGCTCGGCTTCGGTGTTGGCATCGAGGGCAGCGATGTCGGCGATGTCGCCGAGAATGTCGCGTTCGGGCTGGAGGGCATCGGTGACGAAATCGGCGACGACAACACGAAAGCGGGCCATGGAGAGTCCTTACGGAGTCTTGTTTAGCCGCGACGCGCAGTCTGCGGAGCGGAGCGTGACAACTCCGGCGATGTCGC
>JAYTGN010000062.1:0-17777 GCA_043733485.1 Gemmataceae bacterium
GCCTCGACCCACCCTACAAAACTCAACCCGTTCCCATCAGCGGTTCCAAGAACGCCTTCGACTTGCGTGCAGTATCCACGGCATCGTAACTGTGCCGGCTCAGTTCCACGAAGACTCCGCCTTCGTACTTCGCCTCGCGCAGGCCTTCAAACACGTCCGCGAAATCCACCTCGCCCTCGCCGAACATCAGGTGGTCGTGGACGCCCGGATTCATGTCCTCGATGTGAACGTTCCACAACACGTGCTTCCAGGACGCGATGTGCTCGCTCACCGGCACTTCGCCGTTGCACACGAGATGGCCCACATCCAGCGTGAGGCCGAAGGCCGGGTGTTTCACCTTCGCGTAAAGGTCGGCGAACTTCTCCATCGTGTCGATGAACATGCCCGGCTCCGGCTCGAACGCGAGGCGAACGTCCTTCGCGGCGGCGATGTCCGCGAGGCGCTGGCATTCCTCGACCAGCCGCTTCATCAGGACCTTCGGAGTCGCATCGTCGGTCGCCGTGCCGGACCAGAAACTGAGGGTCTTGGCCTTCACGCCCACGGCGATTTCGATGCAGTCTTGCAGGAATTCGAACCGATACTTGCGGTCGTCGGCATCCGCCGAGAGGAGCGTCGGCTGGTGCTTGTGCCGGGGATCGAGCAGAAAGCGCGCCCCGGTTTCGACGACGCATTGAAGCTTTTTGAACTGGATCGCGTCGGACACGACGTGGATGCGGTAGTGCAGGTCGTCGTCGGCGAAGTCCGATTTCAGGAACGGATCGAGGTGGTTCACATCCGGGGTAAGCGCCACGCCTCCGTAGCCGAGTTCCGCGATGATCGCGATGGCGTCGACGAGGCGGTGGTGGGCGAAACCGTTGGTGTTGTATCCGATGAACATGAGGTCATTGTACGGTTGGCCTCAACGAATTCAGCCGAGGTTGAAACGCGATTCCGAATGCTGATGCAGTCACCAGTTTTCGCCGCCGACAGCGTTTACGCGGGCCGCTGGGAAAAAATAAGGGGAGCAAGTCCGAGACTTGCTCCCCTTCGAGTTGGTACGCCGATTAGCTCGGCTCGTCGGCGTCAGCCGGAAGCGCGAACAGCGGACCCGCGGCACCCGTGCCGCCGCGGAGGTCCTTCTTCTCTTTCTTATCCGAACTCACGATCTCTTCGGCGTCGTCCGGCATGTCCGGAATGTCTTCCGGCGCCGGA
The DNA here is from genome assembly GCA_043733485.1 of Gemmataceae bacterium. Lineage (GTDB taxonomy): Bacteria > Planctomycetota > Planctomycetia > Gemmatales > Gemmataceae > Urbifossiella. Next base: position 1,192 of record JAYTGN010000062.1, read on the forward strand.
ACCGTCGGATCGTCCACGTTCTTCATCGAGAGACCGACCTTGCGGTCCTTCGTGTCGACGCGGAGCACCTTCACGTCCACCTCGTCGCCGACCTTCACCACTTCTTCCGGGCTCTCGATGGTCGCATCGGTGAGTTCGGAGATGTGGAGCAGGCCTTCGAGGCCGGCTTCGAGTTCCACGAACACACCGAAGTTGGTGAGCTTCGTGACCTTGCCGCGAACCTTCTGGCCGGGCTGGTAGCGGCCGGGAATGTCGCCTTCCCACGGATCGCTGGCCATCTGCTTGAGCCCGAGCGCGACTCGCTTCCGCTCCTGATCGACCGACAGCACCTGGCAGGTGAGCTTCTGACCCTTCTGAACCACCTCGGACGGGTTGGAAACCTTGCGGGTCCAACTCATGTCCGAAACGTGCAGCAGGCCGTCGATGCCTTCCTCGATCTCGATGAAGGCTCCGTAGTTCGTGAGGTTGCGAACGACGCCGGAGATCACGGTGCCGGTCGGGTACTTCTTGGCGACTTCGCCCCACGGGTTGCTCTGGCACTGCTTCATGCCGAGCGAGATTTCCTTCTTGTCGTGGTTGATGTTCAGCACCTGAACTTCGACCTTGTCGCCGATCTGGACGAGTTCCTTCGGATCGGCGATGCGCTTGACCCACGACATTTCGGAGATGTGAACGAGACCCTCGATGCCCGCCTCGAGTTTCACGAACGCACCGTACGGCATGATGTTGACCACTTCGCCTTCGTGGCGGCTGTTCATCGGGTACTTGGCCTCGATGTTCTGCCACGGGCTCGGCGTCTTGTGCTTCAGCGAGAGCGCGATCTTCTCCTTCTCGCGGTCGATGTGGAGAATGTAGACCTCGAGCTCCTGATCGATCTGCACGACGTCGCGCGGGTTCGTGACGCGGTGCCAGCCCATATCCGTGATGTGGAGCAGGCCGTCGATTCCGCCCAGGTCCACGAACGCGCCGAACTCGGCGATGTTCTTGACCGTGCCCTTGCGAACCTGACCGACTTCCAGATCGGACAGCAGCTTGTCCTTCTGCAATCGGCGGCGATCCTCGATGAGCTTGCGGCGGCTCACCACGATGTTGCGCCGCTGCTCGTCGATCTTGAGGATCACGCAGTCGATGCTGCGGTCGATGTACTCGTCGATGCTCTGAGGCCGGCGGATGTCCACCTGCGAAGCGGGCAGGAACACGTTCACGCCGATGTTGACCAGCAACCCGCCCTTGATCTTCTTGAGCACCTTGCCGGTGACGACGTCGCCTTCCTTGTGCTTGGCGAGAATGGCGTTCCATTCTTTCTGTCGCTTCGCCTTGCGGTAGGAGAGGGCGATCGCGCCGTCTTCGCCTTCGACGGTTTCGAGCAGGACTTCGACGGTATCGCCGGCCTTGGGCGGAGGGCCATCGACGCCGTCGTCGCGCCACTCTTCGAGCTTGATGACGCCTTCGGACTTGTACCCGATGTCGATGACGACGTCGTCGCCTCGGATTTCGAGAACGCGGCCGGAGACGATCTTGTTCGATTCGAATTCCTGGGACTCGGCGGGAAGCCAAGACTGCATTTCGTCCGGGAAGAGTTCGAGCAGGTCGGCTTCGTCGGCGGCGTTGTCGAATTGGCGGAGGAGGTTGCGATTGACCATAGTTTGGGTGGAGAGACGGCCCGTGGCGGATGCCTGCGGGCAGAAGCGGTTGGGGTTCCCCGCCCCCGGCTCGCCGAACGGCGAACTCCTTCGAGGGTGAAGGCGGGATATTCTACAAAGTGAGCCCGATTCCCGACAGAGGGATTGGAAAAACCGGAAGGAGTGGAATGCCGAGGGGCGGTCGGGGTCTATTTGACACGGGTGGCACAGGCATTCTTGCCTGTGCGGACTTACACAGGCAAGAATGCCTGTGCCACCAAGAGTAATGACATATGCAGTTCCACCAACTGATCCGCTTCGCGCTCGGCAGCCTGTGGCGGCAGAAGGTCCGCACCGGGCTCACGCTCATCGGCGTCACCGTCGGTGCCTGTGCCCTCGCGTTCAGCGTCGCGCTCGGGATGGGGCTGAGAGCGTTCATCAAGAATGAATTCGAGGGCCGCGACGAGTTCTGGCGGATTCGCGTTCACGTCGGCGAACCGGTGCCCGGGCCCAACGACATCCCGCCCGGCAAGGTGGACGTGTACGGCACTATGTCCGATCTTCGCCGCGCTCGGTTGAAGGAAGCTCTGACCAAGAAGTACCTCGATGAAGCGGTTCACAAGCCGCCTGTGCTGCTGACTTCGGACAAACTCGCGGACATCGCAAAACTCAGCGGCGTGAAGGAAGTCCGCACGGTTCGCTCGGCAGCGGGTCGCGCTTGGCTCGGCGAACGCTCCGCACCGGGTTTCACCGTCGCCGGGAAACTCGACTCGCTTTCGGAACGAATCATTGCGGGGCGGTTGCCGTTGAGTGAAGCCGCACAAGAAGTCGTGATCTCGGAGTTCGCGCTGTACGAACTCGGCATCCGCGACGATTCCCAACTCGAAGCGATTCTCGGTCAGCCAATTCAAGTGGATGTCGGCGGCGTGCAGAATGCTCAGCCGATGGCGCTGGCTCGGGCGCTCACGGGTCGAATGCCCGGCGACGACCTCTCCCGCACGCAAATGATGGCCCTCGCCAAGCTCACCGAGCAGTTGCCGAAATCGCTCGACAAGTTCGACCTCAATGCCGCCGATCGTGCGGCGCTACAGATCCTCCTCGACAAGAAACCGGACCCGAGCATGACTCGTCGCGCGGACTCGGGCAAGTTCGTGTCCGGCGAATTCCGCGTGGCCGGCGTGCTCCGGATTCTCACGAAGGAGGATCGCAAGAAGGCGGACCCGCTGGCCTCGTTCGAGTTCCGCCAAGGGGAAATCTTCCTGCCGTCGGAATCGGGCGAATCTCTGTTCAGCCGGCTACCGTGGCTCAAGGATCAGGGCTTCTATTCGGCGGAAGTCTGGGTGAAGCCGGGTGGCGACCTGACGGGTACCGTGAACGAAATCGAAGCCATGGGCTTCGAAACCACCTCGGCACTCAAGTGGTTCAACAACGCCAAGGGCGAGGTGACGCTCATCGCGGCCGGGTTGAATCTGTTCGCATTCGTGGCCCTGTTCGTCGCTGGCATCGGCATCACGAATACGCTGGTGACGAGCGTCGTGGAACGGACCCGCGAGATCGGCATCCTCAAGGCCGTCGGTGCGACCCGCGGGCAGGTCCTTGGTTTGTTCCTCACCGAAGGTGCCGCGATCGGCTTCCTGGGAAGTGTCTTCGGACTCGTCCTCGCCCGCTTGCTCGTCATCCCCGCGGACGGCTGGGTTCACCGCGTTCTCGAGGATCAGATGATGGGGCAGAAGATGCTGACCGAGACGATCTTCGTCTTCCCGTGGTGGCTGTGGCTGAGCGCGATGGGCTTCGCGGTGGTGGTCACGACCGGGGCGGCGTTCTATCCCGCACGCCGGGCCGCGAACATCGACCCGATCCTGGCCTTGAAGTACGAGTGATGGAACTGAGAACTCGCTACTTCTTCCTGCCCTCGATAGCGGCTTTGAACCGATCCCGCTGGAACTTTTCTCGGTCGAAGTAGTCTTCCAGCAGGATGATGTTGACTGCGGCATCGAGCTTTGTTCCCCCGAATTCGTCCACCTTGTCTTTCCAGAGCGAGACGTCATCCGCGGTCAGTTGCTTCAGGCGAGCCCGATATTTCTTGCCGCGCTCGGCGCTGTACTTCTGCCCTTCGTGAAGAGCGTCAACCGGGATGAGGACGAGTGGAACAGCCCACGACGGCCCTCCGGCAAAGTTCGTCGCGTCCGTTTGTCCGATCTCCTGCTTCAGCATCGCTTCAAACGCTTCCTTCCAGACTTTGGCTTCAGACGCTGGCATGGTCTGGGCGCGGTGGAATAAATCGCCCCCAGTCTTGGCGTTCCACTTGAGATCGTCGAACGCCACGCTCATGTGGATCGCGAAATCGGTGCGGCAGACCTGCCTTGCACCGGGAACGCCCTCTTTGAGTTTCTCGTCCAGGATCCGTTCCAGTTCGACGACCCACTTCTCGAGATCGTCTGCGGGTACGGCCTCCAGCCGCTCTTTCACCTTGTTCAATTGATCCACGCCAATTGCGTTAGTTCCTGGCTTCACAAGAGGCAGTGGCACACCACCCGGCGGCGGGATCTTGCCGAGGTCCTTCGGCGCGGGTTTGAGTGGATCGGACTTGATTTCCGCCGCCGCTCCGCTCGTTTCGCCGGTGACGAGCTTGCCCGTCCAAGCCCCGGTTGCGGTCTTCTCGACCTGCATCTTGGCGACGAGGGAATAGCGGGGGAGCTTGACGACGTCGTCCGCGATGCCCGAACCGAGGCGAACTCCATCCTTCGGATCGAGCGGGAACAGCGGCTGAAACGCGACCTCGCCCGGTTTGAGCGTGACATCGACTCGAGTCGGCCATTCGAACGTCCCCGACCACTTGATCATCCCGTCGCCTCGGAGGTAGATCGTGCCGACCTCCGGCACTTCGGTGACGTTGCTGAACCGGAGCGGGGACTTCGACACGTTCTGCACGACCAAGAAAAGGTCCGGCAAGTCGCCCGGCTTCCCCACGCCCGGAATCGGACGGATGGCGAGCGCCGCCCTCAGTCCGTCGACCGGCTCGCCCCACTTCAGTTGCGCTTCGACGCTTTTCGGTAGCTTGTCCCCCACCGCCGGTGCCCGTTTGAGGACGTAAGACCTCATGCCCCGATCTTCACCCTTCGGCTCGAATTGCGCCGGCCGTTCTGCGTCTGGTGCGACGTTCCGGCTGTAGTAAAGCTTCAACCGATCGCCATCGAGTTCGTAGATCCCCTTGAAAGTGTAGCCTTTTTCTCGTTCGTCCGTGGGGGACAAGTCGATGGCCCTGGGCTTCTGTTTCGGGTCTAACTGATACGTCATTTCTCGACTGCTGCCGTCGTCATAGTTGATGACGAGCTTGTCACGAGTGAAGACCAATATTTGGTCCTTGCTTATCTCCTTGGGTTGAATCGGGCCGCCGGTATCGACGTTGACGACGTTCCAAGTTCCCTGGAGCATTTCCTTGTCCTCCCTGGGCTTTGCCTTGGGCACAGGCACCTTGGCCTCCAACTGAGAAATGGGTTCCTTCCCCGCCTCTTGTGGCCCGGCCGCCAGTGTGCGATGGGTGAGGATGCCCGCGCCGGTGCCGAGCCCAGTGATGAGCATCAAACATGCGGCGAGCAGTTTGAAAGGGATCAACGACATACCAGTCACTCCCTGCGTGAGAACTTGTATGGAACCGGGAATCGCAACTCCGGAAGGAAGCAATGCGAGCGACCGTTCGACGAGTGCGGCCGGGGCGACGACCGCACTCCCCGTGACCCCACTCAGCGCGAGGACTCCCACGCCAAGCCCCCGCTTGGCCAGGCGATCCAGCAGGGCCTGTTTGGCCCGCGAAAGTCGTGAGGTGAACGTTCCGAGCTTTTGTCCGAGACTGGCCGCGGCGTCGACGACGGATTGCCCTTCGAGGTAACACAGCACGAAGGCCACCCGCTGAGTCTCGGGGAGTCGTTGCACTTCCTCGGCAACCGCCGCGAAAGCCTTTTCCCACGAGGAATCGGCAACGGGTTGCTGGACGTCTGGCTGAGCAGATGCCTTCTCCCGTTTGGCCCTCCGACCGATGACCCGCCGAGCGTTCATACAGACGCGAAAGGCCACGCCGTGAAGCCAAGGACCGAGTGGCGATCCGGCTTTGAGCCTCTTGGCCGAACGAGCCAAGGTCAGAAATGTGGCCTGGAAAGCGTCTTCCGCGTCGGCATCGTTTGCCAACAGATTTCGGCACTGCCCCCAAACGAGCCGGTTGTACCGCGTCAAGAGTTGGGCGAACGCCTCTTGATCCCGATGTCGGAAATACCGCTCCAATAAAACCTCGTCCGGACCTTCCGCGAGCAACCGAGTCACGATGGGCCACAGAGTTCGCTGCACCGCTTTCCCTCCTTACCCTAGATTGTGCGGCGAAGCACGTTTGCTGCATCGATTTCCCTGGGAATTAAAATGCTCGCTGGAATGAATCGTTCCCAGGGCTCCCGCCCTGGGCTAAACAAGCCGGCCGCTCCGCGGCGAAAACTGCCGACCATCACTTCGTGTACGTCAATTCATTCTTGATTCCGGCGACGCCGGGAGTCAGGCGCACGAGGCCTTCCACGAGGTGCGATTCTTCCTCGTCGCGGACCGTGCCGCGAAGCACGACGCTGCGGCCATCGACTTCGACCTTCACACCAGCGGGATTCGCGAGCATCGTGGAGGGCACGCGATCGATGGAGCCGCGCAGGTCGGATTGAAGTTGCGGGAGCAGGTTGCCCGCCGGCATCTTGAATTGAATCTGCGACGAGTAGGCGATCTGCCGAGGCAGCGGCACCAGAATGCCACCCTGGTCGGTAACGACGTTGCCGGTTCCGCCGCGAGCACCTTGGCCGCCAGCCGCGTTGCCGCGACCGCCTGCAGCCGTGGTGCCGGTCGATTGGTAAATCGGCGAGCCGAACCCGCCCGGTAAGCCGTTCGGAACGTTGCTCGGGGTGCTGGCTTGGTAGTAAACCGAGCCGTAGGTCTTCCCGAAGATCGGATCCTTGATGACCGAGTTCGTGTTCGAACTCGACGATTTGGAAGGTGCCTGAAGAGTGGAAGCCAATTGAAAGCCAGTGCCGTTACCCTGGGAGTTCGTGTTCCCACCCGCGACGTTGCTGCTGCCGATCGAACTCGACCCGAGCGAGCTCGCCCCTTGGGTTTGGCCAGCACCCGCGGTCGTTTGGGTTGCGGTCGAGCCGACGTTGCCGCCGCCCGTGCCGGTCGTGGCTTGCTGTGCGAGTGCGGGCGAACCGGTTGCGAGGGCGATTGCCGCGGTCCAGGCCAACTTCCGGAAAGTTCGCATCGGTTCGCTCCGGTTTTTTCTCGCGTGGTGGGCGGCGCTCTCCGTATGCTGAGGCGCGGGCCATCCCACTTCTCCTAAAAGTATCGGCTCTGGCAACTGCGGAGTCCAGGGAACTTGCGGGAGAAATTCATGAGAACCCGCGCGGAGGCACCATGCAACTCGGATTCGTTTCCGCCATTCTCCACGATCTCTCGTTGGAAGAAGTCTTGGCGTTCGCGGCGGACGAGGGCTTCCCCTGCGTCGAACTCATGTGCTGGCCACCGGGCCAAGCGGATCGCCGTTACGCCGGCGTGACCCATCTGAATGCGGCCGACTTCACGGAGGAAGCCGCGGAGCACATCCGCGATTTGGTCCGCATTCACGGCGTGAGCATCTCCGGGCTCGGCTACTATCCCAACCCGCTGGATCCGAATCTTGAGCATCGTAAGTTGGTGGCAGAGCATTTGAAGTGCGTGATCCGGGCGGCTCCGATGGTCGGCGTGAATGTGGTGAACACGTTCATCGGCCGCGATCCCGCGCAGTGCCTCGCCACGAGTTTGAAACAGGCGAAGGACGTCTGGCCCGCGATCCTCGCCGAGGCGGAAGCCTGCGGTGTGAAGGTCGGCATCGAACACTGCCCGATGCTCTTCAGCGACGACGAATGGCCCGGCGGCAAGAACCTCGCGTCGAGCCCCGCCATCTGGCGCGAACTCTTCACCATGTTCCCCGGCCACACGCTCGGTTTGAACTTCGACCCCTCGCACCTCATCTCGCAGTTCATCGACTGTGGCCGGGCCTTGCGCGAATTCGGCTCGCGGATCGTTCACGTTCACGCGAAGGACGAACGCATCGACCGCGATCGTCTTTACGAAGTGGGGGTACTCGGCCTCGGCTGGCACAAGCCGAAGTTGCCTGGCCTCGGCGACGTGAACTGGGGCGAGTTCTTCTCAGCTTTGAGCGATACCGGCTACAACGGGCCGGTGTGCATCGAGGTGGAAGACCGCGCCTATGAAGGTTCGCTCGACGACCGCAAGCGCGCTCTTCGGCAAAGCCGCAAGTTCCTGGAACAGTTCATGGGCTAGCGGGCGAGTCGTGCCACGACCTCGCTTGCCGGCAACGTGGTCTCTTCGCGCTTCGCCAAGTCCTTCACTTTCCAAACGCCCTGTTCGAACTCGGTGGCACCGGCGATCAGGGCCAGTTTGAAGCCGCGCTTCTCGGCGTAGGCCAACTGCACGCCCACTTTCTTCGCATCGGGATAAACCTCGACGGCGACGCCCGCCTTGCGAAGCGACCGCGCCATTGCCTGATACTGGCCCAGTTGTGCCGCGTCGAACTGTACGATCAGCACGTCGGCCGGTGTACTCTGACCCGTGAGCAGCGGGTGCTTCAACTCTTCCATCGCAGCGATGAGTCGATCGAGCCCGAGCGACGCCCCGACTCCGGGTAGCACCTGCTTCGTGTACTTGCTGGCGAGATTGTCGTAGCGGCCGCCGGAGCAGACCGACCCGATGCCGGGCAGGTCTGTCAGGAACGTTTCGCAAATGGTGCCGGTGTAGTAGTCGAGCCCGCGGGCGATGCTGAGATCGATCTTGATGCGCCCCTCGGGAATGCCTGCAGCATTGGTGACGGAGAGGAGTTCGCGAAGTTTCTGAACTCCTTGGTCTACATAGACCTTGCCTCGCATTCGGCACTCGGCGTCGTGTAGTGGCAACACCGCAGCCTCCAAGAATTCCTCAGCATTCCGTAGAAGGGCCACATTATCTGCGCTGAAGAGAACCAGTGCGAGTATTTGATCGGCCACCCCCTTGGCATGCATTTTGGGAAGCTGGGCTACTGAAACCATCTCTTCCCGAACGGCGTCCATTCCAATTTTCGGAAGCTTATCCAATGCTCGCAGGATCGGGGCGGCAGCATGTATCGCACCCATTCCTTCGAGAACTCCGTTGAAGATCATCCGATTGTTCACGCGAATCTCGAATTTGTCGAAGCCGATCGCTTCGAACAAATCGTTGATGACCATCACCGTCTCGATGTCGGCGGCGTTGGAGGTGGTGCCGATGGTGTCGAAGTCGCACTGCCAAAACTCGCGGTATCGGCCGTGGCCGGGGCGCTCGCCGCGCCAAACGGGGCCCATCGCGTAGCGCTTGAACGGCGTCCCGAGTTGGTTGATGTGCTGAGCGGCGAACCGCGCGAATGGCACCGTGAGATCGAAGCGCAGACCCATTTCAACCTTGTCGCTTTTCGCGCTTTGCACTCGGTACACGAGCTTATCCGATTCGTCGCCGCCTTTGCCGAGCAAGATGTCCAGCGCTTCGCAGGCGGGCGTGTCGATGGGCGTGAAGCCGTAGGAGCGGTAGACCCGCCGCGTGGCGTCCAACACCTTCTCCCGCGCCAGCATCAGGTCCGGCAGGTAGTCGCGAAACCCCGACAGCGTTCTCGGCGTGATAATCTGAGACACTCCCACTCCAACAAGGCAATGATTGAAAAGAAGAGACTAACCACAGAGGCACAGAGACACAGAGACACAGATAAGAAAAGAACAAAGTCCTTTCAAAGAACTCTCTTTTGTCTGCTCTGTGTCTCTGTGCCTCTGTGGTTAGTTTCTTCTGTATTTTGAACTGAACTGTTCCAAAAATCTCCGCTCCTCGGGCGTCAGTGAGGCCATGCCGGATTGCCCGATCTTTTCGAGCAGTTGTTCCTTGCGGTCCTCGTCGAAGGCCCGTTGCTCGGCGGCCCTTTGAAGCTTCTTCGTCTTGCGAGCCTGCCACCAGCGGGTGAACGCACCGGGCTGCTTCGGCCTCGGCGGCGGCTCGTCGTCCTTCTCCAGGCTCGTGTAGCCCGCCGAGAAATCGTACCCGAACGGACCCTCTTCCGAATCGAGTTGGGAAAGCTTCGTCGACGACATGTAGAGCATGAACATCGCAAGCAGCCCGAACGCGGCCTCGTTCTGCCACATCGAGATGACGAGGAACAGCACCGCGACCGCGAAGCCCGTGTAGCACGCGACCGTGACGCCGCGGCGATAGTCGGTTCGGCCCCAAACCACAGCTTGTAACATCTGCCCGCCGTCGAGCGGGAACGCGGGGATCAGGTTGAACAGGAACAGAATCCACGACATCCAGAAGACGCGGTTGAGCCACACGGCCCACCCCGGTGCGAGCGCCCGTTCGAAGCCGGATGCTTCCGCCAACTTCGACTCGTTGGCGGTAATATCTGGAGGAAGGGTTCCCCGGTAGCGGAGCGATTCGGTTTCGCGTAGATGCTTGTCGATCAGGTCCTTGGGTTTCGCGGCCGCTTCATCCGAGCCGATCTTGTACAGCCTCAGTCCGTATTCGCTCGTGTAAGTGCGGCCATCCCAGTAGTTGTGAATCTCACTGAGATACGGGTCGGCGACCGGATTCAAATTCGGCAGAAAGTGCCCGGCCGCGAGGCCCGCGGTACAGAGCAAGCAGATGAGTACGTTCACGGCGGGGCCGCCGGCCGCCACGATGAAGTTCGGCTTCGGATAGTGCGGAACTTCGACGAACGCCAGACCGCCCAGCGGCCAGATCAGGATTTCGCTCGCCTCGCCGCCCACGGACCGCGCCGCGAAGCAGTGCCCGAATTCGTGCAGTAAAATGATGCCGAACAGCGTCACGATGGTGAGCAGGAAGATGTCGAGCGTGGCGATCGGTGTGGACTTCTCGCTGACTTGCCGCAGGAACATGCCCAGCGTGAAGACGAAGAAGAGCAAGTGAATCTTGACGGAGATGCCGTACGCGGTGAAGACGCGGATCGCCCAATTCATCGGATCGCGCATCGGACCTATCCTGTTCCGTGGACTGCGGTAGTCGCTCGTTCCAACCCGTGCAACAAATCTGACACCTACCCGAGCGGCGTCAGCCGCCGGGTTGGAACCTTACCCGGCGGCTTACGCCGCTCGGCTCGCCATTTACTTCGACGCCGTAATCTCAGCGGGAGAAATCTTCACCTTCACGTCGTAGCGGTGGAGGTTGATCTCGCCGTTCTTCAGGTCCACCGTCAGGCTTTGGAAGAAGTTGCCGTTGTAGGGCAAGCCCTTGTTGAGCCGGATCGCGCCCTGATCCTTCTCGATGACCACGGCTTTGTAGGAGGTCTGGTTGCCGTTCTTGTCGGTGGAAGGAGCGGCGGCAATGATCACCGGCAGATCCGCGAATCGTTCGAGGATGAGCCACTGGTTTTCGAGCGCGTCTTCGTTGTACCAGAGGCGCTTGCCGGTGGTTCGCTCGAAGGCGTAGATCGGCCCGTTCACGATCAGGCTGCGCATCGAGTAGTTGTACTGCATGTTGCGACGCATCGCGACCGCGTTGGGAGCGTGGACCCGGTCGAGGATCACGTAGAAGCGATCCGAATCCGCGAGGAGCTGAACCTCGGTGCAACCCTTGAGGTGCGCTTCGCCGTACTTGGCGTCGAGCTTGAAATTGCTCGCGGGCTTGCCCGTCGCGACGTTGAGAATCTCGACTTCTCCCGTCGCCTTCACGTAGCCGGTCCACTCGGGGTTCATGGACTTCAACGGGATGGCCTTCAGGTCGTATTCCTTCCGCCACACGTCTTTACCCGTGGATATGTCGTAGAGGCGGAGCACGTGTTTGTCGCCGACCGTTTCGTGGAGCAGCACATCGCGGCCGAAGATTTTGTAAGACTTGGCTGCGGCCAGGGTGCGGCCCGCGTCCTGCGAACCGTCGACCGTCAGGCCGTCCACCGCGCGCAGCAAGCGAGTCGAGATCGGCTTCTTGTCGGCTCCGACTTCCACGATCGTGATGTAGCGGGCGTCGCCGTAGATGTGCGAGTTGACATCCACGTTGCGGCGCGTCCAGAGTTGCTTGCGGCTCACCGGCTCGACCACTTCCAGTCCATCGCGCGTAAGCACCGCGGCATAGCCCGGCTGAATGGCCGCGATCCGCCCGATTCGCTGCTTCGAGCTGTCGATGTACTGGATGTACACGTCGCCGTCGCCGTTGTCGAACACGGGATTCTGCGATTGCAGATTCACGTTATCGCCGAGGAGGTTCTTACGCCATCGTTCTTTCTTTTCGGCGAGGTCGAAGCAGTAGATCCAGTTTCCGATTTGGACGAGCAGGAGGTGCCCGGAGGCCTGAATGTGCCGGGCGAGTTGCCAGTTGCCCGTGTTGTACTGCATCGGCGCGGGTAGCTCTTTGAAGTTGCACTTCTCCAGCCCCGTGGAGCGGTCGTAGCCGCGGAGGGTCCACGAGTTATTCCCAGACGAAACCATGTCGATTGAGAAGCGCAGCCGGCGGTACATCGGGAACAAGTCGCCTTCGGGTTCGACCTCGAAGTTGATTCCCATGTTCACGTTGTTCTGCTGGAAGATCGCCTCGGCCTTCATCTTCGGGGGAAGCGGGTAGCGGGACGGTTCGAGGAACGGAAGCAACCGGCGGTCGGTGAGCAGATCGGTGAGGTAGTCGGCCCCGGTCTTGCCGTCGCGGATCACGACCGTGGGGTACTCTCGCCCGAGTTGCAAGTAGAGCCCGACGGCGTCTTCCATGAGTTGATTCTTGACCATCAGCCGGGCGAGCGCTTCGGTGGCCCGGGCGCGAATGGCGGGGTCTTCGGCACTGGCCCGCAACTGCGAGAGGTGAACCTGCGCCTCGCGGGAGTCGTCTTCGGTGCCGCTCTGAATCAGAATGTCCGCGAGCTTCAATTGCGCGGTGGAACCGGCCGGGAAGTACGGCCCGAAGACGTCCACGAAGTCTTGCAGTTTCTTGCGGTCGTTAGCGGTCTGTACGGTGGCCCACTCCTGATTCACGCGTTCTTCCAACGTCTTGCGAGCCTCGGGGTCGGCGGCTCGGCGGATCATCGCTTCGATCCGACCGCGCGCCCAAACGTCCGGGCGAATCCGCACGCCGGGCTCGTCCGGCATCTCGATTAAGACGCGGCTCTCGCCCAGCGTGGCGAGCTTGAGGTAGTGATCGAACGCCTCGCTGAGCCGCTTCTGATCCTCGCGACCGCGCGCGAGCAGCGAGTAGTACAAACGCTTGCGGCGAAGCGATTCGTCTTCCCGACGCTTCTTCTCGAACGGCTCCAGGTCCGCCTCCATCGCGACGTCGCAGAGTGCCTCGTATTCCTTGAGATAGGCCTCGCTTTGGGAGAATTTCTCGCGGAGCAACTCGGTGAACGCCACGTAAAGTTTGTCCTTGATGCTGGGCTTGAGTTCGTTCGGCGGGTTGTGCTTCTCGGCTTCCTTGAAGTCGGCGATGGCCTCGGCGATCTTGCCGTCGTCGAGGTGAATTTCGCCGCGGTTGAAGAGCCCGCGGGGGTCCTGGGGATTGGCTTTCAGGAGCCGATCCATCTCGGCTTTCTTGACTTCGAGTTGCGGGTAGACGGCGACCTCGAAGGCGGATTGCGCGATGACGAGGCCGTCTTGGAAGATGAGGTTGCCGAGGCCGTAGCGGGCGAGTTCGGCACCACCGCCGTCCTTGCGAAGCCGGGCACCCGTCTTGCTGGTGACGGCCCCCGTTTCGAGGTTGATGGCCCAAATTTCGGCTGCGGGCACGTTGTCCTTGCCCGCGTTCTCGGGCCGTACCGGCAGGTAGTAAGCGCTCTTCGAGGCGATGCCGTGGCCGGTCGGAGTCGCGCCGGGCAACGGCGTCGGCTTGTCGCCCCACGCCAGCTTGGGAACGAGATCCGTTTCGCCCGACAGGTGGTAGGCGCGAACGGAGTTTCGTCCCACGATGATGACCTTGTCGTTCACCACGCCGCCCACGTAGAGGTCGTCGGTCTGGCGGGGGACGGTCCAAAGTACCTTGCCGCTGCGGACCTCGATGCATTCGAGTTTGGAAGAATCGTAAGCGGTGACGACCGCACGGCCACCCGAAACAATCGGCGCGGCGGCACGCCAACGATCCGCAGCCAACGCCGCGTTCGGCTGACTCATCATGCCGGTTTGCGGGTTGTAAACCGGGCGCTGCGGTGCGTCCATCTTCTTGTAAGCGTGCGCCCAGAGCAGGCTCCGCGACATGATGTCCACGCCCACGAACATGCCCGAGTTGGTCGGGCAGATGATGATCCCTTCACCCGCGGCCAAGAACGTACCCTGGAAGCGGCGGATGGAATCGCCCGGCATGGTGTTGTTCGGACGGCCCAGCTTTTGCGACCAAACCAGCGTCGGCACCTTGAGGTGCCAGTCCTTCACGGCCACGAGATTCTTCGGGTCCAAGCAGAGCAGACGGACCACGCCATCGAGCTCGAGGAGTTGGTAGAGCCGCCCGTTCAGCGGCAGGGGAACGCCGAGAAACACCGAGTGCAAACAGAGGTGGAACGCGCTCGTGGATTTGTCGGCTTCCTCCTCCGTCATGCGGGGCAAGGCGGGCGGGCGGGAATACGGCGAGGGAATGATGCGGCCGAGGGTCCAGACCTGGAGGCCCGTGTTGATGTTCACCGCGACGAGTTCGCCTTCGCGGGCGGCATCGGCCAGTTCCCCACTCTGCTTCACCATGCCGGGGTTGAACCCGCCGAAGTTGGGGTCGTTCATTTGCGGCGGCGGAGGCACCGCGAGGTCGTCCAGGAAGTAGACGTTTTGGCCGTCGTGCGACAGCGAGCCGAGCGTCGGGTTCTCGTAGAGCAGGCTCTGAGCCAGGAAGCTCGGGCTCTTGTAGGTGTTCCACCACTGCTCGGCGGAGGCCTTCACCTGCGGATCCTGGAAGCGGTCGTTGAGCGTCATGAGCGAGTGGAATCCGAAGTCGGTCTTCGAGACCCATTTGGGGTCGCCGGCGCGGACGAGCTTCGGTTCGCCGCGAATCACGGCGGTGTGATCGCGGGTGGCGACGGCGTGGATGCCGTCGTAGGAGCGGTAGATCACCATGTCCGGCGTGGTGACCGGGAAGAATCCGGGCAGTGGGAGCGATTTGATCGCTTTGTTGTCGCGGTCGAACTGCCGGCTGAGTTCTTCTCGAATCCAGTCGTTGCCTTCTTTGTCCTTGTCGTGGCGGTCGACGAGCATTTCCGAAGGCTTGAAGGCGGGCACGAGGAAGGGAGCCCCGCCATCCACCATGCCATTGCGCTGTGCGTTGCCGTAGCGTCCGTTCCACTCGCCGACGGCGTAGGCGGTGCGAATGGAGGTGATGGGGCGATCGATCTCGACCTTCAACTGGTCGAAGATGAAGGTGCGTTTACCGATCTGGATGCCGCCGCGGAGCGTGGCCTTCTGGAGCCGGTCGATCATGTCTTGGGTGAAGCTGGCGTGGCGCGGGTCGCCGCTGCGTTTGAAGGCGAGTGCGGCTTTGAACAGGGTGCGCGCCGTGAGGACGTCGTCCGAGTTGGGTCGGGTCAGGAGGCGTTCGAAGGCGTAGGCCGCTTCGAGGTAGTTGCCGCGTTCCAGATACAGCGAGCCGAGCAAGACCGCGCCTTCGGCCCCAGCCCGCGTGTGGAAGTAGCGCTGCGACAGGTCCGACAGCGTGCCCATGTCGTAATTGCCGCGGACGGCCTCATCGAGCAGGTTTGCCGCGTCCTGGCCGTACGACTGCTGATAGAATTCGAGGCCTTCCTTGGGGAAGGCGGCGATGATGCGGTTCGCCTCGGTCTTCACGCTGATCCGCCGCGTGAGCACCCTCTCGCCGACCTTGTCCTTGATGTTGAAGAAGGAGTCGCTCTTGGCGTTGAGGATGTTCTGGAGCAGTGGAACGATGGTGTTCCACGGCGGCTCCTTGAACGAAAGGTAGTCGCGGGCACCCTTGAGTTGGTTGGTGGCGTCGCGCTCGTACGGCGGGGCGAAGGGAATGTCCCAGTCTTCCTCGGGCCGCAGATCCTTGTCTTTGTCCTTCTTGTCGTCTTTCTTCACACCGGGCTGTCCTGCCACGATCGGCGGCGCAGCGGGCACCGGCTGCGCCGCGACCCGTTCGATCCAGACCGTGAGGCCGGCGATCAGTGCGAACAAGAGCGCCGCCGAGGTGAACCGCAACGAGGAGGCACGCATGGACGTCTCTCGGTCCTGAGGTACGCTGGTGCAACCGGACTGGTTGACCTTAAAGATTCTGTCAACTCCGCCGAGCGCCTACAAGGAGAATTCGCGAACGACTTGCCGCTTGCGGCTTCGCGATCAAAGATGTGACGAGTGAGAAGGGTGCCAATAACCGAAGCTGGCATATAGCGGCGGGCTTGCCCGCCGGGTTCAGTTCAGTTCAGTCGGCCGGTAAACCGGCCGCTATGTGAATTACTTCTTCGGGGCGGCACCGGTCAGGTCGAAGCCGAACAACGTCACTTTGGTGTCTTGCGGGCCGGGCGTGGCACCCGGCGTGGGCTGCTGCGAAGCGTTCGCATCCGTTGCGGCCTTCTCGATGTGGTTGCCCAGGAACGCGCCGGCTTTCTTCAACGCGTCGCCCGAATCGTCCACGACTTTCTTCGTGTTCACGTTCGTTTCGACCTGCAGGTTCCCGTCGGTGGTTTTCGTGAAGCCGAGCTTGTACCAGCCGAGGTACCAGCCGGCGACTCCGAAGCCGATCACCACGGCTCCGACCAGTGCGAGTAAGTTTTTCATCTGAATTTCCCCTGTTCCGTGAGGACGACAATCTGGGGCGATGTACCCAAAGTGTACGGGTGAAGTCCAGCCCAGCTGCTGAACGCAAAAATCGGGGTGTACCCAGATTTCTTGGGGGTCAGGGGGTCAGGCGACCAGTTGCCAGTAGGCGTTCCACTGTGGCGAGTTGCGGACGCAGACGAGGCTCGCC
>JAYTGN010000063.1:0-17772 GCA_043733485.1 Gemmataceae bacterium
CGCGGAACGAGGCGGCCTGAGCCAGGGCGCGGGCGTTCCCTTGCTCCTTGAGCCAGGGCTGCGACTCGTAACCCCGTAACGCACGTTCAAACAGGCCGATCTCCTTCTCGCTCTCCAACTGTTCCAATCGCTTCACTTCGGCCGCGGGCTCGGGCTTGCCCGCTTCGAGCCGCTTCGCCTTCTCTTCGAGAAGCTTCAATCGCTCCTCGCGAATGTCGGTGAGCCGCATCATGAGCTGCTCATTGGAGTATTTTTCCCAGACGGCCCAACGAATGGCGACGTCCTTGGCGAAGGGCGTCCCGCGTGCCAAAGGCGACTCCGTGAGAAGTTGTCGCCCTCGGACGCGAAGTTGAGCCGCGGGTGCCGCCGGGTCGTATCGCCTTCCGAGCGCTTCGACCTCCTTCACCTGAGCGTAGACGGCTTCGAATCGGGTCAGTTGCTCGCGAATCGGCTTCAGTGGCGTCGGCTCCAGGTCGAGGCCAACCGTGAGGGGAAGGCCGAGTTGCAACTTGAAGTTGTCGACGGTGTCGAGGTAGCTGCGGATGCCGGTCTGTCCGCCGCCGCCGCCGGCGTTAATGGAGGCTGCTGCGTTCCCGAGCAATTGGTTGCGGCTGGCGATCAACTGCTGCTCGACCTGGCTCACCTGCAAATCCGACTGTTGGCCACCCTCGCGGAAGGCTTGGTAGAGCTTGAGCAAGTTTTCCAAGGCGTCGATGTTGCGCTTCTGATTGGAGATGACGGCGGCCTGCTGGAGGATGGGCAGGTAGCCGACGGAGGGCGCGGTGAGGTTGTTGCCGACGCCGCGGCCGAGGTTCACGGACAACCCCTGGAGGCCGTAGGGGTTGTTCGTGATGTTCCCACCGGCAGAGATCGCGACGTAGTACAGCTTGCGGAAGCGGGCGTAGGAACGAATCGCGTAGAGCAGGTTGCGTTCGGCCTGGGTGAGCGGTTCGAGGGTGACCGCGTAGCCGCCGCCGCGCAAGAAGGGCTGAGCCAGTTGAAGCGAGAGGTTCGAGAGCGTGGCAGTGGGTCGGTCGCCAGTGAGATCGACGACGACGGAATTCGCCGCCTTCACGAGAAGCAGGGCACCGCTCGGGAAGAGCTTTTTGAAGCCGGGCGTCGTGTTGAACGTGGCGCTATCGCGGGGCACACGGCCGAGCAAACTGCCCGCGAAGTCCATCGCTGCCGTTTCCGTGAAGAAGCCCTGAGCCGCGAAGTTGAATCGTTCCAGCGTCACGG
Organism: Gemmataceae bacterium; assembly: GCA_043733485.1. Classification (GTDB taxonomy): domain Bacteria; phylum Planctomycetota; class Planctomycetia; order Gemmatales; family Gemmataceae; genus Urbifossiella. The sequence continues at coordinate 1,240 of JAYTGN010000063.1, forward strand.
GCAGTGCCGCAAGGTAGAGGTCTTCCCGCCGATCCTGGAACTCGCGGCTATTGAACATGCCGAGTTCAATGGCCTGTTCGTGGCGAATGCGGTAGCTGGTCTCTTTCGTATCGAGGGACTTGAGGAACTCGCCGGCGGCATCGCCAGTCGCAACGACGACTGCGGGCGCTGCGACGGGCGGTTCATCCTTTCCGGCAGCCGGCACGGTCGGGATCGCGATCACCGCCGAGATCATCTTGTTTCCATCGGGCACTTCACCCGAGATCACGATCACACCCGGATCGAAGCTCGGGAGTTTCGCCGGCGCGTGGACGATCTCGTGACGCATCGGCGGCCCCATCGGGCCATCGGACCGCAGTGCCGCCGCGACCTGCCACGGCTTCCAAATGGTGGAGCTTTGCTTCTCAGCAGGCTGAGGTGCTATCAGTTTTTCGGGTTCCAGAGCGCGGTTCTCCGCGTCCCACTGGGAGAGGTACTGCATGTAGCCGTCGCCCTCGAACCGACCGGTGCCGGCATGCTTGCCGGGCTTCTGCGGGTTCGGCGACAGCACGCGGGCCGCATAGTCGTCCGGAGGGTAAGGCGGCCGATCCGGGTTTGAAGGATCGGCAAAGCGCGCGCGCGGGTCCGGGTAGGCGTGCCAGTTCTGCACCTTCCATTCCGGGAAGACGTTCTTCTGGGTGATCACACCCGTGACGTCGTTATCGGCGCGTTTCCGCCAGTGCTTCCGCGAGCAACCCGTGCTCAAAAGGAGGGCAATCGCGAAGCCGCAAGCGGCGAACTTGAGTAACCGTCCGTGCATGGCGCACCCGTGCGAACTCCGGAAACCGGCATGACCGCTAGACACGGTATCGACCGGAGAGTTTGCGGGAGTTGAGCAGTTTGTTGGTAATCTGCCCGCGACGGGAGGAACTGGGCAAACTTTGCGTGCGCGGGAATGCGCCACCGAGATAGGAACGGCACCGGGATTCGCCTACACTTCCACCCATGACTCAGCAGGATGCACTGTACCGGGCGGTGTGCGAGCACCCGAATGAGGATACGCCTCGCCTCATCTTCGCCGATCTCGTCGAAGAGGAAGGCGATTCCTTGCGGGCCGCGTTTATTCGCACGCAGGTCGAACTCGCCCGCGTTGCCGACTACGACCCACTGTGGGCGAAGTGCCGGCGACGAAATCCCGATGCCCTTCGCGGGTGGGGTATGGCTCACACGCTCCCACAACTCCCCGATGGCTTCTCGTGGCGAGCGTTCCAGTTTTCTCGCGGCTTCCCCTGGCGAGCCTCAGTTCTGAAACTGGATGCCTTCCTCCGAAGCGGCGAGCAACTCTTAAAATCCGCACCCATTCAAGCACTCGAACTCGACCATACTTGCGGCATCGCGAAGCAGTTCAACCAGTTCGTGGAGTGCCCGCACCTCGAACGCGTCCATCGGTTGGAGTTCACACACACGCGGTTCGCGGAGCTTCCGATGAAGCAACTCGGATGGTCCGCGTTCACCGTGAACCTCACCGAGCTTGCGTTTGAAGGGCACGCGATCGAGTCGGATGGGCTGCGAATGCTGGCCGAGTCGCCGCTCTTTTCGCGTCTGCGAAGATTGGAGTTGAGCCACGCGGCGCTCTCACCCGCACTCCTGATCGACGCACTCGCGGCGGCACCGGAAGGTGACCTTCAGACCCTTGCGCTGGCCAACTGCAAGCTCCCGGCTCCAGATGCCGCACATCTGTTCTCGCTGCCTGTCATGGCGAATGTCACTTCGCTCGACCTCAGCGACAATCCCATTCAGGCCGCAGGGTTTGAGGCGCTGGCGTCGGGAACCTTTGAAGTCCTAAAGCTGCGGAGTACCTATCCCGGCGTTCCAGGAGTGAAGGCACTCGCACAGTCCGCTTCGTTGAAAGGCCTTCGCTGGCTCGATCTCAGTTCGAACCGCCTCGGACCGACGGCCATCAAGTTGCTCGTGGAATCGGAGTATACTCGTGGTCTCCGCGTGCTGGACCTGTCGAACAATCCGGTTGGCGAAGCCGGAGCCCGGGCGCTCGCCGAGTCGCCGCACCTGGAAGGGTTGGCGGAACTCGCGCTCACAGGTTGCGACATTGGACGGAGTGGCCCGGCACTCGCGAAGCGGTTCGGGGATCGATTAACCTGCTGACCTTAACGATTGTGCCTGCTTTGATGGTGAATCCGGACTCAACTTGACAGTCTTCCAGGAGCCCCTACAATTTGCGAAGCATGAACGGATTCATGCACCGAACCTTAGGCTCTAGGAGAGAGCCGCGGCATCCTCGAGGCATCCCACCCCACCACAAGGCGTTCACACTCGGCAAGGCCGTTCCTCTGCCATGCAGAAGCACGCGCCGCACACGCCGAACCGCCTGCTCCACCAAGCACCGGGGATTTTCGGGATCTCGACCACGCCAACGCCCGCTAATAAACTTTGGCCGCTCGCCGTTCCGCGATTGCTTTAAACGACCGATCGCGAAGCAGTAGGTGGCCGATTTATGGCCGTGCCCGCAGGTGCCCCGTGCCGTCCGACCCGGTGGAGCTTACCAAACAGATTAAAGCCGCCAGCGACATCGTCGCTGTCGTCGGCGGCTACCTCTCGCTCAAATCCGCCGGCCCCACCTTCAAAGCCCTCTGCCCCTTCCACGGCGATAATCGCCCCTCGTTGGACGTCGACCCCCGCCGCCAACGCTATAAGTGCTGGGCCTGCGGCAAGCACGGCGACGTCATCCAGTTCATCCAGGAAATGGAGAAGGTCAGCTTCAAGGAAGCCCGGCTGATACTCGCGAATAAGGCCGGAATCAAGCTCGACGAGAACCAATCGCCGCAGGATCAGGCTCGCGTCCGACTGCTCGGCGTCATGCGGTGGGCTCAGGAATTGCACCAGGAATGCCTGCTCAACGATCCCATCGCGGAACCGGCCCGCAAATACCTCGGTAGCCGTAAGCTTTCCGGCAAATCCGTTCGCGATTTCGGGCTCGGATTCGCCCCGATCGACGGCAATTGGCTCAATCAAGTCTCCTACCGCGATCGCATCCCCGACGACCTCCTGCTCGAAGTCGGCCTCACGGCACTCCGGGATCAGGGCCAAGGCTATTATCCCCGCTTCCGCGACCGCGTGATGTTCCCGATTCGGGACGTCCAAAGTCGGCCCGTGGGCTTCGGCGGGCGGATCATGCCCGAGTCGCCCTATGCAAGCCGGGGTCCGAAGTATTACAATTCGGCTGAAACCCCGCTCTTCTCCAAGAGCGAGCTCCTTTACGGCCTCGACCTCGCTCGCCATGCTGGTGCCGCGGTCGGTTATCTCGCGGTCGTCGAGGGCTACACGGATGTGATGATGGCGCATCAGTGCGGCGTGCCGCAGGTGGTCGCCACGATGGGTACAGCCTTGAACGCCCGGCACGTGGCTCAGCTTCGCCGCTACGCTCCGAAGGTCGTGCTCGTGTACGACGCGGATGCCGGCGGCATGACCGGAGTGGATCGGGCGCTCGAAATTTTCGTCTCGCAGGATGTGGAACTCGCGGTCGCGGTGCTGCCCGATGGCCTCGATCCGTGCGATTTACTCTCGCAACCCGAAGGCGTGGAAGTCTTCAACAAGGTGCTCGGTTCCGCCGTCGATGCCCTGGACTTCAAGATGAATCGACTGCTCGAACGCGATCCGAATCCGTCCGTGGAAGCGACGCGACGCATCATCGATTCGGTGCTCGGGATCATGACCGGCGCACCGGCGCTCAAGAATCAGTCCAGCCAGGTAAAGCAGGAACTGATCGTGACGCGACTCGCGCAGCGTCTGGGCCTTCGACACGAAACGGTGTGGGCGCGGTTCGGCGAACTCACCCGCGATCGGAAGCAGAACGAGAAAGTCGCCGAAGAACGAAAATCGTACGCGGCGCGGCGAAGCACCGAGCCCGAAGAGATCGGGGAGCCGGAGCGGCCGGAACCGATTGAGTCCTCGACCCCGCGGTTCGGCGGCGAGAAGCAGTTGCTGAACTTTCTGCTCGCGTTCCCGCAAATGATCGGCTCCGTGCAACCGATCATCGCACTCGAGCAGATTACCCACGCTGGGATGCGGCGGGTTCTTTGCGAACTGTATTTCATTCACGCGGCGGGCGAGACGCCGGACATGGACATCCTTCGGGAACGGCTCCACGATCGCCCCGATTGGTACGCCTCCGCGGAGCGCTGCCGCGAGGTCGGATTGCATACTTCGGAGCCCGAACAGGATCTGGCCCGCATTCTGGGCTGGTTCGCGAAGCAGACGGCACAGGCCGAAGAGAAGACGTTGACCGCGAAGTTGAAGGGCGGCTCGCTCGACCCGGACGAGGCGACCGAGTTGCTCCGCAAACTTCAACAGAAACGAACTGGTTGAGCCGCTTACGGCTCGATCAGCCCTTGGGAGGGGTTCGGATGGACTGGAAGACCGACGAGACGCTTCTGGCTCTGCTGAAGCGCGGTAAGGAAACCGGCTCGCTCACTTACGACGAGGTCAACGCGGCGCTGCCGGAAGGGAGCCCGGGCGTCCCCGAATCCGACCGCCTCGAAGGCGTACTCGAACTGCTCGAGCAAAACGGCATCAGCATCATCGATGAAGCCGATACCGAGGAGCGCGAGGAAACGCAGGACGTGCTCGCCGAGGTGGTCGTCGCCGACGTGGAAGCGAACCCCTTCGAGGACACCGACGGCGACGGCCGCCACATCGACGACCCCGTTCGCATGTACCTCACGCAGATGGGCGAGATTCCACTGCTCACCCGCGATAAGGAAATCTCGCTGGCCCGCAAGATCGAAGTGACTCGCCGCCGCTTCCGCCGCAAAGTTCTCGAATGCGATTATGCACTGCGCCAAGTCGTCGAGACGCTCAAACGCGTGGCCACCGGCGACCTTCCCTTCGACCGCACGATCAAGGTCTCGCAGACGGAGAACCTGGAGAAGGACAAGATTCTCCAGCGGATGCCGCACAACTTGCGGACGCTCGAACCGTTGATGGAACACAACGTCGAGGACTTCCAGCGGCTCACGGAAGAATGCACGATCGAAGCCGACCGCGAGATCGTCCGCGAGCGGTTGCGTCTGCGTCGCCGCAAGACCGTCATGCTGGTCGAGGAACTCTCGATTCGCACGCAGAAGGTCCAGCCGTTGATGAAGAAGATGGAGCAAATCAGCCACCGCATGGACGAGCTCGAGCGCGAGGTCAAGGGACTGCGGGGCAACCGCGCCGCCCGCGAGGAACGCCTCAATCTCGAGAAGGAACTCCAGGACCTGATGCTGATCACGCTCGAGGAGCCGGCGAGCTTGCGACGGCGCGTCGGCATCATGAAGCAGCGCTTCGCCGAGTACGAGCAGTCCAAGCGCGAACTCTCCGGCGGCAATCTGCGGCTCGTCGTTTCCATCGCCAAGAAGTACCGCAACCGCGGCCTCAGCTTCCTCGACCTGATTCAAGAAGGCAACACGGGCCTGATGCGGGCCGTGGATAAGTACGAGCATCGCCGCGGCTTCAAGTTCAGCACCTACGCCACGTGGTGGATTCGCCAGGCGATCACGCGGGCCATCGCCGATCAGGCCCGGACGATCCGCATTCCGGTTCACATGATCGAGACGATGTCCAAGCTGCGGAACGTGTCCAAGAAGTTGCTGCAGGACATGGGCCGCGAACCGACGATCGAAGAGACCGCGAAGGCCGCCGGCTACACGTTGGAAGAGACCAAGCGGGTTCTTAAGATCTCCCGGCAACCCATCAGCCTCGATCGGCCAGTGGGCGAGAGTGAAGACAGCTACTTCGGCGACTTCATCGAAGACAACTCGGTGGAATCGCCCGTGAATGCCGCGGCCAACGAAATGCTCAAGGACAAGATCGAGGGCGTGCTCAAGACGCTGACCTATCGCGAACGCGAGATCATCAAACTGCGCTACGGCCTCGGCGACGGCTACACCTACACGCTCGAAGAAGTCGGCCGCATCTTCAAAGTCACTCGCGAACGCGTCCGCCAGATCGAGGCCAAGGCCGTTCGCAAGCTGCAGCATCCCGTCCGCAGCCGGCAACTCGAAGGCTTCCTCGACGGTGTGAAACGCGGCGTTTGAGGACACACGCCCACCCGTTGCCACGGGTGGGCTTCGCACGCTTACGGCCCACCCGTTCTCACGGGTGGGCTTTCCTTTTCTCTATAATCACTTCACACCTTCAATCCGGAGCCCCTCAATGACCGTTGCCGATACGCTCCGCGAGTGTCACCGACTCCGCAAGCACATCAAGGCACTCCAGGAAGAAATCGACCGCGGGCCCCGAGTGGTCAAAGCCATCCAGGATCGCCTCGACCGCGAACAACTCGAACACAAAGACCACTACGATTCGATTACCAAGTTAAAACTCAAGCAGCGCGACGACGAGGGAACGCTCAAGCAAACCGACACCCGGCTCAAGAAACTCGAAGAGCAACTCACCGGCATCTCGGTGGCCAAGGAATTCGAGGCGAAGAGGTCCGAGATTCGCCAAGCGTCCGAGAAAAAGGCCCAGATCGAAGACGCAATTCTCACGACCATGAGCGAACTGGAAGAGAAGAACAACGCGATCCCCGCCACGGAGAAGAAGTGGGCGGACGCCCAAGCCGAGTTCGCCCAAGCCGGCGTGGACGCCAAGGAACGCACGGGCGTGCTCAAGGCCGATCTGGAAGGCTCGAAGGTGGCACTGGTCAAGATCGAGGTGGAAATTCCCAGCAAGAACCGGGCGCAGTACGATCATCTGGTGAAGGCGCGCGGGCCGGACGCGCTCGCGGCCGTGAAGAACAAAGTCTGCCAGGGGTGCAACACCGGCGTCTCGCAGCAGCGGTTGCTCGAAGTACAATCTGGGCTCTACATTCTCTGCCAGAGTTGCGGTAGAATTCTCTTTCCGGTGACCGAGTGAGGCCCGATTCGGAGCGTTCGCCATGACCAAGTGGAAGTACATGACGGCGCAGTTCGTGACTGCCGGGCTCGGCGATCAGGGCACCGTCGAGAAGGTGCAGGAGAACGCGAACGCCCTGGGCCTTTACGGCTGGGAACTCGTCTCCTCAAACGTCTACCACAACGCCGACGTGGACCAGGACGTGCTCATTCTCTTCTTCAAGAAGCCGCTTCAGGAAGACGTGCTGACAACGCCAACACCTCAACCTTTCGGTTACCCGACGGGGCGGTGACCCACCTTCACCCACTCACGATGCCGGTATACCATTCCCCATGCTCCGCGAACTGGCGGTCCAGAATCTCGCGCTGATCGAAGTTATTTTGCGAATGCAACTCGAGTTGGGTGAATAACATGGAGATATGTTGGAAAATCGCCGGGGTTTGTTCTTGAATTCTCCGCTCTGCCTGGGTCAAATTGCCGATACCACTCGCCCGTGGAGTCCACTCATGTCACACCCAGCCTTCTCCGGTCACCGCCGCGATGGCGCTGTCGCTACTCGTCGTGGCGCTGGTCGTGAAACCCGCATGGGCGACAGATAATCCCCAGTGCACCGCGTGTCAGAATTACTGGAACAACGCGGCGCAACCGGGTGGTACGATTTGCCAGACCTTGAAGGGCTACCAGTGGGACCAATGCCGCTGGAAGGCAATCCACGACAACTGCTTCAAAACGGTCGCGGGGCAGACCTACACCGAGCCCTGCTACGGAGACCCCGGCCAGCCATATTACACCGACTGCAGTTCCGAGGACTGTGCATCTCTACTTCCCTGTGCTGATGGTAATGGAAACACCTGGCAAGGCGGCACATGCACCAATTTCTGCTATCAGTGCGATGCGACAGGCAACGGATGCAACACACTCAAGTTCGACCCTCAGAAGAACACTCAGTCGAGCTGGTGCCAGACTTACTGCGGGTGCGGCAACCCATAACCATAGCCACCCTCTAGGCGTAGAGGCTCTCCAATCTAGTATCGAGGTGGCACCGTGAAGTCGATCATTCCACCGTCCTTCTGCTTGGCGATAGCACTCTTCTTGTCCTGGCAGCCCGTGACTGCTGGGGATGGAGATCCGTTCATAGCCAAGTACCTGGCTGCCGAAAAGAAGTTGTTGGTTCGGTATGTCTACAACCGGAAAGTGACCACCCACACTAAAACCTACCAACTCGGCAAAGACAATTCCCCACTACTGTTGAGTTCTTTCGAATCGACGACGGTGTTCGGCGAAGATGCGTTCCGAACCAAAGGACGGGATGATTACGAGGATCCGAAGAGCCAACAGGGAGTCGGAAAGTTGTTCGGCGGGTTGAGAGTCCCCGGTGATGGGTACAGCCTGATCCAAGGGGACAAGCCCGACTCTTACCGGATTCAGAGCCAATCTTTGCCCCCATCCGATCTACGGGACATCAGTTCAATGCCCCCCGCACCGTTCGTCTACCCACTCATGTATGGGGGAGACGACGGCGGACCGTTCACAATCGGCTATGTGCTCCGGCATTCCGGGCAGAAGCTTCAGGGTACGCGAGTTCTGCGGACCTTCCTCTCGGCCACCCCGAGTACCTGGCAAGGCCAGCCGGCGATCGCCATCAAGGTCCGAAGTACATTCGGCGACATCGTCAGCACCACCTATGTGGACCCGGCCAACGACTACGCCGCGCTCGGCTACGAGAGCGATAGTTCCCTCGACGCGACCGGGAAGAAAGGCCCGGTACGTCGCATGGGAGTCTTGACCTACGCCCCGTCGGCCGAGGGAGTGCCGCTGCCGACCAAGTACGAAATGTGGTACATACTGCCCGATGGTCGGAAGGTGCCCAACGCCCTAGTTGAGTTCCTGGAGTACTCCAAATATACTCCGACCGCAGACGACTTCGATCTGGAGAAGCAGTTCGGGATCAAGCCGCTGCCCCCGCTCGGGACGGGGACTGGGGCCAACCTCACGGCCTCACGCCGACTCGGGTGGTGGCTCTACGGCGGCGCGGCGCTGTTCGCTCTGGTAACGGCGGGTCTGATGGTCATCGTGCGCCGTCGCCGCCGGGCCGCCAGCAGTGCCCCGCAGTAGAGAGTTAGAGTGGTTATCAGAGCCCGAACCGCCAGCGAGGGACGGCCGTGGTCGAGAGGTGTGGCGTTCTCGGGCTGACGACGCTCGGGCTCATCGCCCTCCGGTGGCGGCGTCGAGGCATCCGCCATGAGCAAGCATAATCCACTCACCATCGCCCTGGCTGCAGTTATCGCCCTGTTCGCTCTCAGCGAGCCGGCTCCGGCCTCCGAGGAGTCGGACTTCCTGGCCGAGTACGCGAAGCACGAGCCGCAGCTGTACGAGCAGTATGTCAAGAATAGAAGAATCAAAGTCGAAGTTACGGGATATGGGAAATTCGAGCCGACAGGAGTACGAGAAGGCCAAGCGGAGGACACGATTGTCTCCCGCGGCGATGCCTTTCGCGCCAACTCGAAGATGAGCCGGCTCGATAAACCCGAGCCATACAAAGCTGGAGCGATGTGGTTCGAGGACGAAGCGTACAGAGTCTCTCAGATATCCGGAACAAGTTACAAGCTCGACGAGCACTACCCGGAAGCCACCCGCCGTCACCAGATCGAGGATACGGCGAGTCGGTTTAAGCTGTTCCTGCCGCTGTCTTTTGCTGGTGGTTATCGAGTGACCTACTACTTTGCTATGATGGATAGCTTGCGGAATGGGAAACAGCCTCGCCATTCTGAGGTCAAGGCATTCGAATCTGTCGTACTGCACGGAAGGCCAGCTATTCGAGTGGCTGTCGTAGATAGCCACGGGGCCACCACGACTTCCTACTTCGATCCGCAGAACCACTACGCCTTTCTCGAATACGAGCGGGACAAGCTCTTTACCCTCAAAGGTTATAAAGACGGGAAGATGGCCGGAGTGATGACATACGTGGATGGTCCAGAAGGGTTTCCGATCCCGAAGGAGTACAAGGAGTGGTTCATCCTGCCGGGCGGAAAGCGCGTTCCCCGAGAGGAAGTTGTTTTCACCGAGTACGAGCGGTACACCCCGACGGACGACGACTTCGACTTGGAGAAGCAGTTCGGCATCAAGCCCTTTCCCAAGGCGCCCAAACCGGGCAAGCTCTCCGGCGGCCGGTGGGGTCGGTGGCTCTGGATCGCCGGTGGCGTTCTCGGGCTGACGACGCTCGTCCTCATCGCCCTCCGGTGGCGGCGTCGGTCTTGACCACCCCAACGCCTCAACCCTTCGGCTATCCGGCAGGGCGATAGTTCAAAACTCCGCGCTGCCCGGCGTTCGCGGGAATGGGATCACGTCGCGGATGTTCGCCATCCCGCTCAAGAACAGGATCGTGCGTTCCAGCCCGAGGCCGAAGCCCGCGTGCGGCACGGTCCCGTAGCGACGCAAGTCCAGGTACCAGTCGTAGGCTTCCGGTTCGAGCCCTTGCTCGCGCATGCGGCCTTCGAGTACCTCCAGGCGTTCCTCGCGCTGGCTTCCGCCGATGATCTCGCCGACGCCCGGCACCAGCACGTCCATCGCCCGCACCGTTTTCCCGTCGTCGTTCACTCGCATGTAGAAGGGCTTCAACGTGCGCGGGTAGTCGAACAAGATCACCGGGCACTTGAAGTGCTGCTCGGTGAGGTAGCGTTCGTGCTCGGATTGCAGGTCGTTGCCCCAAGCCACGGGATATTCCCACGCCTTGCAGGCCTTCTCCAGAATCTCCACGGCCTCGGTATACGGCACCCGCTTGAACGGGTTGTTCAGCACGTTTTCGAGCCGCGCGAAGACGTCCTTGTCCACGCGCTCGGCGAAGAACTTCATGTCTTCCGCGCAGTGCTCGAGGGCGTCCGCAATGATGCGTTTGAGGAACGCCTCGGCGAGGTTCATGTTGTCCGTCAGGTCGTGGAAGGCCATCTCCGGTTCGACCATCCAGAACTCGGCGAGGTGCCGCGGCGTGTTGCTGTTCTCGGCGCGGAACGTCGGCCCGAAGGTGTAGACCTTGCCCATCGAGCACGCGAACGACTCGACTTGAAGCTGGCCACTCACCGTGAGGAACGCAGGCTTGTTGAAGAAGTCCTTCGTGAAATCGACCTTGCCGTCTACCGTGGGCGGCTTGTCCGGATCGAGCGTACTCACGCGGAAGAGCGCCCCCGCACCCTCGCAATCGCTGGCTGTGATGATCGGCGTGTGAACGTAGAGGAAGCCCCGTTCCTGGAAGAAATCGTGGATCGACTTGCAGACGCGGTTGCGAAGCCGGGCGATGGCCCCGAACGTGTTGGTGCGCGGACGGAGGTGAGCGATGGTGCGGAGGAATTCGTAGGAGTGGCCCTTCTTCTGGAGCGGGTATTTCTCGGCGTCGGCGTCGCCGACGAGTTCGATGGCGGAGGCGTGAATCTCCGTGGCTTGCCCCTTCGCGGGGGAGGCCTTCACTTCGCCGTCGATGCTCACGCTCGCGCCCGTGCGGAGGTGCTTCACGATCGTTTCGTAGTTGGGAAGTTCGCCCGGCGCGACGATCTGCACGTTCCCCTGGGACGAGCCGTCGTTCAGTTCGATGAAGCTGAATCCGCCCTTGGAATCGCGGCGCGTGCGAACCCAACCGCGCAGGCGAATGAGCTTGCCGACGCTCTCGGGCTTGCGAGCCTCGGACACGGTGATAACATCCATCGTGCGGTCTCCAGGAAGCGGTGTCGCCACTTTCCATTGTGGCAACTGGAGGCCTCCTGGGCGAATCGGCGACGCGATTCGAGTCACTTGTCGCCCTTGAAGCGGAACTCCGACCCGCCCAAGAGTTGATTGGAACCGATCGTGGGGCAGACGTATTTTTCGATGTGCTCGACGATCAGGCGGGTGCCCTCGAAGTGGCTCACCATCGGCGGCATCTTCGGGTTGTACATCGTGTCGGTGAGGTCGCGAACCAGGACGACGTTTTTGCCGTTCTTCGCGAGTTGCCTCAGACCGAAGGGCCGTCCGAGTACGCACATGTTCGTGTGAACGCCGACGAGCATGACGTTGGCGATCCCGCGTTCTTCCAGCAGGTTCCAGATCTCGACGCCGGAGTCGCTGATTGCGTCTTCGTTGCGAATGGCGATCCCCGCGTGCTGACTCTTCCACGGAGCTTTCGGATTGCGGCCCATCGCCTTGAGCTTCGCTTGCCACTCGGCGTGTTCGGCTGGGTCGTCGTCTTCGCCGCCATCGGTCTGATCGATCGGGTACTTGCCCCCGTCTTCAGCGGGGATCTTGCGGCACCACTCGTCGATCATTTTGGGAAGGTTCTTGGCCGTCGGCGCGGCCTGGGCTCGCTTGCGAGCCGCGTGGTCCTTGTACGGTTCCATGCAACTGGATGGAGCGTGAATGATAAATGCACCCTGGGCTCGCGCCTTCGTGAGGAACTCGTTCATGCGCGGAACGAGTTCTTCTTCCCGACGAACGGCGTTGAGGCAGTGGTGGGCGTCCCACATATCGCAGACGATGATGGCCGTCTGCTTCGCGGGCCACTGTTGGGCCGTGGAGACGGCTTCGAACTTTCCGTCCTTCTCGACGCGCGACCGTTTGTTCAGTTTGAAGTCGCCCTCGTCGGCGAACGCGGATACGGACAGAACGATTGCCGCGGCACAGGAACGGAGATAGTGGATTCGCATTGTGAACCTCCAGGTAGGTGGGTGGGTAAGCCTGCCATTGTGCGGGAAGTTCGGGCGCGGAGCAAGGAAGACTTCGCGCTGGAATTGGCTATCGAGTTAGGAGAAGACGTGGTCGAGCGGCCGGGCTACTTTGAGCCCGGCTACTTCTTGCGGAAGCGGTTTTCTTAACCGACGAACACGCCATCGAGCAGCGGAGTGGTTCCAAACACGGGAAGATCCTGGAAGAGTGGCGGTTTCGCGCGACCCCGAAGGCTCGAACCGAGATAGACGCGAACATCGCCGGCGAGGCCCGCACCGCTCCCGGTCACGATGTCGGCACGGCCGTCGTTATCGACGTTCTTGACCGTGACGCGAACACCGCCGCGATCCGCGGTGTTACCGGAGAAGAAGTCCGCGAGTGGGCTGGAGAAGGCCGCGAGCGGCCCACGAGAAGTCAGGGTTTGGCCGCTGAGTGCGAGTACGCGCGGCCCACCTCCGTCGCCAGCACCTGCGATGAGGTCGCCGAAGCCGTCCGCATTCACGTCGCCGATGGCCAGGTAGACGCCGTTTCGGAGGTTGACGGCGTCAGCACCTGGGTAGACGAAGAAGTCGTTGACGAGTTTGGTGCGGGAGCTCAACAGCGTCATACCGTTGTAAACGACAACGCGCGGTCCGCCTCCTGGGCCAGCGGCCACGGCCAGATCCGCGCGGCCATCGTGATTCACATCGCCAACAGCGGTACGGGCACCGCCGCGGAAGCTCGCATCGGCGATTCCGAAGAAGTCCGCCAGGGGGTAGACGCCGGTCGAAGGCTTGTAGGAGTAGATGACGACGCGAGGCCCGCCGCCGTTGTCCGCACTGACCACGACGTCGGCTCGCCCGTCGCCGTCGAGGTCGCCGAGGGAGACGAACGCCCCGCCGCTGAAATCCTCGCTGCCGCGGAAGGGTGCGGTCGGTGCGATAATCCAACGGGTCTGATCGCCGCTGAAGACGCCGAATCGCGTGTCCACGCCGGGTCCCGTGGACACGGCGAAGTCGGGGATTTTATCGCCGTCCACGTCGCCGACGGCGATGCGAACCGAGTCGCCGCTGACGCCGAAATAAGCTTGGATATTCTGAGCGAGTACGGTGTCGTAGGTCCCGGTCGAACCGATCGCGAGGCCGAGGGCGCTTCCGTTCGTCCCGACCCCGAGGACCGGGTTGCCGGTCGGGAGGAAGCGGTCGAGCCCGTCGAGCTTCAGAGTGGCGCGCCCGCCGGTGGCTTCCCAGAAATTCTTGAGCGTCGGGTCGCCGTCCGAACCGGGCCGTCCGAACAGTTCCACGTCGGTATCGTAAGTGTCGAGTTCTGCCTGCGTGAGCGGGTTCGGCGTGAGGATGACCGTGATGGCGCGGAAGTCTTTCTGCGAGGTCGCGGGCGTGGGGAGCCGCAATCCTTCCTGCGAGATGATGTTGTTAATCGTCACGGTCTGAATCGAATCGGCGCTGAATTGGCCGAGTGCAAAGTTCGTGAACGCGCCGTTCACTGCGTACTGAATCGGATCGACCTCTGCCGCGGTGATCAGGCCCAGGTTGTAGAGTTCGAGTTGGGCATAGCCGATGGTGTTCGCGGCCGTGCCGGCGCTTTGAGGCTGCCAGTCGGTGGTTCCCTTGGGTCCGTCGGCATCGTAAAGTCCGGGCCCGATTGAACGTAGCGTACCGGGTGCCCAGCCGCCGAGCTGCCCGCCGACGCTGGAAAAGCCCCAGTGGCCGGGAGCCGAACTCTGCAGTTCCGGCAAGAAGGCGGACCACCGATGCGTCAGTTCGTGAAGGCTGGTCCGCTGGCGAATCGTCTCTTCATCGATGAGGTGAATGACCGTCTGGAGTTTGCCGCCCGATCCCCACTGCGATCCGTTGTTGAAGATCGGCGTGCCGATACCGGAGGGGTCGCCGATTCCCAACGTGTCGTTCTTGACGGGATACGTCACGCCAAAATAGGACGCAGCGGGTGGGATGGTCGTCTGATTGTTCACGAAGATGATGTGGTCGAACTGGTCGGGGAAAAACTGATAGATGCGTTGGGCCATGGCCTCGGCCTGGGCCTGCGTCTGGGATCCGTTCGACCAAGCAACCCAATCCGGAGCGGCCAGTTGCATGGAGGCGATGCGGCCGCTCGTGTTGATCGAAAGTGTGTAATCGACCCCGACGCCGACGGGGATCAGGGTCGATCCGGCCGCCGGGCAATCGCGTTGTTCGAGGAACTCGATGTTCAGGCGCGATTTCATGGGGTCGATCTCGAAAGGGGAATGCCGCGAGTCATCCGTTTTGGGCGCAGGCTCTACGAAAGAAAAGTCTAACGCCTTGAATGGGCTCAAGTCAAAGGAGAAACGAGCGCCGCGACCGGCCCGGTGGCTCCCCGCGATGCGCCGCCCGAAAAATCCGGCGGACCGCCGTTTGCGCCACAACCATTCCGACGAGACAACCGCACCGACCGATTGCCCGCGTCAGAAGTTTCCGAGCGTCTTGCGGAACCGATCGATCGAAGCCCGCACTTCTGTGATGCCGTGTTCCACCGAAGCCCAACCGAGTGGCTCGATGATCACTCCCTCGAGTTGCTTGTACGTGCTGAAGAAGTGCTCGACCTCCCGCAGGAAGTGGTGCGGCACATCCTCCAATTTCTTGATGTCCCCAAAAAGCGGGTCCTTGTTCGGCACGGCGAGCAACTTGAAGTCGTTGTGCCCGTTGTCCTTCATCTTGAAGATGCCTACGATCCGTGCTTCGATCAGGCAGCCGCTGAAGGTCGGCTCGTTCACCATCACGAGAATATCGGAGGGGTCGCCGTCTTCGGCCAAGGTCTGGGGAACGAAACCGTAATCGCCGGGATACATGGTGGAGCTGTAGAGGTAGCGGTCCATCTTGATGAGGCCAGTGGCCTTGTCCACCTCGAACTTGGTTCGCCGCCCCTTGGGGATCTCGACGATCATATTGGCGACATCCTGCTCGCCGGTGCCGGGCGGGATCATCATGTAATCGCGGATGTAATCGCGTCTTGCGAACATGCGGGCCTCGATGGGCGAGATTGGTGTTCGAGAGGTGTTGATAGTTTATGGACTCGACCGAGTGCCGCGCTCACCGTTGCGGACTCCGGGTCGCGGCTAAACGATTTTCTCCCCTCCCAAATAGACCTGCCGCACATTCAGCGAGGAATCCATCACGACGAGGTCCGCTCGTTTGCCGACTTCGATGCTGCCGATTTCCTTTTCGAGTCCCAGAATGCGTGCCGGGGTGAGGCTGGCCATGCGCACGGCCTCGGGCAGGGGCACAAGCGCCGAGAAGTGCATCGTCCGCACGGCTTGATCCATGCCAGTGACGCCGGAGGCCAGGGCCGTGCCGTCGAGCGTGACGCCGACGCCGTTCAGTTTGCGAACCCTCTCGCCGCGGCCTTCCGGCCCGAACCAGTATTCGCCATCCGGAAGATCGACGGCCCGCATCGAGTCCGTGACCAAGGCCAGACGATCCGGCCCCTTGATCCTGTACGCGAGCCGCAACAGTTCCGGCGTCAGATGCTGGCCATCCGCGATAACTTCGGTCGTGAGTTCGTCGAGGAAGAGCGTCGCCTCCATGACGCCGCCGCGCATCGGGTAGGTTTGCGTCTGCCGCAACCGAGCCCGGTCGGACATGGCGCAAAACAGGTGATCGACGTGCCGTACGCCCCAGCCAACAGCCGCTTCCATCTGCGGGAAGGTCGCGAAGCTGTGCCCCGCGTTGAACCGCACCCCACGCTGGGAATACGTTCGCACCAGCCACTCCGCATTCTCGATTTCCGGCGCGACCGTGACCACGAACGGCATCTTCCCCGCAAGTTGCATCAACGGTTCGGAGTTCGCGGCATCCGGCACCAGGAAGTCTTGATCGGGGTGGCAGCCGCGAGCCGGCCGGGCGAAGTACGGCCCGTAGAAATGGGAACCGACGATGCGGGCACCCGACGAGTCCTCGAAACCCGGTTTCTGCTTTGGAAACCGGGTTTCTTCATGAAGAA
>JAYTGN010000064.1:0-17766 GCA_043733485.1 Gemmataceae bacterium
GAGCGGTACGCGAAGCGGCCACGTCCACGAGGCCGTGCCGTGGGTGGCCACCGGCTCGGACGGAACGGAAAGTAAGGACACCTACGGGACTGCACCCGCCCGAACGACCTCACGACCCCGCGAACAACTTCGCCACGGGAACCGAGAAGCCCGGCAGAAGCGATGTTGAGAGCGAGTCGGCGCAGGTGAAGAGTTGGACATCGCGACCGGGCTGATACGCGGCAACGGTCTTGTCGTCGGTTTCGACAACCCAGACGAGTTGCACGCCCGCCGCGAAGTATTCCTCTTTCTTCGCCCGCACTTCGTTGCTGGTGTCGTTCTTACTGCGAACTTCGACCACGATCTCCGGGATCGTTTCGAGATACCCTTCCTTCGAACGCCTTACCGGGAGGGAAGAAGTCAGGATGAATGCGGCATCGGCACCGACCACGCGATCCGGCTTGCGTCGCAGAACGATACCGACTTCTGCGCAGACCTCGCCGAGTCCGCGATCCTCCCCTTCCGATCCCAAGTATTGAACGATTTTGGCCTGACGGCGGCCGTGAGTGTGTCCGGGTGGTGCCAAGACGACGAGCCTCCCATCGTCCAGTTCGTAACGCACATCCCCGGACGAAAAGGATGTCGGCAGTTCCGCGAGGTCCGCAGCCGTGAGAAGCCGCTCGCCTCGGACTGGGAGAAATGTCTTAGCTGGTGAGATGGTTGCGATGCTCATGCTTTGATTCTACACCGAGGGTCGCTTCAAATGCCAGTCGGTGGCGGCTTCGAACGTGCGGGCGATGCGGAGCAACTTCTCTTCCTCGAACGGCGGCGCGAGGAGTTGCAGGCCGATCGGCAGGTTCGACTTCGTGAAGCCGCACGGCAAGCTCAAGCCCGGCAGGCCCGCCAAATTGCAAGACACGGTGTAGACGTCCGAAAGGTACATCGCCAGCGGATCGTCGGACTTCGCTCCAATTTTGAACGCGGCGGTGGGCGTGGTCGGGCCCATCACGACATCGCACTTCGCGAATGCGTCGTCGAAGTCCTGCTTCACGAGACGGCGAACCTTGAGTGCCTTCAGGTAGTAGGCGTCCTTGTAACCGCTGGAAAGGACGTAGGTGCCGATCATGATGCGGCGCTGCACCTCTTGGCCGAAGCCTTCGCCCCGGGACTTGGAGTAGGTGCCGATGAGGTCGGCTTTCTGTTTGGTGCGGTGTCCATAGTGCATGCCGTCGAATCGGGCGAGGTTGCCAGACGCTTCGGCCGGCGCGACGATGTAATAGGCCGCGAGCGCCAGCGGG
Source organism: Gemmataceae bacterium (assembly GCA_043733485.1). GTDB lineage: Bacteria > Planctomycetota > Planctomycetia > Gemmatales > Gemmataceae > Urbifossiella. Next base: position 1,278 of record JAYTGN010000064.1, read on the forward strand.
CTGTGCGGCAACGACACCTCGACGAGCGTGGCACCGAGCTTCTCGTATTCTTTGAGGGCCGTTCGCACGGCACCTTCGACTTCGGCATCGAGCCCTTCTCCGAAGAACTCGCGGGGCACGCCGATTCGCAAGTTGCGAACCGGTTCGTTCAGGGTTTCCGTGTACTCAGGCACGGGTCGGTTCACGCTGGTACTGTCGCGCGGGTCGTGGCCCGCGATGGCTTCCAAGAGCAAAGCCGCATCGGAAACGGTGCGTGCGAAGGGGCCGACCTGATCGAGCGACGACGCGAAGGCGATGAGGCCGTAGCGGCTGACGCGGCCATAGGTCGGCTTGAGGCCGACGATGCCGCAGAGCGCCGCGGGTTGGCGGATCGAACCGCCCGTATCGGTGCCGAGTGATAGGGGTGCTTCGCACCCGGCGACGGCCGCCGCACTGCCGCCGGACGAGCCGCCGGGAATGCACTCGGTGTTCCACGGGTTCCGCGTGACCTGATAGGCACTGTTCTCGGTGGAGGAGCCCATCGCGAACTCGTCCATGTTCGTTTTGCCGAGCAGGATCGCGTCTTCGGCAATGAGACGTTCCACGACGTGCGCGTTGTACGGCGGCACGAAGTTCTCGAGGATCCGGCTGGCACAGGTCGTGCGAACGCCCTTGGTGCAGAGCACGTCCTTGATGGCGACGGGCACGCCCGCGAGTTTGCCGAGCGGTAGGCCAGCCCTTCGCTTCGCGTCGACGGCGTCGGCTTGCATGCGAACCGCGGCTTCATCGATGTGCAGGAAGGCCCGGAGCTTCGGTTCGCGCTGGCGGATGGAAGCGAGAAACGCATCGGCAATTTCGACGGCAGTTGCCTGCCCCGAAGCCTGGAGTGCAATCAGTTCGGAGGCAGTGAGGTCGATCATGGTGGAATCCGGATACCGTTTAGCCGCGACCCGGAGTCCGCGAAGGGGAGCGCTCCGCTCCGCAGACTCCGCGTCGCGGCTAATCGGTATGTTGCATCAACTGTCGGTATTGAACACGGCGGGGACGCCGAAGTAGTCGCCGATGCGGTTGGGTGCGTTGGCGAGTGCGTCGTCCACCGAAAGGGACGGCGTGGGCACGTCGTCGCGGAAGGCGTTCGCAATGGGCAGCGGGTGCGCCAGCGGTTCGATACCTTCGGTGTTCAGCTGTTGGAGTTGATCGACGTAATCGAGAATGGCGGAAAGTTGCGGCTGAAGGCGAGCGAGGTCGGCGTCGGCTAGTTCAAGCCGGGCCAACTTCGCCACCTTGCGAACGTCGTCGAGGGTCAGCGACATGGCTACACTTGAACGCTAGCGAACGGCAGCTTCTTGATCGGGCGCTGAATCTTGCCGCTGCGGATGCACTGAACGCAGACGCGCGAGCGAACGATTTCGCCGTCCTTCTGCACCTTGATCCGCTGGAGGTTCGGCTTGAAGCGGCGCTTGGTGGTGCCGGTGATCTTCTTGCCGACGCCGCCGAGGTACTTGGCCTTACCGCGGTAGGTCTTCATGTTGCCGACAACGGGCTTCTTCCCGCACACTGCGCACTGCATACCCATGGCAAAACCTCACTCAAAATCGGAACTCGTGTTATAGCGGATGGGGCGTCAGAGGCAAGCACGTTTCTCGGGAACTCGCGATCCCAACCCCCTCTCCTCGCTCGGAGAGGGTGGTACAATATGCGAACGAGATGATTCATGCGATTGGAGGGCTCGGCGTGGGCCAGCGCGTTGCACTCGGATTAGCGAACGAATTTCCCGAGGGCGGGAGCGTCGTCGTCACCGTGAATCAGAAGGACGTGGCCGTGTTCAGGTCGAACGGCCAGTTCTTCGCGATCGACGACCTTTGCCCGCACATGGGAGCCTCGCTCTCCGGCGGTTTCGTCGAAGACGGCGTGGTGACGTGCCCGTGGCACTTCTGGCGGTTTCGCCTTGCCGATGGCGCGTGGGCCGACAACCCGAAGATCAAGACGGGCTGCTACGCGGTTCATTTAGTCGGCGAGCAGGTCGAACTCGAACTGCCCGATGCGAAGACTTGTTGATAACGTGAGAGCCGGAAGCGTAAGCGACGGGCCTCCTCATCCGTCGCTTACGCTTCCGGCTCGTTCACCATTTTCAGCGCCATGACGATGGCCCCGAGCGCGGGCTCCTCGACGGGTTGGACGCAGCCGGGGTGAACGCCGAAGCCGCGGAGCGCTTCCACGAACAACCTGCGGTAGAACTCGCTTCTCACGATCAGCCCGCCGGCCACGGCCACCGGTAGCCCCAATCGCGGAAGCCCATTCGCATCCACCGCCGTCACGGCCGTTCGGGCCAGTTCCGTCACTTGATGCACGACCAGCTTGTGTGCCACCTCATCGCCCACCTCGGCCGCTTCCACCACCAGCGGCGCGAGCCCGGCAATCGTCGCCCGATCCCAGACGCCGCGATAGACGGCGGGAATGAAATCGCGCGGGTCGCAGGTGTCGAGCTTCGCCAGGAACACGTCGAGCAGTTTCGTTTTGGGCCCGGCATTGTCGGCGGCGCGGCACGCGGCGCGGAGGCCCTGGAGGCCGAGCTGCCAGGCGCTTCCTTCGTCGCCGAGGAGGTAGCCCCAGCCGCCGGCGCGGCCATCCTTCCCGTTGCGATTCAATGTGAAGGCAATCGAGCCGGTGCCCGCGATGACGGCGAGCCCCCAGCCTTCCGGCGTGCCTGCGGCGAAGAGCAACGTCGCGTCGTTGGCGACCGCGATCTTCTCGGCGAGCGAAACGGAATCGGCCCACTGGCGAATGATGCCCAACCCTTCGGTGAGATCGACGCCAGCGAGGCCGAGGCACGCCGCCGCGACTTGACTTCGGGCGAGTTTCGCATCTTGAAACGCCGCAGCGATCGCAACATCGAGTTCCCGCAACGCGGCTTCGACGCCGACGGCTTGGATGTTGGACGGGCCGCTGGTGCCGCGACCGATCACGGCTCCCGTACCCGACTCGGCGAGGAACGCGACCGTGTGCGTACCCCCGCCGTCGATACCGAGTACCAAGGGCCGAAGCAGGGCTGACATGAAGAATGAGTCTCCGGATCCTGTCCTACCGCAGTCGCGTCAACCCGTAGAGATCGAAAACGGGATCTTGGCCGCAAGGACCGCGCCGAGTGGGTTCTCGACGCCGTGGAGGTAGTCGAGTTCGAGCATCCGCGCCGTGGTCTTGGGCAGCGGACCCGCCAGCATCCGCGCCCACGCCGGCAGCGCGGGATTCTTCTTCGACTTCGCAGGAAGCTTCGCCCACGCCTCGTCGTCGGGAGTAGTCGGCGACTTCGCATGCGCGACCAGCACCAGCCCGAGGCAAGTTCCACACGAGCGGAAGTGGTTGCTCACTTTTGCAATTCCTCTTCGAGCAGGGTCATGAGCAGGGCCTGTTCGAGTTCTCCAGCGCGGAAGCCGAACGGGCCGCGACCGCTCTTGTACGCCACCTTGCCCTTCGAGTCGATCACGTACATCCGGCCCGGCATGCCGCTGTACATGTTCCCCGCGAGGTCCTCGATCTCGTCCACGAGAACGGGCATCGCCGGCTTCAACTTCGTGCAGAACTGTCCGGCCACCTTGGTGCGCTCGCCGAGGGTCGTGGGTTGTTTCACCGAGACGCCGAACCGTTCGTTTTGCTCCATCTTCCAGCCATCGCTCGGGTGAGCTTCGCGAACGTAGACCATCAGGAACTCGGCGTTCATTTTGTACCGGCGGTGGATCGCTTCGATGTCCGGGTAGAGGGCACGGAAGGGTCCGCACGTGAAGTTGCCGAGGATGAGGACGACGGGTTTCTTGCCGATCAGCGAGGCGAGTTTGACTTTCTCGCTGCCATCGACGGTGCCGAGGGTGAAGCTGGGAGCCTTGTCGCCGACGTGCGGTCCGTCGGCGAGCGAACCGACTTCGCTTCCGAAGAAACCGCGGAGTAGCACGGGAACGGAAGGGCCGTCGCCGGGGGAGAAGCCGGCAGGTCCGCGCGGGATCATCGCGTTGCGGAGATCCTCGGCCGTGAAGTGGTCCTTGCCGCCCGAGACTCGCTTGAAGAAGCCGTCGAGTTCTTCGCGCGAAAGTTCGCCGTCCGTGTTGCCGTCCATGCGGCGGAACAGGCGTGTGATCATGGAGGCTTGCATCACGTAGGGGTTGCGTTCGGACCAGTCGAGGTCGCTGGCCGTGATGCGGCCATCGCCATCGCGATCGAGTTGGTCGAAGAGCGCGACCGGCCCCTTGAACTCTTTCTTCGTGATGGCAGTGGCTTTCTCATCGAGCCCGGATTGCTCGGCGAGCCAGGCGAAGGAATAGCGCGATTCGGCGGGGCCGAACCAGCCGTTCGAGCCGTCCGCCTTCATGCCGCGGAGGATGGCGATGAACATCTTCACGGCTTCGGGCTGCTTGCCCGGGTATTCTTTCTCCAGCCACTTGGCGGCCTTCTCGGCCTCCTTTGAATCGGACATCTTGTCGATGTCGAACCCGGGCGGAAGTTTCGGCATGCCGACGAGAGCGACCTTGGGTCGCGGCGCGATTGGCTCGTCCGCGAAGGCCTGAGCCAGCGCGAAAGACGACAGCGCGACGACGGCAATCGAGAGACTTCGCATTTGCTTCTCCAAGGGTGCTGCTTTCGAATTATGCTTCGCGCCATCGGCTCCCGTAGCCTTTCGTGGCGATGCGGGCTCCACTGGCAGCGTAGAACGCGGGGTCCTTTGAGGCGAACGTACCGAGCCCATCGACGTAGCGGTTGAACATGCAGAACATCGCCGCGATGAGAACGGTGTCGTGAATCGCGCGATCGTCGGCACCGGCGGCGCGAGCCTGGGCCACATCGTCGGCCGTCACGGTTCGGCCGTCGCGGCGCACCTTCCCAGCAATGGCGAGGAGCGCTCGCATCTTGTCGTCGATGGCCGCCGCCTCGAGATCGCAGAGTACGGCGTCCATGAGTGGGGCTTGCGCCCCGAGCAGTTCGCGAGCCGCCGCCGCGTGCGAATTCGTACAGAAGTAGCACTCGTTCCCCGAGGAAACGAAGGTCGCGATCATCTCGCGTTCGGCCTTGGACAGCGACGACGATTCGCCGCACATCACGGCGTTGCACAGCGCGTTCAACGGCTTCTCGGATTCCCGATAGGCCACCATGAGCCCGGCAATGCCGAACTCACCTTCGGGAAGCGGGATGTGAGCCACGGCAATCTCCTTCAATCCAGCGGCAGGTTCGCGGCCTCGGTCAGGCGGTTGAAGTAAGCCGCGTTGCAAACGTGGTAGACGATCTCGGCCACGTCCTTATCGTTGTAGACTTTTCGCAGCGACTCGACGTCGGTATCCGTGACGTAAGACGGTGCGACCGTGAGTTTGCGGGCGAAGGCCACGACCAGCCGTTCGCGCTCGGTGAGGTCGGCCTTCTCGCCGTCGAGGGTCAAGATTTGATCGTCGGTGAAGCCGGTGACTTTGAGCCGGTCGCGAGCCACGGCGAGCGCGTACCAGGCGCGATCTTCACGGGCTGCGGCCCAGGCGATGGCGGCCTTGAGCCGCGGCGTGATGTTCCCCTTTTCCATGGCCGCCTTGAGACCGGCCACGCGACCGCGGCTGGCTTTGGGAAACACGGCGAGCGCCTTCACCCAGTTCGGAGCTCCGTCGCCGCCCCAGAGTTCCTTGGCGACGGCGTCTTCGCCGAGAGGCAACGCGGGAAGCCGGAGCTTCGCGATCTTCCAATGGGCCTCGACAACCTCGCGCGATTCGAGCGCGGGCCGTTCGGGAACCAGCGGCTTCGAGGCTTTCAGGCACTTCGCTGGCAGCGGTGCCACCAGCGAAGGAAGGTCCGCGAATTTCGGCGAAGTCGGCGTCTTGAACGTCTTGAAGTCGGCCTTCGTTTCACTCTTACGGAAGAACTCCGCCGAGTCTTCCGCCGGGATGTTCAGGCCGTCCGTCCAGCGATTGGTGGACGCGTACCCCGCGACGGTCGCGATGATTTCGAGCACCTGGGCCGGCGTGTAGTGGGCGCGGAGTTGCTTGAGGTCCGCGGCACCGACGAGGTGCGGCGACAGAGCGAGCTTCCGCGTGAAAGCGAACGCGACGCGCTCCTTCTCGGGATACGCCTTCCAGTCGCCGTCCAGTGCCGCGATCTCGTCGTCGCTCAGGTTCGCGGCGGCCAGTTTGTGTTCCTGATGGCCCATGCAGTAGTAGCAATTGTTGATGCGCGAGGTGATCCAGAACAGTTGAACCTTGAAGGTGTTGTTCAGGGTCATCGCGGGATCGGGTTCTCGGGTGAAGCCCGAGTCTCGCAGTTCCGCCAGCAGATAGTAAGCGCGAAAGCGGGCGTTGTTCACGCGGGCCATCGGTTTGTCGCCCGTCTCTTCCGGGGGAAGTGGCAACCGCGGCCGTGCCTTCTTGTGAGCTTCGAGCGCATCCTTCAGTTCTTCGCGCGTGGCCGGTACGGCTTTGGGAGCCGTCGCTGGCGGTAGCGGATCGTCCGCACGGATTTGCCCGACGCAGATGGCGAGGAACGCGAGAACGGGTAAGAGGCATCGGTTCATGGCGAGTATACCTGAGTGGAGGTTATTCCATCGCGCGGACGATGACCCGCGCGGGAGTCGTGCTGACGTTGTAAACCGCTTTGTGTTTCGATTGCTTGCCCGAGGCGTCTTTCACCTCGAGCTTGGCCTTGAACTGCACGTCGAAGCCGTCGGCCACGCCCTCGTCCAGGATTTCGTAGGCGAGCAACTTCGCGCCGTCCTTCCACTGCTTGTCCACGACCGTGACCGACGAGGCGGTTTGCTCGTAGGCGTCGTGGGATTGACCCTGCTTCCAGGCATCGAGGGCGCTCTGGAGCGTCTCGCGGCCCACGGCGGGGTCGGAGGGGCTCGGGGGCGACGAATTGCACCCGAGCAGCCCGACCGCGGCCAAATTGAAGGCGAATAGCATCGACAGTCGGCGGAACACGTGAGAGTCCTCGGGAAAATGAGTGAAGATCAACCGGCGGCTCGCGCCGCCGGTTCGCCGGAGTCGAAACTACTCGTTGGAAACTTCACCGCCGTTGCGGGTGCCCATGGCGCGCCAGCCCGCGAGGCTGATCGCGTACGGCACGACGCGAACCGAGCCGTCGAACATCGCCACGTTCACGACCTTCGTGTGGCGGCTGTTGGCCGTCGTCGAGATGCGCTGCGGAGGGTACATGCAGGAACGGTTGCCCGGAGGGAACGCGTGGTAGTAGCGGGTGCCCGTGTGGTCGGTGCTCGTCCAGAAGTCGCCGGCGTTCGATTTCCCCTGGAAGCCGAGGTTGTTGGGGTCGATCGCGTTGCATTGGGCCAAGGCTTCGTCCGGCGTACTCGGATACGTGCCGGGCTGGAACGTGTCGCCGTCGGGCGAAACCTGAGCGTTGGAGAAGTCACCCTTCACGTGTTCGCTGAATGCTGCCGTGAGGCTCATGCCGTCCGTGAAGTCGGCGAAGGTGAACGCATCGGTCGACCAGAACCCGCCATTGGGCGGGGGCATCGTCGCGTTCGCGGCCGAGGGATAGGAGTTGACGATGCTCACGCCGCTGTTCGACCGGTAGTTGGTACCGGGCGTTCCCGTTGGAAGGGCGTTGGAATCCGAGGGGCACAGGAAGGTCGCGATCACGGCCGTTCGAGCGGTCGCGTTGGCCGCGTTGTTCGGCGCGAGAGTCAGGTTGAACGTACGGTAGACATTATCCTGCTCCATATACGGCATGAGCAGCATGAACACGTTGTACCCTCCGGCGTTTTGTGCCGGCGGCATCTTGTTCTGGGCACTGTAGTAATTGTGCAGCGACAACCCGATCTGCTTCAGGTTGTTCGAGCACTTCGCGCGGTTGGCGGCTTCCCGCACCTTCTGAACCGCAGGCAGCAGCAGACCGATGAGGACGGCGATGATGGCGATGACGACGAGCAGTTCGATCAGCGTGAACGCGGAATGACGGCGGGTCATGATAACCCCTTAAAAAGGAATGAGGACGTAAGCGAACGATGGAGAACGGACAACGTGCGACCGAGCGGTCGGTCGATCGAGAACGGAAGCCCGCGCCGCAACTGGTTCGAGCCCGCGCGGAATTCGCGCGCAGCGGCGTGGAGTCTCTCGAAGCGGCAAGCGAGAATTAGGCTACGCGCGGAGGGTGGAAAATGGACGTGGGAAGTGCGGTCGGGAGCTTCGACTCAACTCGTCGTGCAAAACCTTCTCGCGTCCCAAACGAGTCGCAGCCGAGATCGGAAGGGCCGGCGACCTGCTTCGAGGATGGGGACTCGCTGACGGGCACCGAAATTGGTGCCGAGGGGGTTGCCGGCTTGCTCGAACAGGTCGGCCCATTGCACGGTTTGTGGGAACTTTGGACCGGCTGCTCCGCGTCTGGGTTCGGGGTGGAATTCACAATGTGAACGTAGTCGCCGCACTCCGCAGCCGCTCGATTGGGTGCAAACGCCACCGCCACGAGAATCGCAATAGCGACCCCGACAGCCTTCATCGAAAGTGGTTGAGCGAGTCGATACATGGAAGGAGAACGCTTGAGTATTCCCAGAAAAGTAACCGGTTCGCACCGCTGAGTCAAGAACTGAGTCGAGAATATTTGTCGAACCTTGGCACGGTAGTTTCAGAGATGGAGTTTATGAACATCCTTCGAACGGCGATGAAGTGGTTGCTCGGCGTACTCTTCATCCTAGCGGGCATCAACCATTTCGCCAGTCCGGACTTCTACGTCCACATCATGCCGCCGTACCTGCCGTGGCCATTAACGCTGGTTCTTGTGAGCGGAGTCGCGGAGGTGCTGCTCGGCGCACTGTTACTGTCGCCGCGATTTCAATCGCCGGCCGCGTGGGGTTTGATCCTCCTGCTGCTCGCAGTGTTCCCCGCCAACCTCAACATGGCGATGCACCCCGAGCTGTTTCCGGAATTTTCCCCAGCCACGCTTTGGTTCCGCTTACCGCTGCAAGGCGTCTTCATCGCCTGGGCCTACTGGTTCACGAACCCGCTCGGGAGAGTGGACGCTGGTTCGCCAAGTGGGTAGGGTACAATTGTCGACTGAGGCTCCGTTTCCCTCGCGGCCACGGAACGAAGACATGTCTGCAAGCCCCGTCTCACCCTTGCCGTCGCAACTGCTCGCTGCCGTTCGCAAACACTGGGGCTTCACCTCGCTTCGACCACTTCAAGAACAAGCCATTCGGGCGGCCTTGGAAGCGCGAGATTCCCTCGTCGTCCTCCCGACCGGCGGAGGGAAGTCGCTCTGCTACCAAGCACCGGCCATCATTCGCGATGGCCTCACGGTTGTCGTTTCCCCCCTGATTGCCCTGATGAAGGATCAGGTCGATGCACTTACGCGCATCGGTGTCCCGGCGGCCCGTCTCGACAGCACGCTCACGGCGAACGAACGCGCCACCGCAACCGACCAGATTCGCCGTGGAGTCACTCGCCTCGTTTTCACGTCTCCGGAACGGCTCGTCAACACGGACGTCTATCAACTTCTGCGGGATGCGGGTGCCCATACCATCGCGGTGGATGAAGCGCACTGCGTGAGCCACTGGGGGCACGACTTTCGCCCCGAGTATCGGCAACTCGCCCGGCTCCGCGACTTCTTTCCCCGAGCGACCGTTCACGGCTACACCGCCACCGCCACGGAACGCGTGCGGCAAGACATCGCTCAGCAACTCGGCTTGATCGCGCCGGACATTCTCGTCGGCAACTTCGACCGGCCCAACCTCACCTACCGCGTCCATCCTCGCCTCGATTTGCTGCCGCAGGTTCGCAAGGTGATCGACCGCCATCCCGGAGATGCCGGGATCGTCTACTGTCTGCGCCGCAAGGATGTGGACGAGATGACGTCTTCGCTCACCGGTGCCGGCTATCGGGCCGTTGCGTACCACGCGGGCATGTCGCCCGACGCTCGCCGTAGCGCCCAGGAGGCGTTCGCCGCCGAAGAAGCCGACATCGTGGTCGCGACCGTCGCCTTCGGCATGGGCATCGACCGCTCGAACATCCGCTTCGTGATTCACGCGGCGATGCCCAAGACCATCGAACACTATCAGCAGGAAACGGGCCGAGGCGGACGCGATGGCCTGCCCGCCGAGTGCGTGCTGCTCTTCTCCGGTGCGGACTTCATCACCCTGAAGTCGATCATCGAGAAGTCCGCCCTGGAAGCCCAGGCCCCTCCCGAGTTCGCATTGGCGAGCGTGAAGCACCTCGAGGAAATGGCGCGCTATTGCCGAGGTGCTTCGTGCCGGCATCAGGCCTTGGTTCAGTACTTCGGCCAGAGTTACGACAACGAAAACTGTGCGGCTTGCGACCACTGCCTCGGCGATACTCAGGAGGTGCCCAACGCACTCGTCCTGGCCCAGAAGATTCTCTCGTGCGTCGCGCGGGTGAAAGAGAAATTTGGAGTCGCCCACGTCGTCGAGGTGCTTCGCGGCTCCAAAAGCGAAGCGATCCGTTCGCGCGGGCACGATCAACTTTCCACCTACGGCCTACTCAAGAGCGAGACCAAGGCAGACCTCCGCGACTGGATTTATCAACTGATCGGTCAGAGTGCCTTGGTGCAGTCCGAGGGGGAGTATCCCGTACTGAATCTGAATGCGAACTCGTGGGCCGTGATGGGCGGGAAGCGATCCGTGCGGTTGATTCAGATTGCGCGAAGCGAAGATTCCGAGGTGCCGACTCCAGCGCGGCAATCGTTCACGCTGCCGGCCGGTGCGGATCCGGATTTGTTCGAACTCCTTCGGCAACTCCGACGGCAGCAAGCGTCGCAGGCCGGGATCAAACCCGAACTCGTCTTCAGCGACAACGTGTTGGCGGAACTGGCACGCGGTCGCCCCACAACCGAGGACGCACTGCGGCGAGTCTCGGGCGTCGGCGATTTCCGCCTGCAATCGTTCGGGCAGGCGTTCCTGGAGGCCATCGCCGCCCACTGCCAACGCACGGGTCTGACGACGGACGTTCCCGCTCCGAAAAACTTTGGGGTGAACGTGGCCGTCAAGCCTCGCCCGTCGAAGATGTCGCCCAAGAAGGATCAAGCCTTTCGGCTCTTTCGGGGCGGTGCTTCGATTGCCATCGCGGCGGAGCAAATGGGACTCGCCGCCTCAACGGTGGCGGAGTACCTCGCGGAGTTCGTGCAGTTCGAGAAGCCCGCTTCGATTTTCGGTTGGGTTCCGGAAGACGTGTGCGAACGCATTGCGGCCGCGGCGGAGATGCACGGCACGGCCCGCCTCAAGCCCGTATTCTTGGAGTTGAATGAGGAAGTGCCTTACGATCAAATCCGCATCGTGTTCGCGTTCCTGGCCACGCGATCGAGTTGACTTCCACTTTGGGTCTTGAGCGGGGAGTTGACACTGGGGAACTCCGCCGATAGTTTAATCCACGATTGAGGGGGTGTAGCTCAGTTGGTAGAGCGCTTGAATGGCATTCAAGAGGTCAGGAGTTCAACTCTCCTCACCTCCACTCAATTGTAAAGTCTTTTGGACGTGGCAGTTCCTGCCTACCCCGAGGTATTTCGGGTGCGTCTTCCGAACGATGCGTTTTGTGCAATCCTGCACAAAACGTCGGAGGATTCACCCATGCCTCGGCCCCGTAAGTCCCTTCCCAGCTATCTTCCGCACGGCACTTCTGATCGCGCCCGCGCCATCTGGACTGACCAAACAGGACATCGGCATTTCCGTCTGCTGCCTGGCCCTTTCAACTCGCCAGCCTCGAGGGCCGCGTTTCACAAACTTGGTCTGGAGATCGAAACGTCGGCACTCCAGCAACTTGCCGCTTCGGGCACGACGGCAGCCGCGACCGTTGCCGACGTGTTGCTTGCTTACTGGCTATTCGCGGACAAGCACTACCGCGCCCCAGACGGGAAGTCCACGAGCGAAATCCACGAGGTGAAGATCGTCATCAAGTCGATTCGCGAACTTTATGCGGAGACGCCCGTCGCCGAGTTCGGCCCGCTGTGCGTGAGGGCGGCGCGGCAACAGTGGGTAAAGGACAAATGCAGTCGGTCCGAATGCAATCGCCGACTCGGTGTCGTGAAGCGGATTCTAAAATGGGCCGTCTCGATGCAACTTGTACCAGTGACTATCTATCAGGCCGCCGTCACAGTAACCGGCCTACAACGTGGCCGAACCGAAGCCCACGAGGTTCTGCCAGTCGGCCCCGTCGATGATGCCGTGGTCGATGCCACCCTACCCTTCCTCAACCGCCACATTCGCGGGCTGATCGAGCTTCAACGTCTCACAGGCTGCCGACCGGGAGAAGCGTGCGCGATTCGCCGATCCGAGATCGACACCTGCGGCGACACTTGGCTATACCGTCCAACCATTCATAAGAATTCCTGGCGTGGGAAGCCGCGAGTGATCGCCATCGGGCCCAAGGCGAAAGCATTACTCCGCGAGTTCTTCACTGCGAATATCGAGGCCTTCCTCTTCTCCCCCCGGCTCGCGATGGAAGAAGCACGAACCGCGGCAGCGAATGGGGAACTACGGCCGAAACTCAAGCGGATGGTGAACGAACGGTACGACCGAACCGCCTACACCAGGGCCGTTGCTCGCGCAGCACTCGCCGCTCGGGTGCAGCACTGGCATCCGAACCAATTGAGACACACTCACGCAACCAAAGTTCGGAAGCAGTTCGGTCTGGAGCACGCGGGAGCAGCGCGGGGGCATTCGAAGATGAGTGCAACCGAAGTCTATGCAGAGCGTGACGCCGGGCTTGCGGTGGAAGTTGCAATCAAATTGGGTTGAAGGAATACAATCTCCCACGACCCGTGTGCGGTTTAGCCCGCCGGGTACCTCGTGCATTGCACATGGGCCGGCTCCACGTTTGTTACCCTGGAAACTTCGATGTTAAGAGCTCGATCCAATTCATCTAATATGCAGCAGGCTCTTCGTGAGCCGCTCGATCTCACCCTGCCCGCCGATCTGCACGATTACGAAAAGTATATGCCTCTCGAAGAACTGGATCGCGAGATTTCACTCATACGAGAACTACTGCCTTTGCGAAATTTGCGAATCTTGGCGGTGAAGCAGCTCTTGAACTCAAACCTGGATGACCAAAATCACAACCCATTTGAAGCCCTCTGCCAGCTTGCCATCTGTTTGGCCGATTGCATCCATGCCGAACTCAGGCTCTCTCCTAAAAGCCGAGTTCATCTGTGCCAAAGCTCGCTGGCATGGATGAAAACCCTTCCCGGCGACGATACCCCCTTTATCCTGTTTCCAACGAACCGACATCAAATTCTGCACTTCGGCAAGGCCGATGTCCTCACGAAAGTACTGGCAGAGTCGAAAAGCGAGAGGGCGAAAGCCGTTCTGGTCGGGAAATTCCTGGGTCAGAGTTTGAATTGCCCGGTTCCGATCCTCGTGGACGGCCGCAACGGCATCGCCACGCTACGAGTCGAACAAGGGCGTTCGAAAAGCAAACTCTACCACTTCGAGGTGCAGTGGGATGCCGTTCTGGAACCGCCCTCGCCCGTACCACTCACTGTGGGGCAGATGGAGCAGGCCGCGGTGGAGCAGCCGAGGCCTTCTACCATTCCGACGGCGGGGCTCGTCGGTAACTCGTCCAAGATCGAGACCGAGGCGATCGATCCCCTTACTCCGTCCGAGAGCCACGAGGCTAAGGCACCCCCAAGAGAGCACCCCGAAAGCAAGCAGGCGAGCGGGAATGACGAGGTTTGGGAATGACCTCATCGGTGGATGTGGTGGATTGGGAAAGCGTCTATCCACCACCTCTATCCACCATCGTTAACTTCAAGAGGATTAAAGACTTCTGAAGATGTGGTGGATGTGGTGGATGTCTAACACCTCCAGGGACTATATATGCCCGCCTCCTGTATTAGCCCCCTAGAGATTTGGCGGAGGTCGCCTCGACATCCACCATCCACCGTTTGCGCCGAAACCCCATGAATCCCAGGCTTTTGTCGTGGTGGATCTCCTCCGCAGGGAGATCCACCAAAACGGAAAACAATGAAAACCCTGTTCAAGAATCGCGAATATGAGTCCTTCCCGTGGAAACCGCAAATGGGCCGCGTGTTTGATTCCGCTTTCACGTTCGACACCGAGACCACGCTGATCGATAACGAGCGGTCGTGGTTGACTCCAGCCTATGTGCTCGGTGCTGCTTTCAACGGTACTTGCGGTGTGTTCATCCCCCGCAACCGTCTTGTCGAGTTCTTCGCCGTCCACACGAACAACACTGTTGTGTTTCACAATGCGGCCTTCGACCTCGACGTCATCGCCACCGCGGAGCCTGTTTTGAATATCTACGATCGCGTGGATTCAAAGCGGGTAATCGACACGCAATTGATGCACCGACTACTTACTCTCGGCGAGGCAGGTCACACCTCACAAGGCAAAGGCGAGTCGACTCTCGAGCATTGCGCGGCGACTTATCTGGGCGTCGAGTTGCCGAAAGACACGATGGACTCCAGGGGAGGTCCCGTACGCCTCTCCTACGGAAAGTGGTTGGGCCGTCCCCTGAATGAGATGGAACCGGTCTATCTGGAGTACCTCGCCAATGACCTCATCGCAACCTGGCATGTTTACGAGGCACTCCGGGCGCGGACGACTTCCTTGCTGGGCTCTGCCGAAAACACGTGGGGTTACGGCTCGCCCCACTGGTTGCAGGATTGCATCGAGCGGTTCGGACCTCAAACGCATGATATCCAACTCAAGGCCGCAATCGTTCTCCGATCGATCACGGCAAACGGCCTTCACCTCGATGTCGCCCGCTGCCGCGAACTCGAAGCGACGCTCCAGAAGCACCTTCAGACCCAGAAGTCGGAATTGCGAGAGTACGGCTACATCGCCGGCGGCAAGGGTTCAAACACGTCGCTGCAAGCGGTCTTGAAATGCCGGTCGCGGGAGTTCCCAACCGTGTCGTTCCCGTTGACGGAGAGCGGCCAATTCGCAACGGCTCACGACGCGCTTCAGGACTTGATTCACACGGATCCTTTTGTCAAGTTGCTTCTCGAACACCGCGAAACGGAGAAGCTGCTCGGCTCGTTCGTCGGAAAAATGGCGAAGTCGGTCCTTCACCCCTCTTTTAACGCCCTTGTTGTTTCTGGTCGAACCAGTTCGTTTGGCGAGATCAATGCCCAAAACTTGCCGAAGACCGACGTGATCCGAACCTGCGTCGTGCCCCGGTCCGGCCACGAGTTTATCGATGCTGATTACGCGACCGTTGAATTGGCGACCCTCGCCCAGGCCTGCCAATCGCAATTTGGACTCGACTCGAAAATGGCGCATGCCATCAACGCGGGCGAGGATCTGCACAAGTTGGTCGCGGCGCGAATGCTCAACAAATCGCCCGAATTCGTCACGCGGGAGGAGCGACAGAAGGCGAAGCCGGTCAACTTCGGGAAGCCCGGTGGAATGGGACTCGAAACTCTGATCGCCTACGCGAAGGTGAACTACGGCGTACTACTGTCTCAGACGGAGGCCGAGACTCTCTCCGAGTCGTGGATGGATTTGTTCCCCGAGATGCATGAGTTCCTGGGCGACAAGGCAAATGCCGCACTCGAGTTGGCATCATTGCTGGATCTGACGCCCGCGTCGCACTTCGAATCGACCAACGATCGACGTTTCGTTTCTCACCGCTGCAACCTCGGACGAGAAGAAACGCCTCATGAAATTCTCGGGGCGATGTTGCTGAAGACGGTCAAGGAACCGAACCCGAAAACCCACGCCGGCAACCCCTATTCCGAAGCCGACTGTGAGTACTTCTGGTCGCGACTGAATTCTATTGCGGACCGCATGCCGAAGTCGCTCCAGATGGCGATTCGAATGCGCCAAGCATCGCGCAAACTGCAACGGGCCGTGATGGGGTTGGTCGGTCGGGATTCGGTCTTCACCTACTCGGGTCGACTTCGTGACAAGGCCACCTACAGCGCACGTCACAACACGATTTTCCAGGGTCTCGCTGCGGACGGGGCGAAACTCGCCCTCTGGAGGCTTTGGCGTGCCGGCTTCGGAATAGTCAACTTCATTCACGATGAAGTGTTAGTCGAGATTCCTACGAGCAGTGCGTGCGAACGCATGAAGTCTGCTCTCGCGGTGCGACAGCATATGATCGACGGGATGCAAGAAGTTGTGCCTGACGTCAAGATTGAGGTGAACTACGCTGCCATGACTCGCTGGTATAAGGACGCCACTTGTGTCCTGGATCCGGCCGGAACTGGCTTGTTGCTTTGGGTTCCCCAGCAGGAGGCAGAAGCGACGGTCGACGTGGCGTGAGTGAAACTTCCTCGTATGAGCGCGTGGCACCGAAGCATAAAAGCTTGCATCGCATCGGTGCATAATTTACGATGCGTGTGTGGGTCTAATCCCGCTGGTGCGCGCTTCTCTTGACGTTTCGAGTCATTCCTGACTCCTCGAGCCCGGGAGTCCATCGCGGTTGGTCTGGAACAACGCCGCGTCCGTGTGGCATGACAGGAGGTGGAAAAACGCAACCCACCACACCAGCACGGACGCTGCGATGATTAACAGTAGCCAACCGGACCCCGACCCGTCCACCCGGATCGCCGCCGTGCGGTTGGG
>JAYTGN010000065.1:0-2516 GCA_043733485.1 Gemmataceae bacterium
CGCCGGGTTGGAGATGCAACCCGGCGACTCACGTCGCCGGTTCGCCTGGAATGCCGGTGCCGTTGGTTTCCTGACTGTCAGTAACCGCTTCGCGGTTCAACAGCAGCACCAACGCGCCGCCCGCCGCGATGCCCGGTCCTTCGCCCATCACCCACCACCACGGCAGACCGGCTGAAAGATCGATCGCCAGGATTGCAACTCCCAGTACCGCGTGCAGCCAGCCCAAAAATCCCACCAGCGACCGATAGCGAACCACGTCGAACGACAGGCGGAAGACGACCGCCCCGTGAACCGCGTAGAGCATCGACAGCGATCGCGTCAGGTAATCGACAATCGGTGCCTGGGGCATCGGGCCGAGGCCGAGTAGGCTCGCATGAACTTCGGCCATCCACGACATCGGGAACAAGACGAACGGGATCGCGCACAACTCAATGCCGCCGACGAAGCGGAGGAGCCAGGGCAACGACCGATCGGTGGAAGGACTGTTCATGGATTTGCCGCTTGCGGCTTCGCGATGGCGGTTCACGCGACGCGGAATATCCTACCTTCGATTCACCATGCGGAAAGGCTCCCCGATGATTCCGTCTCCACTTTACCCATTGCGCTTCGAGCCGATCTTCACGAACAACCTCTGGGGTGGCCGGCGGTTGCCCGGCTTTCTTCGGATGCCCGCGCCGACGGACGAGCCCATCGGCGAAGCGTGGGTACTCAGCGATGTCGAAGGCCACGCAAGCCGCATCGCCAACGGAGCCTTGAAAGGGACCTCGCTGCACGAACTGATCGCGGACCAGCCCGAACGCATTCTCGGTTCCGCGAAGTCGATCAACGGTCGCTTCCCGCTGCTGCTCAAGTTCATCGACGCCCGCCAGGAACTCTCGGTCCAGGTTCACCCGAACGACGAGCAGGCCGCCAGGAAGCAGCCCGGTTCCAACGGCAAAACGGAAGCCTGGGTCGTGCTCGACGCGAACCCAGCCACGAGCCGCATCTACTCCGGCTTCCGTGAGGGCATCACCGCGGACGACTTCCAACGAGCGCTCGAAGCGAAGACGACCCCGCAGACGCTCCACAGTTTCACGCCGAACCTCGGCGACTGCGTCTTCCTCGAAGCCGGCACCGTCCACGCCATCGGCGCGGATATTCTGCTCTTCGAGGTTCAACAAACCTGCGACATCACCTACCGGCTCTACGACTGGGATCGCGTCGATGCGAAGACGGGGCTGCCGCGTCAACTGCACGTGAAGGAAGGGCTCGAAGTTGCGAACTTCGCGAGCGGGCCGTGCCCAGCCGTGTCGCCACTCGTGCAGGAACGCGAAGGCGCGAAGGTCGAGCAACTCGTCGATTGCCGCTACTTCACGCTGAACCGCTGGACGACGGACAAACGCTTCACGATCGGCGCTCCGGGCGAGTGCCGCCTTCTCATCGTGCTCGAGGCCGATGCCCGCAGCGAGATCGAATGGGACGATGTGGACGGCTTGGCGGCGGGCGACGTCGTGTTGATTCCCGCCGAGGTGGGTGAAGTGTCGATCTTGCCGGCGGGCCGCCTCACTTTACTCGAATGCAGGCTCGGTTCTTGAACTCACCGCACTTCGATCATCTTGCATCCTTCGAGCGGAACCTCGTCGTCGTCCACGAGGAGCAATTTGCCGCCGATGCAGCGGATGGGGCCTTCGTCCGGGCAGACGCGATCCGTTTCCAAACCGACCGCGAAGACGCCATCGGCTTCGTGCGAACGCGGATAAATCAGGGGCAGGTGGACTGCGAACTCGGAGCCGTCCTTGAGCCGCACCTCCGCGGACCGCGCGAACCGATCGAGGGCGAACTTCGCCGGTTCGAGCTTCACGCGCTGCACCGATTCCCACGGGAACCAGACGTACCGCCCATCCGCGAACGCCTCGAGTACCGAGCCGAAGCGGTCGTCGGCATCGCGGAGGCTTTCGAATTCCTGCCCGTTGATAAAGCCCCGCACTTCCGGCGCGAGTGCATCCGCGCGATCGATCCACTTCACGGCGGTACTGGAATCGAGTTCCCGCAGCGAACGGATCGCGAGCCAGCGCGCCTTCGCGTGCCGGGGGATCGGTTCGGGCCGAATGAGAGGCCGGCGAATCCGCTCCGACCGGCGTCGCTCGGCCCGCACGAGTTGTCGAAAAGATCGGGCCGACGCGGGCCACGCCGGATCGTCCGACTCGATGAGCGCGAGGTGCGAGGGAATCGCGTCGAGACGCCCGGCGAAGGCCAGCAGTTCCACCAGGAACAACCGTGCGGCCGCGTCTGGTTGAGCGTGGACAATGGCTTCTTGCAGGGCGATGGCCTCGGCGAGCCGACCCTCGGAAAAGGCCTCGTGCGGTATCATGCGGGTAATGTATCGCTGTGGTGTGGGTCTGGATTTGAGGGAGCGATTCGCAGTCCCGAAATCCGGAGACACCCCCGACTAAATGGGGTGTACCTATAGATTTTGGCACTCGCTGATTTTCCTGGCGAACCGGCGCCGTAAGCCGCCGGGTTTCTCGCACACCCGG
>JAYTGN010000066.1:0-7038 GCA_043733485.1 Gemmataceae bacterium
TGCGACGACCAGGCCAACGCTGCGACGGAGGCGGCCTGCGGCGTGGCGCAGGACGTGCCGCTAAACGGCGTCGAGCGCAGGAACGTGCCGAACGGAATCGGTGCCACCACATCCGGCTTCGGCCGCGACGAGTTTGGACCGCAGGCGCTGAACGAGGCCCGCGTGCCGTCCAGTGTAATCGCGCCGACGGTGACGACTTCGGGGCCGTCGCCGGGGAACGGGATGCTGCCCGCGAGCCGCACTTCACCGAGATAAGCAGCCAGCGAGTTGAAGTGGAATTTCCCGGGCTGCCCCTTCAGTTGCTTCACCCGCACGGCGAAATTCTGCCCGTCCTTGGGGATGAACCGCGCCGTCGCGGCGTAGGGGTCCGCGTGTTCCTTATAGGTGCAACCCGGAGCGGGCTGACCGCTCTGCGAGTCCACGATTTCCAGTGCGTACTTCGCCTCCGGGTCCGACCAGCAGAGTTCGAGCGAGACGCGCTCGGAACTCCAGGGCGAGATTGAATTCCGCGAAACCTTCTCGCTCCACTGGTGGAAGCCATCCGTTCCCGGGTTGAAGGTTCCGGTCCAGGCGCGGCGAGCGGTGTTTCCCGCGCAGGAAAAGAAGAGCGGGTCGCCCGGATGCGAGCCATCGCCGAGGATCTCGCTCAACTTGCGGTGAATGGGGCCGTTTCCTTCGCCATCGCTCCAACTCGGCATCACGACCGAACACGTCATGATTTGCGCGCCTTGCTGCTTCGCCCAACGCACGGCGTCGAGGAACGACTCGGGCTGATCGGGGTCCCAGTTCGCGAAGAGAATCTCAGCATCGGGTGCGATGGCATGCACGACTTCGCCGCAGAGGATGCCGTGCTGGCTGTCCTTGGCTTCGAGGTTGCCATCTTTGCGAGCGGAGCGTGCCAGCAGTCCGGTAGGAAGCGATTTACCGACTTGAACCTTGTACCCGCGGAAGCCGCTATCGATGACGGCGACCTTCACGCCCTTGCCGCGAATGCCGGCTTCGTGCCAATCCGGCACTCCGAGAAACTGCAAATGTTGGGAGCGACTTTGGGGCAGCCGTTCGTCCTTGTTCGCGGCCCATGCTGGGATCGAATCCCCGGCGAAAAGGGACGATGCGAACAGAATCGAAACGCCGATGGCGAGTGTTCGGATGTTCATGGGAGGAGTGTGAAGGCAGGCCGGGCTTGAAGCGAGGTTCCCAGGCGGGATAATAAGATGGTACCACCCTCTCCATGGGTTCGTAAAGAACCTAAATTCACGATTCACGACTTTCTCAGAAGTTTCAGGTGTTCCATGTCACCAGTCGTCGCACTGAGTACCGCCCGTTTGAAGCGGTTCTACGAGCGAGATGCGAGCGAGTATTGCGGCTCCTTGCCCCTGGAGCATTTCATGGAGTCGATCGAACAGTCCACTCAAAGAAATATCACGGTTAGCAGCCTCGCACTGGTTCGAGCCGTTTGGCCCGAGTTCCAGGTCTTCAGTGAGTTGATGATCCAGTACGTCGCTCCCGGGAAGGACCCGTACAAGCCGCTCCGCATCGTGCCGGACAACATGGTGCTCGTACACTCCGAACCGATCGACGCTCACGGCAGCTACGCAACGGCCGTTCAACCCGTCCTGCCGATCCTGGTGCTGGAATACGTCTCCCGAAGGAGCAAGGGGAAGGACTACGAGGACAACCGCAAGAAGTACGAGCGCGACCTGAAGATCCGTATTATCTGCTGTTCGACCCTGAAGCCGGGGACATGGCGGTCCTGCATCGGGTGAAGAGCAAGTACGTCCGCGTGAAGCCGAATGAAGAAGACCGTTTGCCGATTCCCGAGTTGGAGTTGGAGGTCGCGCTGATCGATGGCTGGGCGCGATTCTGGTTCCGGGGCGAACTGCTTCCCCTGCCCGGCGATCTCCTTCACTCTCTGAACGAGGAGCGGGCGGCTCGGATCGCCGCGGAGCGGGCCGCGGCCAAATCGGAAAAGCAGCGGATCACCGCCGAACGCGGACAACTTGTCGCTGAGGAGGTTGCGGCACGCGAACAAGGTGCGCGACGAGCCCTCGAAGCGGAACTCGCCCGCATGAAAGACGAACTCTCGAAAGCCCAGTCGACCTAGGTTCAACGGCATGACGCGGATTGCGACTACGGAGGGTTCATGTCCCGGACACGGCTCGCAGCATTGACGGCACTCGTACTCATCGTTCTTTCGAACGCGGTCTTCTTCACGCGCCGGGCCACGGGCGGTGCCGACGTGGGCGGCCCCGCCGGCACGTCGTCGTGGGAAGTCACGATGACTGTCCGCGGCGTCGTGGATCCTGCGAAGCACCTGCCGGTATTCGTCTCGACTCCGCCGGAATTTCGGAGGCAGCACGTTTACGATGAAGCCTGGAAGTCGGACGACCTCGTCCGCCATGAAGGCCGAGGTGCCGCCACGAAGGAAGGCCGCGATCGCGAGGTGTCCTGGAAGCGCCGGCCGATGGCCAACGAGAAGGAACGCAAACCGTTCGCCATCTCGTACTCCTTCCTGGCGACGCTCGGCATGCACAAGCCGACGTCGGCCATGAACGAGCGAACGGCCGAACTCGACCGCGCGCCGGAGCGTGAAGCCTTTCTGCGATCCGCTCCGCGCATCGAGAGCGACAGTCGCGAAATTTCGGAACTGGCTCGCCAACAGACCGAAGACATTCGCGCGCCGATGGATCAGTTTCGCGCCTTCCACGATTACGTGAAGGAACTCTCGGTGCGCGATACGGAAGGGACCGGCGGCGCGCTGGATTGCTTGCGGAACGGCGGCGACGACGCGGGCCGAAGCCGTCTCCTCGTGGCCCTCTGCCGCAGCCGAGGCATCCCGGCTCGCGTGATCACGGGCATTGCCTTCAACGCCAACGCACCAGCGGCCGTTCACCACTGGGCCGAAGCCTACGTCCGTTCGCAAGACGGGCCCGATGGCCACTGGCTCCCGGCGTGCCCCACCTACGGGCACTTCGGCACCCACGGGTGGCCCGCGAACTACCTCGTCGTTCGCCTCGACGACGAGTCCATCGCCCGCGGCCTCGGCGACCTCCGCATCAGCGTGCTCGCCCGCCCCCACGTCGATCAACCGGCCTTGGACGAACCCGCGATCAAGACCTTCTGGCGAATCGCGACCTTCGCCTCGCTTCCACCTGCCGAACAGCACCTCGTCCGCTTCTTGCTGCTGCTGCCGCTCGCCACGGTGATCGTCAGCATCTTCCGCGTGCTCATCGGCGTGCAAACCTACGGCGTATTCTCCCCCGCTTTGCTCGGTCTGATTTTCCGCGACCTGAAAGGCCTCCCGTGGGGACTCGGCATTTTCGTCGGCACGCTGCTCGTGGGATGGGTTCTCCGCAAGTTTCTCGATCGCTACAACCTCCTGCTCATCCCGCGAGCCGCCGTGATGCTCACGCTCATCATCGGCTTCCTCATCGTGATCGTGGTGCTCGCGGCCCGCGCCGATCTCCACGTCACGGCCTACATCGCGCTCTTCCCGCTGATCATCCTCACGCACATGGTCGAACGCTTCTGGACGGTCGAAGCCGAGGACGGCAAATGGGCCTCGTTCAAGACCCTGTTCGGAACGATTCTCGTGGCGATCGCGGTGGCCGTGTGCCTGAGCCCGGATGCCGTGAGCCGCTGGATGTTCCGCTACCCGGAATCGCTCGGCCTCGTGGTCGCCGTGCTGTTGTTGCTGGGTCGCTACACCGGCTACCGGCTCACGGAACTCTATCGCTTCCAAGATGTGATCGAGTTCAAGGCGGAAGAGCCGCAGGTGGCATCGCCGCCTGCGAAGGTCGAAGAAGCCATTGCAACGGGGGCCACCTAATGCTCTGGCGATCGCGGTACAACTCGCTCTGCAAGGCCGGCGTTCTCGGCATGAACGCCCGAAACACCGAGTGCATTCTCGACCTCAACCCGCGCAGCCAGTTCCCACTCGTGGACGGCAAGCGCAAGATGCACGACCTCTGCCGCGAGATCGGCGTGCCTACACCCGACCTCTTCGCGTCACTGCTGTCGCACTCCGCACTCCGTCAACTGCCCCGGTTGTTGGAAGGCCGCACCGATTTCGTCGTGAAGCCGAACCGCGGTGCCGCGGGTCGCGGCGTGCTCGTCATCATCGGTCGCAACGGCCCAGACTTCGTGCGCCACAACGGCCAAACGATGCTCGCCGAGGCCTTACGCCAGCACATCTCCGGCATCATCTCCGGCCTCTTCTCGCTCGGCGGCACCGAAGACGAAGCCCTCATTCAACAGCGCGTCGTGCCCGATCCCGTGCTCGAACGCATCAGCTACCAAGGCACGGCCGACATCCGCGTGATCGTTTACAAGAACGAACCGATCATGGGAATGCTGCGTCTCCCGACAAAGGCCTCCGGTGGCCGGGCGAATCTGCATCAGGGCGCGATCGGGGCCGGCGTGGATATGGAAACGGGCCGCACGCACCACGCGGTGCTCCAGAACCGCAAGGCGGAGAAGCACCCCGACACTGGCGAAAGCGTGATCGGCTTCGAGGTGCCGTACTGGCCGCAAATTCTGGAAATGTCCCGCAAGGTGAGCCACGTCGTCGGCATGGGCTATATCGGCGTGGACATCGTGTTGGACAAAACGCGCGGGCCGCTTTTGCTGGAAGCGAACGCCCGCCCGGGGCTCGCAATCCAGATTTCAAACGCACAAGGCTTGCTGCCGCGGCTCGAAGCCGTGGATCGCCGAAGCCAGGGAACGTCGTTAGCACGAGCCGAGACGGCCCAGGAAGTTGGGCAACATTCACTCCCGAGTTCCAGTTCCTGACCGAGGCAGCAAACAGTTGGCAACACCCGCGCGAGACTCGGAACGAACCGTCTTCCCATCCTACCGGGCATTGAACGGGTGGCCGACCGCCCTCGCGCCGGTCGTGGGCGCTCCAGTCGCAATCGGTTTGGCCTGGAACTACGGCCTTCCGCTCCATGCGATCGCGTGTTTCGCGGTGATTGGTCTGGCCACCGGATTAGGCGTGACGGCCGGACTCCATCGGCTCTTCACCCACCGCTCGTTCGCCACGTCCCGACCGGTCGAGCGGCTCCTGATGGCACTCGGATGTATGGCCGGGCAGTCGTCTCCGTTTCTCTGGATCGCCAATCATCGGATGCACCACCAGCACAGCGACCGAGAGGGAGATCCTCACTCGCCGTACGTTGGGAACGGTCGTCGATTCGGCTTGCTCCGGGGCTTCTGGCACTCGCACTTCGGATGGCTGTGCGGCTACGGTTCCGGCTACTCGTCTGCGTTGGTGAAAGACCTGACTCGGCGGCCCGACCTGGTCTGGCTCGACCGTCACTGGTTGCCGCTGTACTTATTCGGATTGGCACTTCCCGCTGCCGTTGGTGCCGCAATCGGAGGCACCGCCTACGACGCGCTGATCGGGTTCCTGTGGGGCGGACTGCTCCGGCATTTCGTCGCCCTCCAGGCGACGTTTGCGGTGAACTCCGTCACCCACTTATGGGGAAGCCGGGCGTACGACACCGGGGACCAGAGCCGGAACAACCCGTTGATCGGAATTTTGGCGTTCGGTGAAGGATGGCACAACAATCACCATGCGTTTCCGTACTCCGCCCGACACGGCTTCTGGTGGTGGCAGCCCGACATGACGTGGTGTGCGATCTGGCTGATGGAGCGAATCGGAATGGCTTGGCGGGTGAAACGGCCCGCAATATGAGCCTCGACTGAGAGTCTAACACGACCAAACAAAGCAACCGCCGGCCAAAGCCGGCGGTCGAGCGCGGTCACTTGTCCTTGCCGGTCAGAATCTCGTCCAACTTCTTCTTTTGATCCGCACTGAGCACGCCTTTCATTTCCTTATCCCGCGTGCCCTTGATTTCCTTAATCTTGGCTTCCAGCTTGTCGATCTCGCCGTTGTACTTGCCCTGAATCTTGTAGACCTCTTGCTTCTGATCGTCGGCGAGCCCGATTTTCCCCCAGTGCTGGGGAAGGAAGCCCTTCGTCTTGGCCGCGGGTTCGTCCTTCTTGACATCCTTCTTGGGGTCTTCCTTCTTCGCATCTTGACCGACGACCCCGCTGGACAGTGCGAGCACCCCTCCGAGGAGGGCGAACATCGACGCACGCAACATGAGGGCTCCGAGGTGTTGTAGATAAGTGTTCGCGTCGTCTTCGGAATGCCCGTTCACGACGCTTCGCTCTTCTAGTAGAGAGGTGAGTTCGCGGGGTTACAAGTGAAAAGTGGTTCGATCCGAAGAAAAAAATCGCCGCGGACATCCGCGGCGAGGTGAGCAGCGTTCGCAACTACCAACGGCGACCACCGTAGCCCCGACCGTTGTAGCCGCGACCGCCGTAGTATCGCGAGCCGTAGCCCCGGTTGTAACCGCCGCCGTAGTAGCTCTGACCGTAGTTGCCACCGATGTAGGAAGGAGCGTATCCGTACGAAGGAGCGTATCCGTACGAAGGAGCGAACCCGTAGTTGAATCCGTTACCCAGGATGACGCCGTTCCCATACGTCGATCCGCCGTAGTAGCTTCCGTAGCCGGACGGCGAAGAGTAACTGCTGTGGATCACCTGAGCATGAGCCGGCGCTGCATCGGCAGCGACCACCGTGAGGGCCGTGGCTGCGGCCAGAGGAAGAATCCAGTTGCGCATTTCACTTCTCCTTTGCGTGGGTGTCCCATCATGGGAGACTTGCAATCCCTTGCCGGGAATCCTCGCAGTTCTCGTGCCATTCGACGAACGAGCATCGATTCACCCGTTTCGGCGCGAAATTCGCAGTGGGTTGGTCGCCCATCTTCGGGCGACACGGATTCCACTGAGGGTGCCTCCCATGCCTCGCTACGCGCTCGAAACGATCATCGTCATCCTGCTCATCCTCTGGCTGATGGGAGCGTTTATCGTCCCATTCGCCGGCGACCTGATTCACCTGCTTCTGCTGGTCGTACTCGTGGTCGTGGTGGTTCGCCTCCTCCAGGGTCGCCGCGTCCTGGATTGAAGCGAAGATTTTCTCACTTCCTGAAATGCCTGCTCCCCATTGACGTTTCTACTCCAGTGCCTTCC
>JAYTGN010000067.1:0-17594 GCA_043733485.1 Gemmataceae bacterium
CCGTGCTTCCAGCCGGTGTTGCAACTCCTACACCGGCTGGAAGCACGGTGCCACCCGAAAAGCCTCCCGTCGTCGAACGCACCTTCCCGCGACTCGCCACGCCCAAGTATCTGTCGGTGACGTTCCACGATCTGACGGGTCGCAAACGCAACGAGATCGATCGCGAAGGTCCGGACGCGGGGCTCGTCGCGCTGCACTTGCCAGACCATCCGATTAGCGGCGAGTACCGCACGCTAAGAGATGAAGTTCGCGCTCAGCTTCCCGAGCCGATTCCCCGCGTACTCTGGTTCACGGCCGCGGCGGGTGAAGCCGGCACGACATCCGTTTTGTTGAACCTCGCGATCACGCTTGCGAAGGAATCCGCCCCACGGGTTCTGGTCGTCGATGCGAACTCGGATCGCGCTTCGATCGCGGACAAGTTCGCGCTGGCGAAGTCGGCACCGGGCTTGGCCGAGGTGCTGGCGCAGAAGATTCCGCTGGCGTGGGCCGTGCAGGCCTCGACGATGCCGAACCTTCAGATTCTCCCGGCGGGCGTGGCGATGGCCGCGACCGGTGCCACGATCGGCCAGGATTTGCCGAAGCTGATCGAACAACTGCGGCAGTGGTACGACTGGGTGCTGATCGATAGCGGCGTCTGGGGTGCCATGCCGGAGCGCGATGCGGTCTGCAGCACGGCCGACGCGATCTATCTGGTGTCGCGGGAGTCGGACGTGGAACGCTCGGAGTTCTCGGGCCTCCGCGGCTGGGTGAAGGAACTCGGCGGCCTGCTGCGAGGCTACGTGGCGACGAAGGTGTAACTGCGAGTTTTTGGTGGCACAGGCATTCTTGCCTGTGTGTATCTGCACAGGCAAGAATGCCTGTGCCACCAATTCATTCTTTCCCCATGAGTTCCTTCACGAGGTTCGCCACGAGTTCGGGCTTGCGTTCCTTCAACAGGTGATCGATTCGCGCGGCGGGCACGCCGAGTTTCTCCATGCACGAAGACGCCGTGATCCAGAGCTTGTCCCGCTTCTTCCCTTCGGCCAGGTACAAATCCGCCACCAGTTCCGAGAGCCGTTCCAGCGAGATCTGATCGATGTTCTCGTAGTACCGCTTGATGATCTTCTGCTGGTTGTTCGTGAAGTCTTGCATGCCCATGAGTTGGCCTCCGTGATCGAGTCGACGCGAGCGGCTCCGCGATACGCTACTATATCACGATGCGTGCCGTCCTCCAGCGAGTTCGTCGAGCGAAAGTGACCGTTCGAGACGAGACCACCGGCGAAATCGGTATCGGCTGGCTCGTCCTCCTCGGCATCGCCCCGAACGACTCCAAAAAAGAAATCGACTGGCTCGCCGAGAAGGTCGCCCACCTGCGCGCGTTCGCGGACGACGCCGGCAAGATGAACCTTTCGGTGCAAGATGTGAACGGCTCGGTCTTGGTCGTGAGCCAGTTCACACTCTACGGCGACTGCTCGAAGGGACGGCGACCGAGTTTCACGTCCGCGGCCACGCCCCAGGTCGCGGAGCCGATTTACGAAGCGTTCGTGAACGCTCTCAAGGCACTCGGAGTTCCGGTCGCCACGGGTCGGTTCGGGGCCGACATGCAGGTCGAACTCGCCAACGACGGCCCGGTGACCTTCGTCCTGGATTCCAAGGAATAGCCCGTGTCGCGCGGAATCAATATCGTTGACGCCACGGAGCGTGTGGCCTACCATCGCATCTGACTTCGCTCATGACATCTCGAGGGTTCCACCGTGGATCGTCGTCGTTTCATCAACATTGCGGCCAGCGGGTCGGCACTCGCGGTTCTCGCCAGTGGTTGCGGGTCGAAGTCCGGAGGAGAAGGCGAGTCGATCAAACTCGTCTCCAGCATGCCGCGCACCGGTTCCGCGAAGGGCCAGACCGACACGATCGTGAACGGCATTCGCATGGCCATCGACGAGTACGGCGGCAAGATCGGCAACTTCAAGATCGAGTACCTCGATGCCGACGACGCCACGGCCGGTAGCGGGTCTTGGACTGCCGAACTGGAATCGAAGAACGCCCGCGAGGCGATCGCGGATACAGACGTGATGGCGTACATCGGGCCGTACAATTCGGGGGCCGCGAAGGTTTCGATGCCGCTGCTCAACGAAGCGGGCCTGCTTCAAGTTTCTCCCGCCGTCACGTGGACGGGTCTGACCAAGAAGGTGGAGGGCGGCAACGCCAGCGAGCCCGGTATCTACCGGCCGTCGAAGCGGGTCACGTTCGGTCGCGTTTGTCCTGCTGACGATACCCAGGGGCCGCTCGCCGCGGACTTCGCCAAGGACGTACTCAAGGTGAAAACGGTCTACATTCTGGACGACAAGGAACTGTACGGTCAGGGCGTGGCGGGGCTCTTCAAGCGCCGTTGCACGGAACTCGGCATCGAGGTTCTCAAACACGAGAGCATCAACGTTGGCAATAACGAGTTCAAATCGTTGATGACGCAGATCAAGGGGAAGAACCCGGACCTCATTTACTTCGGCGGTACGACTCAGAGCAAGGGCGGCCAGATCGCCAAGGACATGAAGAACGCGGGCCTCACGTGCCCGCTGCTGGTTCCGGACGGCTGCTACGAACTCGCGTTCATCACGTCGGCCGGCGAAGACAACCTCAAGAACTGCTACGTCACGATGGGCGGGATCGATACGGCTTCGCTCAAGGAGGGGCCGGGTGCCGAGTTCGTGAAGAAGTACAAGGAGAAGTTCAAGACCGCCCCGGAAGCGTACGCCGTCTACGGTTACGAGGCCGCGAAGGTGGTACTCGAAGCGATCAAGAAGGTCGGCAAGAAGGACCGCGAGGCGATCTTGAAGGCGACGCTCGAAACGAAGGACTTCGACAAGGGCGCTCTCGGCAAGTGGGGGTTCGACGAGAACGGAGACACCACGCTCCAACAACTGACCATCAGCAAGATCGCGGGCGGAAAGTTTGAAGTGGTCAAGACCATCGAAAAGAAGTGATGAGCTGGGTGGCACCGGTTTCCAGCCGGTGGGTGGCACCGGTTTCCAGCCGGTGGGTGGCACCGGTTTCCAGCCGGTGGGTGGCACCGGCTTCCAGCCGGTGCGGGTCGCGGAACCACGAACTCTATGACCGACTTCTGGCAATTCGTGATGATCGGGCTCGTCACCGGGTCGCTCTACGCTCTCATCGCCCTCGGCTACACGATGGTCTACGGGATCATCGAACTGATCAACTTCGCGCACGGCGACCTGTTCATGCTCGGGTCGTTCTTCGCGCTTCAACTTGCAATATGGCTCGGGGCCGTTGCCGTGCCCGGCTCGGGGCTTCCCTTCGAACCACCGACGATGCTCGCCTCGATTCTGACGATCGGCGTCATGCTCGTGGCGGCTCCCGTCTTCTGTGCCGCGCTGAATGTCGCTATCGACCGGGCCATCTACAAGCCGGTTCGCAGCGCTCCGAAGCTCGCGGCCATCGTCTCCGCCATCGGGGTCTCATTCGTGCTCATGAACGTCGGCGTCTTCTGGTTCGGCTCCGTCGATCTGGACTTCCCCAACCTCGTCGGTTCCAAGAATCTCCTCGCCGAGACCGGCCTCAAACTCACGCTCACTTACAAGGACCTGATGGTGGTCGGCGTCACGGTGCCGACCATGATCGCCCTGACGATCTTCGTGAAGTACAGCACGCTCGGAAAAGCAATGCGGGCGGCGGCACAAGACCCGACCGCGGCCCAACTCATGGGCATCAACGTCGATCGCGTCATCTCCGCGACCTTCGCCATCGGCGGTGCTCTCGCCGGTGTCGCAAGCGTGGTCTACGGGCTCTACTTCAACACCGTCGGCTACCAGATGGGCTTTCAAAACGGCGTCTACGCCTTCACCGCGGCCGTGCTCGGCGGCATCGGCAACATCCCCGGCGCGGTCCTCGGCGGAATCCTGATCGGCCTCATCCGCTCGCTCGGCAGCGCTTATGTGGGCGAAGTCTGGAGCGAAGCGCTGATCTTCGCGATCCTCATCGTGATTCTGATCTTCCGCCCGACCGGCCTGCTCGGCTCCCGAACGCGGGAGAAAGTATGAGCCCTCGCAAACTACTCGCTTACTGGCCGGCGGTCGCGCTCGTGGCCTTCGCGATCCTCCCGTTCATTCCGGGGAAGCAGGCCTCGCTCTACGCCCAGAACTTCGTGCCGCTCTTCGTTTACGCAATACTGGCACTCGGGCTCAATGTCGTCGTCGGTTCCACCGGCTTGTTCCACCTCGGGATTGCCGCGTTCTTCGGAATCGGAGCCTATGTCATCGGTATCCTGACCGTGCCGCAGTTCCCGTTTCAACTCAGCTTCCTGGTCGCTGCGATCGCCTCCGTGCTGGCCGCGTCCGTCGCCGGGATGGTGACGACGGCACCGACGCTCCGCCTTCGCGGCGACTACCTCGCGCTGGTCACGATGGGGTTCGGGCTCATTGCCGTGTTCGTGATTCGGAATCTGGAGAACATCACGGAGGGGACGAAGGGTTTGAACCCGGTGAGCCCGCACCTGTTGCCGGGGATGGAAGATCCGAACCTCGCCGAGTACAAGCAGCAACCGACGTGGGGCATCTCCTGGCGGCGCTACCCGTACTTCTACTTTCTCTGCCTCGCGTTCCTCGCTTCGACTTATCTGCTGCTCGGCGTTCTGGAGCGATCACGGCTTGGGCGGGCCTGGGTGGCGTTGCGGGAAGACGAACTCGCCGCCTCGTGCATGGGGCTGAACCCGGCGCGGCTGAAGCTCTCCGCCATCGCCATCGGAGCGGGAATCGCCGGGCTTGCGGGGGCACTGTATGCCGTCTCGCAGAGTACGACGGCGGACCCGCGCGCCTACGACTTCAACCGCTCGATGATTACGCTTTGCTGCATCATTCTCGGCGGACTCGGCAACCGCCCCGGCGTCCTGCTCGGCGTCCTGCTCCTCATCGGCTTCGATCAAGTGCTCACACCCAAGCTCGACGCCTGGGTGCAAGACCCCGATGTGCTTCGGCAGTTCCCCGAGTTCATGCGCGGGAAGGAATACACCAAGCTCAGCATGTGGAAGCTCGGCATCTTCGGCGTGGTGCTGATCGTCATGATGCGGTTCCGCCCCGCCGGGCTGCTTCCCGAGAAGCGGCACCTCCACGAGATGAGCCCAGGCAAGTAACCATGGCGCTGCTCACCATCGAAAACCTGACGATGCGGTTCGGCGGCATCACCGCCGTCAATCGCGTGAACCTCGCAGTGAACGAGGGCGAAATCCTTTCCGTGATCGGGCCCAACGGTGCTGGCAAGACGACGGTATTCAACGTCATCACGGGAATTTACGAGCCGAGCGAAGGGCAAATCCAGTTTCAGCAACGTCGCCTCGAACTGCCGCTGAGTGCGAAGCCGATCGCGTTCGCGCTGATCGTGGGATGCCTGACCGGGTTGCTGGTGTTGCTGCTCGCGGTGAACGTGGACAAGCTCTGGAAGCACGCGGTCCGCGACTTCACCGAGGAAGAATTCACGACTCGCAAGATGCTCGCCGCTGGATCCGACTACATCGGTGAGCGCTCCACCACGGCCCTCGTCGGCTTCGCCATCGGCTTCGCCATCGGAGTCGCGGGAACGCTCGTCTCGTGGCAGAGAGCGCGGCGTTCGCCCGACGTCATCACGCGGCAAGGCATCGCCCGCACCTTCCAGAACATCCGCCTGTTTCAAGCCATGACCGTGCTCGAAAACGTGCTCGTCGGAATGAGCCGTGCGAAGGACCGTTCCACGAAGAAGGCGGGTGAACTGCTCGCGTTCGTCGGGCTCGTCGGCAAGCACAACGAACTCGCCAAGAACCTTGCCTACGGCGACCAGCGGCGACTCGAAATCGCCCGAGCGCTCGCCACCGAACCCAAGTTGCTATTGCTCGACGAGCCCGCGGCCGGGATGAACCCGATCGAAACCGGCGGGCTCATGGAACTGATCCGCAAGATTCGCGACCGCGGCATCACGGTGCTGCTCATCGAGCACCACATGTACCTTGTGATGGGCATCTCGGACCGCGTGGCCGTGCTCGATTATGGGGTGAAGATCGCGGAGGGAACGCCGGCCGAGGTGAGCCGCGATCCGAAGGTGATCGAGGCCTACCTCGGGAAGGAGGAGGCGTGATGCCGCCGCTTCTCGACGTTCGCGATTTGGAAGCGGGGTACGGCGCGATCAACGTGCTGCACCGCATTTCGCTCACCGTGGAGCCCGGTGAGATCGTCGCCATGATCGGCGCGAACGGCGCGGGCAAGACCACGACGCTCATGTGCCTGTCCGGCATCGTGAAGGCCCGGGCCGGTTCGATCGCCTTCGCGGGCCAGGATCTCGTCTCAGGTCGCGTTCCCGCTCATCAGGTAGTTCGCCTGGGGCTTGCGCAGTCGCCGGAGGGCCGCAAGATTTTCCCGCGGCTCACCGTACTCGAGAACCTCCAGATGGGGGCGTACACGCGCTCCGATTCGGGCGGCATCGCCGACGACATCGAGAAGTCGTTCAAAATGTTCCCCATCCTGCGCGAACGGCAGAGCCAAGCCGGTGGCTTACTCTCTGGAGGGCAGCAACAGATGCTCGCCATCGCCCGGGCACTCATGGCCCGACCGAAGCTGCTGCTGTTGGATGAACCCTCGCTCGGGCTCGCGCCGCAGATCGTGGTTCAAATCTTCGACGTGATCAAGGAACTGAATCGTCAGGGCGTTTCGGTGCTGCTCGTGGAGCAGAACGCCCGCATGGCTCTGAAGGTGGCCCACCGGGGGTACGTGCTCGAAACGGGCCGCATCACGTTCACCGACAAGGCCGATGTGCTTCTGCACGACCCGCGCATTCGGGCCGCGTACTTAGGCGAAGCGTGACGCCCGCTCTTACGGGTTCTCCCACACGATCGTGACGCGGGAAACGGGACCGTGAGGCCGCAAGCAGACGTGGCTCATCGGGTCGGACGTGTCCTTGGCGGGCTCAATCACAATGTAACTCGGATAGACGCGGAGGCCCGTCACGGGATGGTGCAGGCTCAGATACACCTCGCCATTCGCATCGGGCACCACGTCGGTGAGGGTGATGCGGTTCGAGGCGGTCGATTCCCACTTTGCCGATCCCTTCAGCACGAACGAACGCGGCCGATCCAGCGCGAAGATCACGACCGGCTGGCCGCCTTCCTTCAAACGCGCGATCGGCTTGGCCATCGGCAACTTGCTCCACCGATCGATCGCGGCCGGACTGCGGCACACGACCCAACCCACGTTGTACCACCACGAATACTTCGCGAGTTCGGCATCGGAACAGTCGCCGAGCGAACGCCCGTTCAAGCGGCCATTGCGCATTTCGCAGAACGAATACTCCATGCCCGCGTCGTGGTCGAGCCCGCCGAGATAGGCTCGATCCGTGAGCATGGGAAGCAGCGCGGTCCAGTTCCAGCCGGGGTGGTGGTCCGTCGTTTCGTCCCAAAGGATTCGGGCTTCGGGCGTCGTTTGTTCCTTCAGTGCGGTAATCAGTGCGAGTTGTTCGCTCGTGAAGCCGATGTCGAGCGGTTCGGTTCGGAGTGAGGCGGCGCGGGCAATTGGGCGATCGGGGCCATCGCACCAGGCGATGAGCGCGAGGGTCGCGACAGCGAGGATTGCGCTCCCGCTCGCGCAGCGGCCGCGTTCGAGCACCTTCCAGATACCGAAGGCTGCGGGAAGTGCGAGGAAGCCGGCCGCGAGCGGTGCGAGCCGTTCGGGCACGTCCACCGGAACGCGAGGCCAGGCGGCGAGTAGGCGCGCCACGGCCACCGCCGTCGCACTCGTCACCAGCATCAGCCCCGCGCCGCAGCGACAACCGGATCGCCACATCCCGACGATTCCAATTGCCCCGGCCACCGCCAGTACGCCACCGAGCGGCAAGGAGCCTGCGAGGGCGAAGTAATCCCCCGGCCCGCCGAGTACGGCCTGCCATTCGGGAAGCGGAATGTGGTCGCTCGCCGAGGGTTGCCTCAGCCACCAGTAGCGACCCCAGTCGGTGAGCCACCAGAGATTGGGAGCCACGCCCGCGGCCGCGATTCCGAGCAATCCGAGGTGCCAGGCGAGTTCGCGCCGCGGTGCCAAGACGAGGTAGTAGCCGATCGCGATTGGCGCGAGGCTGATCCAAAGCACGGGGTGAGCGTACCATCCGGCAATTGAAACGCCGGCCAGCACGATCCAGCTATCGACTCCGAACCAGCGCGCGTACCGCACGAGCCACGACGCGAAGACGATGACGCTCAACCCGCCCATGAGGAAGTCGAACTCGCCTTCTTCGATCAGCCTGCGAACCGGTCCGGACCAGCCGATCAGCGTTCCGAAGGCACCTCCGAGTACGGATGCACCGGCGGGCAGGCCGACGCCGCGGCCGGCGATCACGAAGGCCAGCGGGATGAGCAGCAGGCAACCGAAGTGTCCCAGTTTATAGGCACCGGGCCGGTATTCGCCGCCGCCGAGCGTGAGGAAGAGTTCCGCGGGGCGGCATCCGCCATCGAAGACGGGAGTCTTCGGATACCCCGCCTGGAAGTTCGGATCGTAGCAGGTCGTGCTGCCCGTGAGGTGGAAGTTCTCGGCCCCGAGCGTGCCGTGGTACAGGTGCAGCGGATGCCGACCGGACAGAATCGGGCGGTCGTCGAGAACGGCGGCGAAGGTGCCTTCCGGGCTGAACGCGGCGAGGGCCAACCCGGCCTGCGCAATCACCAACCCGACGACCGCGAGGAGCCAACGCGGCCGATGGCGGAACCCATCCGTGGGCATCTCGTCCATGAAATCAACCTGGTGTCGTGTTCAACCGCGAAAGGGTAGCCGGAAGGGTCGAGTCGAAGCAAGACAGCAATCGCCGCGAGGGTGCCTTCGAGCCAAGATGGACGGGCTGATGGCGGTCGCCGCCCAGCCATGTTCACTTCGAGGGGCAATCGATGAACTCAACTGCAGCACAGTTCGTCTCGAGAAGATTCTTGACACTAGACGTCTGGACGTCTACATTGTCCGACATGCGTGAAACCGTCGAACGTTATGCACCGGGTCAGATCCGGGATGCCATTGTCTCCGTACTCTCATTTTCATCGCACTCGATGCAGGTGAAAGAAATCGAAGCACAAGTTAGCAAGTTGATCGGCTCAACTTCCGGATCGTCGATCCGTTCGTATTTGAGGTTGAACGCTCCGGGATTGTTCGTGCGAGAAGAACGCGGATTCTATTCCTTGCAGCGGGGGAATCGAGCGAGCAGTGCCTCTTCCGCGCGCAAACTTAACTGGCTGGATCGAGTTCACTTCGGCAATTCCACGCTGTTTCACGACGACTGTTTCGCCTGGCTCGAACGACAGGCGGCGAACTCCATTCATGCCGTCGTAACGGACCCACCTTACGGGTTGCACGAATACACGCCGGAACAGCAAGAAAAACTCCGCAACGGGAAGGGCGGCGTCTGGAGAATACCGCCGTCGTTCGATGGGCACGCCCGAGCACCACTCCCGCGTTTTACGACGCTAACTCGGGAGCAACTCCAACAAATCCGGGACTTTTTCTTCTTACTCGCGAAATCGCTCATCGAGAAACTCGTCCCGGGGGCGCAGGTCGTGGTTGCCTCGAACCCCCTCGTTTCTTTTCTCGTATCGAGCGCGCTTGCAGCAGGCGGACTCGAACGTCGCGGCGAGATTATTCGGTTGACGATGACCATGCGCGGCGGCGATCGCCCGAAAGCCGCCCACGATGATTTCCCCAATATCAGTGTCATGCCGCGATCGATGTGGGAACCCTGGCTCGTCTTCCGCAAGCCGGTCGAAGGACGAGTTCAGGATAATCTGAGGAGGTGGGGAACCGGCGGGTTCCGGCGGCCGAGTAAGGACAAACCGTTCGGCGACGTGATTCAATCGAGCCCCACTCGGAAGGAGGAACGTGCGTTAGCACCGCATCCCAGCTTGAAGCCTCAGGCGTTTCTCCGTCAGATCGTTCGCGCGGTTTTACCTCTTGCGAAGGGTGTGATCCTAGACCCGTTCGCCGGATCGGGTTCCACTCTCGCGGCTGCCGAAGCCGTCGGTTACCAAAGCATCGGTATTGAAAAGGACGAGTTCTTTTTCTCGATGGCATGTGAAGCGATTCCCCGACTCATCGAGTACCCTATTAGACCTTCGAGTCGAAAAGCCGGTACACCCAGTTCCGACGGAGTTTCATGATACCGTCCTTGTGCAGCG
The DNA here is from genome assembly GCA_043733485.1 of Gemmataceae bacterium. Taxonomy (GTDB): domain Bacteria; phylum Planctomycetota; class Planctomycetia; order Gemmatales; family Gemmataceae; genus Urbifossiella. The sequence continues at coordinate 10,154 of JAYTGN010000067.1, forward strand.
TTGCGGTTCGAGTTCCAAGCTCACCGCGCGCATTGCGACGAAAATCGGCGATTTCGACCTGACCGAGATAGACTTCCTTGAAGACCATCGACCGCCGGCTACGCGCTGGTTCGGTTACTGAATCGACGTCGTAAACAAATACGCACATCCATTGTTCGCGAGCTCCGTGCGTATCGACTGCTCCGCCAGACTTGCGAGTAGTCTTAATCTCTACTCCCTCGGTGCCCGATTTGACCGCGTCGTCCGGATAGTACCCTTGCACGACGAGGTCGGGATGACCGTTGAAGTACTGATTCTCGCGAAGGACGCGGGAATGCTTTGCCAAGCTTCCAGTCAACATATCGGACAACATGCCGGACATGATTGCCGGGCGGAGCATGTCGTCGAGCCGTTGCAGACCTTTCCGAGAGAGTAACGTGTTAACGTCGAAAAAGAAATCGTACACGTCTTGCATCGCCATCTGGAAGTCGGCGATGCGAAGTTGGAACGGCAACTTGGCCCGCGTGTTGAATTTCGAGAGATCGATGATGCTTTTTCCAAATGCCATTGTTCGCTCCAGCCGTTTATTCCACTTCTGCGATGCTGACGGTCGAGTTAGGGTATCAACTTCGTCGACGAATTCCTCGCCTTGCGTGCCTTTCCCACTTCCGCTATACCCCCGGGCCCGGACTCGGCAAAAGGGGCGACTGATGGGTCGGTTCGCGGATCATCCGACGGCGGCGTGGTGCCTGGGCGCGATCGCGTTCCTCATCGCGGCACTCGGCGCGAAGCACTACGCCGGAAGCTGGAACGACGGCAGTCGCCTCGCCGCCGTCGAATCGCTCCTCGACCGCGGCACCCTCGCCATCGACGACTCCGACTTCTGCAAAACCCCTCAACGCCTCCTCGATTCGGGCCACCTACCATACTCGGCCGATCGCGCCGACCTCCTCCAATATGGCACCTACGACAAACTCTTCGTTCGCGGACACTTCCACTCCGATAAACCCGCCGTCGTCAGCATTCTGATGTCGGGGATGTACCGGCCGTTGATGTGGCTCGGCGTGCCGTCGCCGGGGGAACGGCCCGACATCTTCTGCTACCTGATGACGCTGCTCACGAGCGGCCTGAGCTATGCCGTTGCGGTGGGTTGCTTGTGGACCCTCGGCCGCCGCATCGGGCTCGAACCGCGATGGCGGCTCCTCTGGCTCGCGGCGTTCGCACTGTGTACTTATGCCCCGACTTACACGCAACACGTGAACAGCCACGCGATGCAACTCGGCGTCGTGGCCGCGATGTGCGTGCTCCTGAATCGCGAATCCGGTAGCGGGTCGGGTGGCACCGTGCTTCTAGCCGGTGCCGTGAGTCGAGCACCGGCTGGAAGCACGGTGCCACCCAGAATCGGGGCGTTGTTCGCACTCGGCACACTCGCCGGGCTCGGGTTCAACCTGGACTTCGGCAGCGGCCCGCCGCTCGTCGCGTTCACATTCGCATTCGTGCTGTGGAAGACTCGCAGCTTCCGAAGTGTGCTCGCCTTCTCGTTCGCGGTGCTTCCCTGGGTTGCGGCCGGCATCGGAATCAATTACGCCATCGGCGGAGTCTGGAAGCCGATCAATATGTATCCCGAACACTTCCAGTTTCCCGGCACGCCGTTCACGGAAGAAAACCTCACCGGCTTCTTCCGCCACGAACCGCTGAATCAGTTCCTCTATGCCGCAGGGATGCTCTTCGGGAAGCAGGGCTTCTTGAACCACAACTTGCCGCTGCTGTTGTGCGTGGTCGCGGGGTGGTCGGTACTGCGAAGCAAGACGGAGGAGAGTTACGCGGGATTGCTCATGCTGCTTTGTTGGTGCGGCGCGACCTGGCTCATGTATGCCGTGCTCTCGAACAACATGGGGGGGGGGTGCTGCTCGGTGCGGTGGTTCGTGCCGTTCCTCGCACCGGGCTTCTGGCTCCTCGCCGTGATCCTCCGCGATCGACCCGAGAGACGGCGTGAATTCTTAGTTCTCGCTGTCGGCGGAGCCGTGTTGTCCAGCCTCATGTGGTGGAAGGGACCGTGGACGATGCGGATGGTTCCCCTCCTCTGGCCCATCGTGGGCGTCACGCTGATCGCTTGGGGCGGGGTTGCGGTTTCGCGTCGTCGGACACCTTCGCAGTCGCAAATTCTCGAACCGCAAAGGCGTTCTATCGCGGCTTGATTTTCAGGCGCAAACCTTTCGTGAAGCACAACTTCGGAATGATGCGACTTCGACCCCCTTTTCAATTCACGCTCGAATCTTTAGGATGTCGATAAGGGTTCTGCTCAATCGGAGCCACGGATGCCGACGCAAATGACCGCCGAGGAAATCGCGGTCGCCAACGATCATCTGACGATGGCCTTGCCGCAGGAAGTGCTCCGCTGGGCCGCGGACCGGTTCTATCCACGCATTCTGATGGCGACGGCGTTCGGGGCCGAAGGCTGCTGCATCATCCACATGCTCGCGGAAATTGAACCGCGCACGAAGGTCATCAACATCGACACGGGTTATCAGTTCACCGAGACGCTCGAACTTCGCGAACGGATCAAGGACCGCTACGGCATCGCGGTCGAGTACGTTCGCCCGGAACTGACGGTGCCCGAATACGAGGAAGAGCACGGAGGGCCGCTCTACGAATTGCGTTCGGATCAGTGCTGCCACGATCGCAAGATCATGCCGCTGCGTCGGGCAATGACTCGGCTTGACCCGCTCGCGTGGATCAGCGCCATTCGCAAGGATCAGACGCAAGATCGCGGCAAGGCCGACGTCATTCAGTGGGATGCAAAGTTCAACGTGGTGAAGGTGAACCCGCTGCTGAACTGGACGAAGAAGGACGTGTGGGCGTTCGCGATGAAGCACGACGTGCCGTACAATCCGCTGCACGATCAAGGCTACCCGAGTATCGGCTGCTGGCCCTGCACCCGCGCCGTTCAGGCGGGCGAAGACGACCGTGCCGGTCGCTGGGCCGGCAAGGTCAAAAAAGAGTGCGGCCTGCACGTGATCGAACAGCAGGACGGCGGCGGTATTTGATTTGTAGGGCGTGTCGAGGCTTTGCGAGACCCGCCGTAAGCCGATGGAAGTGTCGGCGGGTCTCGCAAAGCCTCGACACGCCATACAAGAGAAATCATGCTTTTCTCCGCTAAAGCCGAGTACGCGGGTGTCGCGATGCTGGAGCTCGCCTCCCGGCACCACGACCCCCGGCCCGCGCGCCTCGCGGACATCGCGGACAAGCACGGCATCCCCGGCCGCTTCCTCGTGCAAATCCTGCTCGATTTGAAGCGCGCCGGGCTCGTGGCCAGCACCCGCGGCGCGGCCGGCGGTTACGCACTCGCTCGACCTGCCGACGAAATCACGATGTACGATATTCTCAACGTCATCGACCCGCCCGAACAGCACGCTCGCGCCGACGACCCGCTTCAACCGACCGTTTACGTTCACAACATTCGCGCGGTCTGGGATCAGATCGTGGAAGCCCAACAATCCATCCTTCGACAAACGACCCTGGCCGCACTGTTGGAACAAAGCCAGGGATTGCAATACGCGATTTAACGAGTCGAGAAACGATGAGCGTTCTGACCCATTTGCAACGGCTCGAAGCGGAAGCCATTCACATCATGCGTGAAGTGGTGGCCGAAGCGGACAAGCCGGTGATGCTGTACTCGATCGGCAAAGACAGCGCGTGCATGCTGCACCTGGCCTTCAAGGCCTTCTATCCCGCGCCGCCACCGTTCCCCCTGTTGCACGTCGACACGACCTGGAAGTTCCGGGACATGTATGCCATGCGTGCCCGCATGGCCGCCGAAATGAAGATGGAACTGCTCGTTCACCGAAATCCCGAAGCGATGGCGTTGGGAATCAATCCGTTCGATCACGGTTCGCAAGTGCACACGGATATGTGGAAGACGCAGGGCCTGAAACAGGCTCTGGACAAATACGGTTTCGATGCCGCGTTCGGCGGCGGTCGTCGCGACGAAGAGAAATCCCGGTCCAAGGAGCGGGTCTTCTCCTTCCGCAGCGCCGCCCACCACTGGGATCCCAAGAATCAGCGGCCCGAATTGTGGCGGCTCTACAACGCCCGCAAAAACAAAGGCGAGAGCATCCGCATCTTCCCGATTTCCAATTGGACCGAACTCGACATCTGGCAGTACATTCACCTCGAGAGCATCCCAATCGTGCCGCTTTATTATGCGGCCGAACGGCCGGTGGTGGATCGCGACGGCACGCTGATCATGGTAGACGACGATCGCATGAAACTCGCTCCGGGTGAAAAGCCCACGATGAAGAGCGTTCGGTTTCGCACGCTCGGCTGCTATCCGCTTTCTGGTGCCGTGGAATCGACCGCGACGACGCTGCCGCAGATCATTCAGGAAATGCTGCTGACAACGACATCCGAACGGCAAGGACGGATGATCGATCACGATGCCGCTGCTTCGATGGAAGCGAAGAAGCAACAGGGGTATTTTTAGGATTGTGCGTTAGCCCCGAACGGGCGGAAGTGAATAGCCAGGGGTGGAGCGAGGCTCTGCGTGCGGCACCCCTGGTGAAACTTGAGCCCCGAAGGGGCTACAGTCCCGGAGAGGACGCTACCATGTCCGTCGGCTCGGTCCTGATTGGGCTTCAAGCGTCCCGCAAAGATGGGCGTGGTGTTACCTCCGAGGAGTTTCTGGCGCCGTTGGAAATTCATCAAGGCGAGGTCCAGGCGACACAAGCGGACGCTGGAGCCTGGGCTTCCGGCATGGTGTATTTCGCTGTCGTTCGTTACAGCGATTTTGGCCACGTAGACAAATCGGGCGATGCTGGCGCTCAATCCGAAGCGTTTTTCGCAGCAATTGGGGAGGCTTTCCAACTGACCGCGCGCTTTTTGAATCAGCGCGGGCCTGAAGTCATTGCCTCAATGCGAGCTACGGGATTGTCGTTGCAATTGTTCATCGAGGTCCGGATGGACAAGGACCAAATGGAGTTGGAATTGCCGCCGGAGCTGATGGCGGCGTGTGGACGCCACGAGATCAAGGCGTATGTGATATCGAATGATATTCCGGCGCATGAGGAGTGGGAGGCGATTCGGGCCTAGCCGCCGATCGTGCTGCCGCCCCTTCGGGGCTCAAGCAACATGTAATGGGGTCGCATCCCGGGGTGTCGCTCGCAAAGCCTTGCTCCACCCCGGGCTATTGACTGCCGCCCCTTCGGGGCTTCGAACACGCCGGATGCACAAGACACTGCCAGGGGATGATGCTTTATGGCTCACGTCTCGGACTTAATTGCCACTGACATCGACGCTTACCTCAAGCAGCACGAGACCAAGAGCCTCCTTCGCTTCATCACGTGCGGCAGCGTGGACGACGGCAAGAGTACGCTCATCGGCCGGCTGCTCTACGAATCGAAGATGCTCTTCGAGGACCAACTTGCGGCGTTGGAAGCGGACTCGAAGAAGGTCGGCACCCGAGGCGGCGAGATCGACTACGCCCTGCTCCTCGACGGGTTGGCCGCCGAGCGCGAGCAGGGGATCACCATCGATGTCGCCTATCGGTTCTTCTCCACCGATCGGCGGAAGTTCATCGTCGCCGATACGCCCGGGCACGAGCAGTACACCCGCAACATGGTGACGGGGGCCTCAACCGCGGACCTGGCCATCATCCTGATCGATGCCCGCAAGGGTGTCCTGGTTCAAACCCGCCGCCACAGTTATCTCGTCTCGCTGCTCGGCATTCGGCACGTCGTACTCGCCATCAACAAGATGGACCTCGTGAACTACTCGCAGGAGGTCTACGACAAAATCGAAGCCGAGTACCGGGGCTTCGCCGCGCAGATCGGGCTGGCCGACATTCACGCCATGCCCATCTCCGGGGTTCGCGGCGACAACATCGTCGAACGCAGCGCGAACACGCCTTGGTATGCCGGTCCGCCGTTGATGGCGCTGCTCGAGACGGTGGAGATCGACGAGGAACGCATGCAGTCGCAGCCGTTCCGGATGCCCGTGCAATGGGTGAATCGGCCCAACCTCGACTTCCGCGGCTTTGCCGGCACGATCGTCGGCGGCGCGATCCGGCTGGGCGAAAGAATCCGCGTGCTGCCTTCGGGCCGCGAATCGACCGTCACGCGAATCGTCACTTCCAACGGCGACTTGGACCATGCCGTCGCGAACCAATCGATCACGCTCACCCTCGCCGACGAAGTCGACATTTCGCGCGGCGACTTGCTGTGCCGCATAGACGGCTCGGCCCAGGTTGCCGACGCATTTGAAGCGACCATCGTCTGGATGGCCGAGCAACCGATGCTGCGCGGGCGCAGTTACTTCCTCAAAATCGGCCCGAAGACGGTCACGGCCACGGTGCTGCCGATCCGCCACAAGATCAACGTGAACACACTGGAGCAGACCCCGGCGGACAAGCTCGACCTCAACGAGATCGGCATCTGCGAACTCGAGTTGGATCGCGCGGTCGCATTCGATCCCTACATCGAGAATCGGGACACCGGCGGCTTCATCCTCATCGACCGCATCTCGAACAACACGGTCGGTGCCGGGATGGTCCGCAAAGCCTTGAGGCGTTCGGCCGCCGTGGATTGGCGAACGATCGAAGTCAACAAGCAATCGCACGCGGCGATCAAGGGGCAAAAGCCCGCCATCATCTGGTTCACGGGAATCCCGGGAGCGGGGAAGTTGTTTCTTGCCAACCTCGTGGAGAAGAAACTCCACGGGGAAGGCCGGCACACGTTCCTCCTGGAAAGCAACACGGTGCGGCACGGCTTGAACAAGGACTTGGGCTTCACCGATGCGGATCGCGTCGAGAACATCCGCCGGGTCACGGAAGTCGCGAAGCTAATGACCGACGCCGGCCTGATTGTACTCACCGTTTTCATCTCGCCGTTCCGCAGCGAACGACGGGCGGCGCGGGCGCTCATGCAACCGGGTGAGTTCATCGAGGTGTTCGTCGACACGCCGTTGAGCGTGGCCGAGGGACGCGACGAGAAGGGTCTTTATCGCAAGGCGCGCGCTGGGGAATTGGAGAACTTCACCGGCGTCGATTCGCCCTACGAGACGCCGGAGCAGCCCGAACTCCGCATCGACACGACGACGACGACTCCCGAAGCGGCCGCGGAACTGATCGTGGCCGAACTTCGCAACCGCGGCGTCCTCGATCGCGCGACGCCTTCGCGCGATAACTGGGAAATCTAGCTCGGGATTGTTGGGGCAGTGTCTCCGCCTGTTGTGGCCCGGTCTCCTGACCGTGGCACACCTGTTGTGGCCCGGTCTCCTGACCGTGCCACTCGCCCGACCCCTGTTGTGGCCCGGTCTCCTGACCGTGCCACTCGCCCGACCGAAAGTCACACCTGTTGTGGCCCGGTCTCCTGACCGTGCCACTCGCCCAACCGAAAGTCACACCTGTTGTGGCCCGGTCTCCTGACCGTGCCACTCGCCCGACCGAAGGTCTCCTGCGATACGAAGA
>JAYTGN010000068.1:0-17519 GCA_043733485.1 Gemmataceae bacterium
GATCGTTGCCGGGTGGTGTTCGACTTCTACTTCGCCGAGGGCACCGACGTGAGTTTCGCGACGGATAGCGTGGCGGTCGCGGATCAGGTTCAGGCGGAAGATATGGGCATCTGCGAAGAGGTGCAGCGCGGGCTGAACAGCCGCAGTTACACGACGGGCCGCTTCAGCGTGAAGCGCGAGAACGGCGGGTATTACTTCCACCAGATGCTCGGTCGGGCTTTGCTGCCGCTTGCGGCTTCGCGATGAAAGGGTTTTACGTGTCTGATGCGAGTGGTTCACGTTATCGTGCGGGGCTGATCTTCGGGCTGATCGCGTACCTCTGGTGGGGCGCGGTGCCGCTCTACTTCACGCTGCTGAAAGATGCCAAAGTGCCCGCCGGCGAGATTCTCGCCGAGCGAATCGCGTGGTCGCTGCCCGTACTTCTCCTGCTCACAGTCTTCACCGGCGGGTGGAGCGATCTCTTCCGCGTGCTCGCCAACCGCAAGCTCGTGTTCATCCTGCTCGCGTCGTCCGTATTTCTCGCCGTGAATTGGCTGCTCTACATCTATGCCACGGTTACGGACCGCGTGACCGAGGCGAGCCTCGGCTACTTCATGCTGCCGCTCGTGAACGCGGCCCTCGCCACCGCGATTCTCGGCGAGAAACTCCGACCGCTCCAGTATCCGGCGCTGGCCCTCGTCGCCATCGGCGTCGCGATCCCGTTCCTGGTCTCGGGCAACTTCACCTGGATCGCGGTGCTGCTTCCCATCTCGTTCGGCTTCTACGGACTCGTCCGCAAGATGGTCCCGGTGGAAAGCATCACCGGCCTCACGGTCGAGTCGCTGCTCATGCTCCCGCCCTCGATCGGCTACCTGATTTACTTGAGCGCGACGGGAACGAATCACTTCGGCCTCGACTGGAGCCTGAACGGCTTGCTCGCCTTCAGCGGCATCGTCACGGTCGTGCCGCTGGTGACGTTCACGCTCTCGATCCGCCGTTTGCCGCTGATGGCGATCAGCTTCATACAGTTCTTGTCGCCGACGGTGCAGCTTCTGATTGCGGTCTACTGGTTGGGCGAGCCGGCCCTTTCGCCGGATCGTCTCGCGGCGTTCATCTGCATCTGGGCCGCAGTGCTGATATTCGTCGGCGACTCGATCTGGCAGACACGAGCGGCGCGAAGGAAGCCGAGCCCCGTTCCGATGCAACGGGTAAACCTGCTTCCACTCATACCACGATCTTGAACACCTCGGTCTGCGGGTCGCCGCCGGTGACGTGGACCTTGCCGTCCTTGTCGATGTAGACGTCGACTTCGCTGCGGACGCCGAACTCGGGTAGGTAGATTCCGGGCTCGATGCTGAAGCAGGTTCGCCGGATGATGCGGCGATCTTCGCGGGTTTCGAGCCCGTCGATGTGGGCTCCGTTGCCGTGAACTTCCTGGCCGATGTTGTGCCCGGTGCGGTGCGTGTACTGTTCGCCGTAGCCAGCCTGCTCGATCACCGCGCGGGTGGCGGCGTCGATCTGCCAACCGAGCAGCGGTTCGCCCTTTTCAAACGTATCTCGAACGCACTTGATGCCGGCATCGCGGGCTGCGGCCACGATTGCAAACACCTTCGCGTACTTCTCCGGCACCTCGCTGCCGACGAACGCGACTCGCGTGTAATCGGCGTACACCGCGCGCGGCTTGTCGAGCTTCGCCCAGAGGTCGATGAGTACGAAATCGCCCTTGCGAATGGGAGCGTTGGAAGCGGCGGTCGTTTCGTAGTGCGGGTCGCCGGAGTGCGGGCCGACGCCCACGATCGGCGGGCTGTAGGTGGTCATCTTGTTGTCCGCGAAGTGCTTCATGATCCGCGTTTGCACCGCGCCTTCCGTCACCGAGCCGTTCGCGCGAATCTCGTCGGCGATGAACTGGAACGCGATGTCGTACGCGGCCCGACAATGCACCGCGGCCTCGAAGTGGCTCTTCTCCTGCGCGTCGTCCCACGTCGCTTCAAACAGTTGGATCAAGTCGCCGGACGGTTCGATGTCGACCCCGTACGACTTCACGAGTTCGATGGTGCCGGCGTCGACCTTCCCGATGTACGGGTTGGCGTTCCGCGGCGAGTATTCCATCGCGATCTTCTTCGCCCCGATCACGAGTTCTCCGACGCCCGTTTCGAGATCCTGCCAGCGGCGATAGACCGTTTTGGATGAACCGGGCAGGTGATCGAGCGCGGCGGGTTCGATGGCGTGAACCAGCTTCTTGGGTTCGCCCGAGGCGGGGACGTAGTAGAACCATCGCCGCGAGAGTTTCTTCTCGGCGAGGTCGGCGACGCGTTGGGCGAGGATGTTGCTGCCGCGAAAATCGTAGAGCAGCCAGCCGTCGAAGCCGAACTCGCGAATCGCAGCCTGCACTGCCGCCAGGTCGAACACGGGCCATCCTCCAATTATTGATCGCGGCTAAACTAGTGATTTGTGAGTCGTTGGCGATTCCCGTTCAACGGAGTCGGGAGAGCCCGAAGATGAACAAGCCGACGAGCCCCAGCGCGATCGCGAGTACGGCGGGGCGGCGGGCGAGGGAGGCGAGCCGATCCGGGATGGCCGCTTCTTCACCCGGCGCGGGCCGGAAGTAGCCGGGAATGAACGCGCGTTCGAGCCGTGCTAGCAGCGAGTCGGCGAACCCATAGACCGGGTTGGGCACGACTTCCTCGCGCGATTTGCTCGTCGGGAGTTTTGGCGAAGTGGCGGACGGTTCCTTGGCGAGCGGGGCCGGCTTGGGTCGCAGTCGATTCGGCGGCAGAGGTGTGGCCGCTTCTCGAGGCAAGATCGCTCGCAAGGCCGCGATCGAGTCTTCGGCCGTGCCGCGTTCTTCCGGGTCCTTCGCCATCATGCGCTTCATCACCGCGCTCAGTTCTGGCGGCACGTTCGGGTTGAAGTCGCGCACTTCGAGCACGGCGTCGAGCGTGTGCGAGTCGCGGTAGGCCATCGGGTCGCGGCGCTCTTTCTGGTAAGGGAAGCGCGCCGTGAGCATGTAGTAGAGCGTGCCGCCGAGTGCGTAGAGATCCGAAGCGGCCACCTCGCGGCCCGTCCACTGTTCCGGCGGAGCGTATTCGGGCGTGCCCACGAAGGTGCGACGGGGGCCATCTTCGTCGCTCCCATCGAGGCGCTTGGCGGCTCCGAAGTCGAGCAATTTCGCCGCGGTCGAGTCGAGGTTCGCTTGCGGACCGGGCGGCGGACCCAGCACCATCACGTTCTCGGGCTTCACATCCCCGTGAACGAAACCGCTTTTGTGAATGACGCCGAGGCCGCCGAGCAGGCCGATGGTCCAGTGAATCGCGAACTTCCAGGGAACGAGGCCGACCCGCTGCACGTGGCGGTGCAGCGGGGTCCCGCTCACGAACTCCATCGCGATCAGATACTCGTCGGTCGGTTCGCCGTGCGAATCGCGGACGCGTTCGTAAAGGTAAAAGCGGGCGACGGCCGGGTGCTGAATCTTCATCATCGCGCGGGCTTCTTGCTCGAAGCGACGACGGCGAACGTCGGTATCGCGAACCAGCGTCTTGACGGCGGCATAGCGAGGCGGGTTGAGTTGCCGAGCCCGGTAAACCTCACCCTGCCCGCCCTGGCCGAGTTTGGAAAGGAGCAAGAACTGGTTGAGCGCCAGATCGCGGGGCAGCAGGTGCAGTTCGTCGTCCACGAAATGCGAGCGGATGACGGCTTGCTGATACTCGGTGAGGCCGGGCGGCGCGGGCGGCTTGCCATCCCACCAATGCGGCGGAGCCGATGCGAGAACGCGGATCGCGGCGAGCAAACCCTCGACCTCACCGTCGGCCCGTTCGCCTTCGGCGAGCGCCTCTTCCCATTGGCTTTTGGAGGCAACGCGGGTGCCGATCAGGATGGGGCCGAGTTCGGCGAGGTCGGGCATCGTTTGGGCCGTGCCGAAGGAGCGAGGGAACTCGCAAGCTATTGTGACGCGCGGAGGCGAAGAATACCACGAACCTTCGGGCGTGCAAGTCAACTTCCGCGCTTCTCTTCGCGCTTGAGCCACTTCTGCATCGCGAGCAGTTCCGCTTCCCACTCGTGGCCAAAACGCTTCTTGCAGAAGGCGTCGTACAGCAGGTCGAAGGTTTCCAGCATCGCGCGAATCTGGTTCGCGCGCTCTTCCAACTTGGCTCGTGCTTCGGTCACGTCTTCGGGCGGTGCGGGAAGTTTGCCCCCGGCAATCGCAAGCGTCTCGGCTTGTACCGCGAATTCGTACTGCTGTTGGTGGCGGACCATGGTGATCCCGACTTTTCGCGGTAGCTTTCCGCTCTGGATGGCTCGCCGCGATTCGGGGAGTCGCGTCGGCCCTTCGTGGCTGATGGTCTCGTGGCCGGTCTGGCCGCGCGGGCATTCCAGCGTCAGCGACCGCGCCAGCATCACGGTCACTTCCGAATCGTCGGCCAACTTCCACGTGTCGGATTCGACGTCGGTGTAGTACCACAGCCAGAGGAGGAATTCGTTGCCGAGGAAGTCGCGGCTCGATTCGTCCGCGATCCAGGCCACGTCGTCTGGCGTGATGCCGGGAATGAACGCGGACGGCGAACTGTCGTCGACTTGCCGGGTGCGGCCGTGAATTTCCGCGAGGTGGAAGGCCCTCGGACCCGCGGTCACGCACTCGAGTTCCCGCTGAAACGTCTGTTCGAAGAGATTGCAAAGGCGATCGACGTGCGCGATGGAGGTCGCGCCGAAAAGCAATTCGTTGGTCAGCCGATCCCAGAGCACCGGCACGCATTTTCGCTTCTTGAAGCGGCCATCCTTGCCTTCTTCTTCAAGTCGATCGCGGGCCGCTTCCTTGGCTTCGCGCTTCTGCCGGGCACTCGGGAACCCGCTCGGGTTGTTCTTCGTCAGCGCCTTGAGTTCGACCGCATAGTAAGCACGGAGCATGTCCGAAGGAAGCTTGTCCACGTCGATGCGAAGTTCGAAGTGCAGGGCGTCGTTGATGATGTTCTTTTCGAGACTGAAGTCGGTGTCGAGGATGTGGTCTCCGGCCGTCCACCCGACTTCGACGCCGTCGGCGGCAGCGATGCGTTGACGCCCGGCCTGACGATCCGCGAGGCGGTCGATCTGTTCTTCTTCAAACGTCCGCGGCGCGGAACCGCTCACTTTGAAGCGAAGGCACGACACGCGCCCGGTGAAGAAGCCCATGGATACTCCACGCGAAAGCCCACCCATGGCCATGGGTGGGCTTCTGGGGTTCAAAAAAAGAAGGCGCGTCCCACCGCGAAGGGTTGGGACACGCCCAGGTTGTGTCCAGACGGGAGCGGCGAGGTTCAGCCGACGAGCACGGAATCGCTCGCTTCACCATCTTTGCGGTGCATCTCTTCGAGGACGATCGGATGCCAGGCTCGGTCGCGGAGCTCAGCGGGGACGTAATGTTCCCGCGCCCAGCGGCGAAGCCGGAATTCCTCGATCACATCCACATCCAACAAGCCAGCGCCCATGATCGCACCCTACAGAACCCGCGTAAACCGGCGGGGAGGAGAGGTGCTGCCGACCGTTCGGCAGCGATCGACTTTTATAGGAATTGGCCGAGTTCCGACAAGCATTTGAGCCCCATTCACGGGCATTTAATCCGAAGCTGGGCAGACTGTGCGGGTAGAATGCACCGACCCTCCCTTTTGAAGCTCCGGTAAATCCGATTGACTGGAATGGGGGGTTTGTCACAATAATGACGGGTGTCGTACGATGCGACGTTCCGGGACGGTCCTTTGAAAGGTAGCCTCATGAAATCGCGACTGTGGATGCTGGGTCTCGTGGCGGCGACCCTGGCACTGTCCGGAAGCTCGGGGACGGCGCGAGCCGAGGCTCCGGTCGTCAAGGCCTCCGGACCCTACGTGGTGATCGTCGGGGCCGGCGAGTTCCAGGACAAGGCCATCAAGCCTCGTCCCACGGCCGACGCGGATGCCAAGGCACTTTACGACCTCCTGATCGATACCAAGTATCTGGATGTGAAGCCGGACCGCGTGAAGCTGTTTCTCTCCGCGGCGGATGAGAAGCGCCACGCCGCCGTCGCGAATCACGATGCGATTGCCAAGGCCGTGGAAGCCGCGACGGCCGCGACCGGCAAGGACGACCTGATCATCCTCGCCTTCTTCGGGCGCGGGGCCACCTCCGGCGATAAGACGGTCTTCCTCACCCCTGACACCGTGTTCAAGGATCGTGTCAAGACCGCGCTCGTCTTCAGCAACGATCTCGAAGCCGCCTTCAAAAAGGTCAAGGGCCAGAAGGTGTTCTTGATAATGGACGTGGCCTACAAGGGCTACGACCCCGGCATGGAGAAGGTTGCCGAGCCGACCCTCACCGACGTCGATGCCCTGCTCTTCGGTTCGGATGATAAGGAGGAATCGGTTCGGGTCCAGGATCGGCTCATGCTCCTGAGTGGGTTCATTTCCTCCGAACCCATCGCCAAGGGCGAGCAAGGTCTGTTCGCCAGCGTCCTGATCGACGCGCTCAAGGGTGCGGCCGACAAGGCTCCTTACAACGACGGCTACGAGTCGGACGGCGTCGTAACCGTCGACGAGTTGGTGAAGTATCTCGAGAAGGAGATTCCGAACCAGGCCCGCGTCATCGGCAAGACGGACAAGGAAAAGGAATCGCAAGCCGTGCCGATCGGGAGCCGTACGAGCCACTTCGCGATCACGAAGAACCCGGCGGAAACGATCAAGGCCGAGAAGCGCCTGAGCAGCTTTGCGGCCTTGGTGAAAGGCGGCGAGGTGAATGCGGAACTCGCGAAGGAAGGGACGGATTTTCTCTCGCGAATGCACAAGCTCAAAGCCCATCAGGAACTGCGCAAGGGCTATCAGAAGCTCGCCGATGGCGACATCAAGCTCGAGGAGTTTACCGCGGCTCGCGACAAGATTCTCGAGGGGATGAAACTCAACGCGAAGGACGCCGACGCCTTTGCTCGCAAGGTCGTGGTCGCGACGGACATCGTGACGGAGGTTTACATCAAGAAGGCGGATGCGGGCGACCTTACGGCCGCGGCGATTCGCGGGATGTATCGCCGCATCGAAGAGCCGCTACCTCCGGAGCTCGAAGATGCACTGAAGGATCTCAAGGGGGCCGATGAAGCCAAGCGCCTCGCGTTGCTCAAGGATGCCCGCGCGCGGCTCGGCAAGCGCGAAGACCTCGACGAGAACAAAGACGCCGACGTGGCGATCCTCATGTTGATGGCGAGCCTCAACGACCCGTACACCGTCTACTACGACAAGGACACGGTGCGGAAGATGGCCAGCGCCCTTCGCGGTCGCTTCCCCGGCGTCGGCATCCAGATTCGCCGCGATGCCGTTCACGATGCCCTGCTCGTGGTGAGCCCCATCAAGGACAGCCCTGCCTTCAAGGGTGGCATCCAGGCCGGCGACCTCATCGTGCGCGTGATCCGCAGCGTGGACAACGTCAGCGGCGAGCCGCTCCCCGAAAGCACGCAGAAAGAATTCTCCACCAAGGGCATGAAGACCGACGATGCCATCGCCATCATCACCGGTAAGCCGCTCACGCCGATCTCGCTCATCGTCGAGCGCGACGGCAAGGAAATGAGGTTCGATCTGAAGCGGAACTGGGTTTCCGTGGAGACGGTACTCGGCGTGAAACGGGATGCCAACGCCGAGTGGGATTTCACGATCGACTCGAAGAATAAGATCGGCTACATCCGCCTCACGCAGTTCACCCAAGCGACGCCAGGCGACCTTCGCGTCGCCATCGACGGGCTGAAAAAGAACGGCCTCAACGGGCTCGTCCTCGACCTGCGCGGCAACCCCGGCGGCTACCTCACCGCGGCCACCAGCATCTGCGAACAGTTCGTCGGCAAGGAAAAGCTCGTGACCGTCAAGCCGCGCAGCGGCAGCGAAGCCGGGCGGCCCCGCACCTACCGCGGCGAGAAAAACGGGGACAAGAGCTTCGATCTCGTCGTGCTCATCAACGGCCACAGTGCCAGCGCCAGCGAGATTGTCGCGGCTTGCGTTCAAGATCACGAGCGGGCCACGATCATCGGCGAACGCAGCTACGGCAAGGGCAGCGTCCAAGACGTGATCCCCTTCCGCGATACCGAGGGCGAGATCAAGCTCACCATCGCCCGCTACTATCCGCCGAGCGATCGCAACATCGACAAGCTCGCCTCCGAGCAGGACAAGAGCATTTCGGATTGGGGCGTGACGCCGGACAAGGGTTTCGAGGTGAAGCTGACCCGCGAGGAACTGAACGAATTCGAGACGCTCGCCCGCGATCTCGAGATCATTCCGAGTGCGGCGGGCAAGAAGCTCGCCGTGGACGAGGAGAAGGACAAGCAGTTGAAGGTCGCCCTCGAATTCTTGCGGAAGCAAGCGGCCGCGAAGGGCAAGGGGACCAACGGCGGCGCGTCAAAGCCGGGCGGTTGAACCGCGTTCGCGGATCGCACCGCGAGTATCGATCGTAGCGAAGAGACCCGCCGGACTTCTCCGGCGGGTCTTTTTTGTTGGGCAGGTTGCATTGAGGAGAAATCCGCGAGCCGGGAGAATTCATTCAAGTTCCGCGAGCGCGGAGCCGCTGTCTGGAGTTCCACCATGTTGCGTCGCGTCTCGATCCTTTCGCTTTCCCTGGCCCTGCTCACCGCAAGCGTGGGATGCCGTAGCAGGTGCGGTGGATGGTTCACCTCCGCGTCGCACGAGGCACCTCCCTGCCAACTGGTGGGTCGTTCTTCCGGCGCGATTCTCGATTCGACGGGTCTGCCGTTCGGTGCTGCTCCCGGAACCTTCGTGCCGGGCAACGGCGTACCGCTCATGCCGGGAAGCGCACCGGGAACGGACTTGCCCTTCCCGCAACCGAACGATCTGATCCCGCGAACGGGCGTGCCCGTCCCTCCCGCGATTCCGACACCCGCGCCCGGTGAAGTCGGTGCGGGCATTCTGCCGGTGCCCAAGATCGGCGTGCCGGTCAAAACGACAAAGTAGCCGTTTGTCATTTCGCGAGTCGGTATCCCGGTACGAGTGCCTCGCCCGGCGTGGGGCACGGCACACAATTCCCGCCCGAACCGTGGCCGAACTTCGCGGTAGCGCAGTTCCCCGTCGCACAATTCCCCACGCCCACTCCGGGGCCTACATGCGGGGTGAAGTAGCCGGTAATTGCCGCATCCTTCTGCGTCGGGATGCAAGGCGTGCGAACGGTCGAAGGCCGGCAGCAGAACCAATCCTTGAGCTTGGCACAGCAACTGCCGGAAGCTTGGACCGGGGCGCAGCCAGTCGATGCACACGAGCTCGTCGAATATCCGCGGTTCGTACTCATCCCGGCGGGAAGCGGAGGCAGTGGATGCCGAACGGCCGGCGCGCACTGCTCGCACCACTTCGGCTTCGCGAGCCACGAATCGTGCGATACCTGCGCGAGCATTCGCGGGCCCGCCACGGCCTCGGCCGCGACCACCTGGGTCGGAGCGATCCCGAGCCGATCGCGGAAGGACGTCCGCGACCAGTCCCCACCCGCGGCGACGGGCAGGCCATCGACGATCACGGGCACCGGAACCTGCGGCGAGGTCGGCGCGATCCCGGTGGGAAGGGGAAGGGCGAAATCCGCCGCCGCCAGCCGCGTCGCGGGTCCGGGGAATGCCGCCAGGAAAAGTAGAATCGCGAGCCGCTTCATATCGCTGCCTCCTCAAGCCCACCCAAAGCTTTGGGTGGGCGTGTTGTGTCTTTCGGCAGACGTGTGGGGGTCGGTCCCGGAGAAGTGATTGTTCGGGACGTGCGAATCGGATGAGGCGGCGGCAGCTTGGAAACAACTTACCCAGGCGGAACAATCGGACCGGCGAAGTGCCGGTCCGGTCGGCATGGCCTCACAGCCCGTAAAACTTGACCGCGTTGTCGTGGAACAGCTTCTTCTGCTGCTCCTCGCTGCGGTCCTTCACCACGGCCATGAGCGCAGTGGACCAGTCGGCGTACTTTTCGACCCCGAGCAAGCAGACGGGCCAGTCGCCGCCGAACATCACGCGATCGGGGCCGAACGAATCCATCGTGTGGTTGATGATCGGCGCGAGGTCGTCCAGCGTCCACTTGCCGCGGGCCGGGGCGGAAGCGATGAAGCCGCTCACTTTGCCGACCACGTTCTTGCGCTTCGCGATCGCGGCCATGTCCTTCTTCCACTGCTCGCGTTCGGCGGGCTTGTGCGTGATCTTGCCGTTGCCGCAGTGGTCGAGGATGAACCGCGTGCCGGGGCACTTGTCCACGAGTTTCGCGTGGTCGGGCAGTTCCTCGGGCCGGGCACACAGGTCGAAGCTGAGGCCGAGTTCGCCGAGCAGTTGAATCCCCTTCACGAACTTGTCGTCGAGGAAGTAGTCGGGCGTGGCCCCCTTCACGTGCAGCACTTGGCGAATGCCCTTCACGTACTTGCTGCCCTTGAACTGCTTCACGTACTTGGCGAAGCCCTCGGAGTTGGGCCGCCCCGAAACCACGGCGGCGCACGTCGGGGTCTTGCCGCTCTCGCAGAGTTCGATCAGGTAGTCGGCTTCCTTCTGCTGCTGCTCGGGCACGACGTCCACTTCCATGTAGACGGCCTTCACGACGTTGAGTCCCTTCGTGGCCTCGGCGTATTCTTTCGGCGTAAAGCTGTGGCCGATGATCTTCCCTTCGGCGGAGTCGGGGTCGAACCACGCGAGCTTGAACTTCGCGAGGTCCCAGAGGTGTTGGTGCGTGTCGACGATGGGCATGGAGTTGGTCACGGGCTTGTCCTTGGCGATGGCGAGGCTCGCGGTCGTGGCCGCGCTCGCGGCGAGAAATTCGCGTCGGTTCATGGGAGGGCTCCAGAGAAGAGGATTCTTGAGCAGTTATTGGACGATGGACCAGTAGCCTTCGGGTTTCTTGCACCTGAGAGAAACCCGGTTTCCAAGGCAGAAACCCGGTTTCATGCGGCTCACCCCGCCATCTGCTTCACGGGCAACAGGTCTTTCTCGTCCAAAATCTCGTAGGCGTAACCCTGCTCGGTCAGGAACATCTGGCGGTGGTGGGCGAAGTCTAATTCGCGCGTGTCGCGCGTCACCAGCGTGTAGAAGTGAGCCGTGCCGCCCTCGCTCTTCGGCCGCAAGATGCGCCCCAGTCGCTGCGCTTCCTCCTGGCGCGAGCCGAACGTGCCGCTCACCTGGATCAGCACGTTCGCGTCCGGCAGGTCGATCGCGAAGTTCCCCACCTTCGACAAGATGAGATGGCGCACCTCGCCGGCGCGGAACTTGTTGTAAAGTTCTTCCCGCTCGCCGGTCGGAGTCGAACCCGTGATAATCGGCAACTGGAACCGCTCCTGCAGCCGCTTGAGTTGGCTCAAATACTGGCCGATCACGATCACGCGTTCGTCCTTGTAACGCGCGAGCAGTTCCTGCACCACGTTGTCTTTCGCCTCGTTCTCGCTGGCGATCCGATACTTGGCGCGATGATCCGCCACCGCGTATTCCATACGCATCGCATCGTCCGGCAACGCCACGCGAACCTCGGTGCAACTCGCCGACGCGATCCAGCCGCGGGTCTCGAGTTCGCGCCAAGGCACGTCGTACTTCTTCGGCCCGATCAGCGTGAAGACATCGCCCTCGCGGCCGTCTTCTCGAATGAGCGTGGCCGTGAGCCCGAGTCGGCGGCGAGCCTGAATCGTCGCCGTCACGCGGAACACCGGAGCCGGCAGCAAGTGCACCTCATCGTATACGATCAGGCCCCAGTCTCGCGAATCGAACAGCCCGAAGTGCGGGAAGTCTTCGGTCCGGTCCGGCCGGTAGGTGAGGATCTGGTACGTCGCCACCGTCACCGCGCCAATCTCCTTGGTTTCACCCGTGTATTCCTTCACCTCGGCACTGGTGAGCGTGGTCTTGTCGATGATCTCGCGGACCCACTGCTTCACGGCGGTAATGCTCGTGGTGAGCACGAGGGTGTTCTTTTGAAGCAGGGCCATGGCGGCGATGCCGACGACGGTCTTTCCCGCGCCGCACGGGAGCACGATGACGCCGGAGCCGCCGCGGACGTTGCCGCCGGCGTGGAAGATATCCGCAGCTTCGCGCTGGTAATCGCGCACGGTGAAGGGCAGGCCCGTGGTACAGACCGTGCGCAGTTCGAGCGTCAGGTCCGAGCCTTCCGTGTAGCCGGCGAGGTCTTCAGCGGGGTAGCCGATCGTGATGAGGGCTTGCTTCAAGACGCCTCGAAAGGCGGGCTCGATGGCGAAACTCGTCTCGTCGAGTTGTTCGCCGAGATAATCTTTCAGCTTCTTCTGGCGGGAGAGTTCCACGAGTAGCGGCTTGTCCGCGCAGACGAGCTTCAGTTTGGTCGCATCGATGCGTTCGAGTCGCACGCGGCCATACCGCGACACGGTCTCGGCAATGTCCGAGGGGAGGTTCGCGGGGATGGGAAACTTCGTGTACTTCTGCAGGACCGCGACCATCTCATCGGCGGTGATCCCGGCGGCGGCGGCATTCCACAGCGAGAGGTTCGACACGCGGTAGGTGTGGATGTGCTCCGGGCTCTTTTCGAGTTCCGCGAACGGCGCAAGAGCATCCCGCGCCTCGGCGTATTTCGGGTTATCCACCTCGACCAGAATCGATCGGTCGGACTGGACGATGAACGGATTGAGTGGGTCGAAGGAGAGGGCCGGCGGGCTGACCGGAATCGGCTGGGTCTTCGTCGGCATGGTCACCGTCTGTGGAGGTAGAACGCGGCCCGCGCAAGATCGGGGCCGAACCTACCCATATTACAGAAGTGGCCGAAGAACTGAAACCGGAGTTTCGCAAAGGGGTGTGCCGATAGATTTTGGCACTCGTTGATTTTCCTGGCGAACCGGCGACGTAAGTCGCCGGGTTTCTCGCACTCCCGGCGACTTACGTCGCCGGTTCGCCAAAATCTAAAGGCACACCCTTCGCAAAGGGTGCGGTCGCGCCGAAGCACGCGGTCACTTGTTTCGTTCCTGCGTGGAGATCGTGTCCCAGATTCGGAGGGTGTTGTCGCCGGAGCCGGAGACCAACCGCGTGCCATCGCGGCTGAAAGCGATCGAGTGAACGTAGTCGGTGTGGCCCTGAAGCTCGGCCACTTCCGAGGCTCCCTCGCGGTTCGCCACGTCCCAGAGTCGAATCTTGTTATCCGCACAGGCACTCGCCAAGCGCGAGCCATCGCGGCTGAACGCCAGACTGTAGACGTTCGTGCCGTGCTTCAGCACGTCCAGCTTCGTCCAGGAGCTGGTGTCCCAGAGGCGGACGGTGCCGTCGTTGGAACCCGAGGCGAGGACCCGCGATTTCGGATCGAACGCCACGGCGTACACGGTCTCGGTATGGCCTTCCAGAGCGGCGACCGGCTCGCGCTTCTCCACATCCCAGATTCGCACGGTGCGGTCGGGGAGTTCCGAAACCGAGGCGAGCCACTTGCTGTCGTGGCTGAACGTCAAATCGCGAATCGTCGCGGTGTGCCCGCTCAGCACCGCGTATTCCGCCTTGCTCTTCACATCCCAAATTCGGATTTTGCGATCGTAACTGCCCGCCGCGAGGAAGCGACCATCGGGGCTGAACGCGAGTCGCGAATCCTGCCAGTTGAAGCTCGGCAGGTTCCAGCGATGGACCTCGCGGCCCGTCTCGACATCCCAGAGGCGCACGGCTTCGTCGCGGCCCAGCGAGGCCAGCAGATTGCCATTCGGATGGAAAGCGACCGAGGCGACGATTGTATTCGCGCCGTAACTCATCGCGGAAAGTTGCTTGCGGGTCGTCGCGTTCCAGATGCGGACCGTGCCGTCCCAGGAAGCGGAGGCGACCCGTTCCCCATCGGGATGGAAGGCCACTCCATAAACGAAGTCGGTGTGTCCGCGGAGTACGTTCCCGAGTTCGACCTTGCGGGCATTCCAGTACTTGATCGTGCCATCGCGCGAGACGGACACGATGGTCTTTCCGTCTTCCGAATAGGCCACCTTGAGAACTTCCGCCGTGTGCCCGTGCATGACGGCGAGCAGCACGCCGGTCGCAACATCCCACATCCGCAGCGTTTTGTCCTGCGAGGCGGAGACGATGCGTTTTCCGTCCGGGCTGAAAGCCGTGTGGTAAACCCAGCCCTTGTGCCCGACCAATGCGGCGATGAATTTTCCAGTCGAACCGTCCCAGATGCGCACGGTCTGATCCATTGATCCCGTAGCGAGACGCTTGCCGTCGCGGCTGAACTCGAACGATCGAATCTCATTGCAGTGGCCCAGCAATTCGCTCTGCAGTTCACCGGTCTCGGCATTCCACAACCAAAGCTTTTTGGCCGGATACCAGGAAGCCGTGAGCAATCGATCTCCGGCGGGATTGAACAATGCCGTGTCGACGAACGCATCGTGAAGCATCGTGTGCCGCGAGGCTCCCGTCTGTAAGTCCCAGATTCGGGCGGTTCGGTCACTCTTTCCCGCAGTGGCAAGGTGCAGACCATCCGCGCTGAACGCAATATCGCCGGGTTGCGCGGGATGAGCCTGAAAGCGGAATTGTTGCGTCCCGGTTACGGAATCCCAGACTCGAACTTCCCCGTCGTTCGCACCCGTGGCGATCCGCTTGCCATCGGGTGAAAACGTCGTGCAGACGATCGGCTTCTCGTGCCCGTGAAGAGCGGTGAGGAGCTTCCCCGTTCGCAGTTCGCGAATTATCGTGAGGTGATCTTCTGGCGGCAGCGGAGTGGAAGCACAGCGCAATCCCGCCGCGTCGGTGCTCGAACGACCCATGTTCGGTGCCGGTTGAGCCATCTCCACCTCGCACTTTTCGTGGAGGTCCCAAAAGCGGAGAATGCCGCCATCCGCTACGGTCGTGAGCGATTTCGAACGGGGTGCGAAGGTGGCCCAGTGAATGCGTTCCCCGTTGCTGCCGAGGGTGAAGTGGGAGGTATCGAGTCGCTGCGAGAAGTAGTCCCACTCCCAGTTGCGGAGGCGTTCGGGAGCCGACTGCGACGCTCGCCGAGCCGTGAAACCATCGTGGAGCTGCAGCGCGCTGGAGACGGCGGTAATCTCCGCTCGATACTGCTCGCGCAGAGCGTGGGCCGTTTCACGTTGGGCCTCCACTTTCTCCTTCTCGGCATCCTGCCACTTCCAAATCACGCCCGTCATGCCGATCGCAGCCACGCAGATCACGGCGAGCGAGAGTGCCGCGACCGTCGGCTTCCGCTGTGCCCAGCGCACGCCGCGCTCGATCGCGCCGATCGGGCGGGCTCGAATCGCCAGGCCGTTCGCCCAGCGGTCCAGATCGTCGGCCAACGCTTCCGCGGTTTCGTACCGGCGTCCGGGGGCCTTCGCCAGGCACTTCAAACAAATCGTGTCGAGATCCCGAGGCAAGCTGGGTTGCAGTCGCCGCGGCGGGACGGGCTCTTCGTGGCGAACGAGGTACATCGTGTCCGAGGGCGTCGGACCCTGAAAGGGGACGCGGGCGGTCAGAAGCTCGTAGAGCATGACGCCCAGGGCATGAATGTCGATGGCCGCGCTGGCGTCTTCCCCCGCGACTTGCTCGGGGGCCATGTACTCCGGAGTACCCACGGCAACGCCCGCCTGCGTGACGAATCGGCCACCGACATCGCGCTCCAAATCGATCCGCTTCGCGAGGCCGAAGTCCGCGATCTTCGGTTCGCACGAACTGGTCAGAAGTACATTGGCCGGTTTCAGATCGCGATGAACGACGCCGACCCGGTGGGCCGCGTGAGCCGCCCGCGCCAGCGTCGCGATCATTCGAGCCGCGAATTCTGGAGTTTGAGGTGACGAAGTAAACCGCGTGAGGCTCGCACCCTCCACGAATTCCAGTGCAATGAACGGTGGTGCCTCGTAATCGCCCGATTGAGGCTGAATCGTACCGACTTCGAAGACTTGGATGATGTTCGGATGCTGAAGCCGTGCGACGGCCTCGGCCTCGGTACGAAATCGTTCGCGAAATTCCGGGTCCGAGGCCGCAGCCCCGCGCAACATCTTCAGGGCCACGACGCGACGCAGTTCCCGATGCCGGGCCTTGTAGACCACGCCCATCCCACCGGAACCAATCAGGGAAAGAATCTCGTAACCGCGAACGCGTGGATAGTTCAGTTCGGGGAGCAGTGCCGGCGAGCTGTAACCGAAACTGCCGGTGGACAGGGCTAGCGTCTCGGGACCGTCGTCGGCCGGGGCGGGAGTCCGCACGGAGAATGAGTCGATCGGGTTGCGAACGGTGGGGCTATCGGCGGGGCGCACGATCACCTCGGGTGAGGTCCGCTGGAGTGCGACTCTACCCGAGAAGATGGGACACGATTCGAGTGGAAGCAACTTCTTGCGTGGCACTCGCTGATTTTCCAGGCGAACCGGCGACGTAAGTCGCCGGGTTCTCGCACACTCGGCGACTTACGTCGCCGGTTCGCCAGAATTTCAAGGGACACCGTTAAAAACTCGCTCCCACGAAAGCCTCAGCTCACCTTCTTCAAGAACGTGACGCGGCCGGTCGAGACCCACTCGACGACGAAGATGTTGCCGTCTTTGTCGAAGGCCGCATCGTGCGGGTGAACGAACTTGCCAGCCACCCACTCCTTCGGTTGCCCGCGAACTTTGAACCCGTCCAGCACCTTCTTCCGCCACACCTCGTCGTCGCCGAGATGCACGATGGGTTTGAGGTCCTTGTCGAAAAGGCTGACGCGGGCATGAAGATCGGGGACGAGAAGGACGTCGCCTCGGGTCTTGGCGTGGGCGGGGAAGAGCACGGTCTTGCCGGGCTCGGTGGCCGCGATCGGCTTGCCGTCCAGCGAGAAGGTCTGAAGCCTACCGTTGCCGCGATCGCAGACGATGAGTACCGGCTTGTCCTTGTTTCGGTCGTCCACCCACTGCCCGTGCGGGGTGGCGCACTGCCCGAGCCCCTTCCCGCTGCCGCCGAAGACGCTCACCAACTTCGCGTCCTTGTCGTAGTTGAGCAGGTAGTTCGAGCCGTAGCCGTCGCCGACGTTGAACCCACCATCGGGCAGGAAGCAGATGTTCGTCGGGTTGTAAGGCTTCTTCGCGTCTTCGTACTCCTTGCACTCGGGGCGGCCCTTCTCCCAGACGATCTTCCCCTTCAGGTCGGTCTTCACCAGCTTCTGCTTCGGGGTCCAGGTGTTCGAGAGGTAGATGAACTCGTCGGAGCCTTCCTTGCGAATCTCGATGCCGTGCCCGCCGCCGTGCCATTCCTTGCCGAAGGAATGGACGAACTTCCCCTTGGGGTCGAAGACGAGGACGGTGTCCATCTGCTTGCCGACGCCTTGATGCGTGATGTAGACGAGGCCTTGCGAATCGAGTGCGACGTTGTGCGTGGTCTGCCAGGCGTAGTCGGGCGGGAGTTCGCCCCAGTTGTGGTTGCACTCGTACTTGTGTTCGCCGGCACCGACGATGGGTGCCTTGTCCTCAACGCGGCGGGTGACGCCGAGCAGTGTGGGGCCGGTCGAGGCGACGACGGCCGCGGATGCGGTGCTTCGCAGGAAGGTGCGACGATTCATGGAGATGCTCCGAATGGAGGAGGGTTGGAATCCGAGATTTGGCGAACCGGCGACGTAAGTCGCCGGGTTTCATCGCACCCGGCGACTTACGTCGCCGGTTCGCCAGAGAACGCTTCC
>JAYTGN010000069.1:0-17496 GCA_043733485.1 Gemmataceae bacterium
GCGTTTGCCAGTCGACCGCCGGAATGTCGGTCAATGCCTGCGCGGGAGCCACGTCGAGCTGGATGGGTCGCGGATTCGCCAGCCGGCACACCGGCGGGATCCAGGTCAATCTCGCGGATGGCTCGGTTCGCTACATCCCGGATTCCATCAGCCAATTCACGTACAACGCTCTCGGTAGCCGGGACGGCGGCGAAGTGATCGGGGACTATTGATGAGTCGCAATCGTCTCGACCGCTGGGCGTTCATCGCTTGCTTCGCGCTGGCGACTTCGCTGTCGGCAGGTTGCGGAAATTCGGGCCAGGTGCCGGTCGCCAAGGTGCGGGGAACGATCACCTATCGCGGGAAGCCGGTTGCGAAGGCGGCCATCTCCTTCATTCCCGAGAAGGCGGGCACGGTCCCCGCCCTGGCCACGACCGACGAGAACGGCGAGTACGTCCTGGGTACCTACGGTGCTGCGGACGGCGCTCCGGTTGGCCCCTGCCGCATCGCGATCTCGCTGACGGGTGCCTCGCCTCCCTTGCCGGAACATCTCGCCAAGGCCGAAGCGGCGGCGGAAACCCTCCGCATGCCCGGCAAGCCGCTCATCCCCAAAAAGTACTTCTCTCCCGATACGTCCGGCCTCAAGCAGGAAGTCCTCTCCGGGAAGGACAACGTCTTCGACTTCAAATTAGAAGGCGAACTGGCTCCTTGAATCGAGACGACCTCATCGCGACTTCCACTCGTAGATCGCATCCCGCGGATTGTCGGTGACGAACCACGGGACGCTGTCGCGGAGGAAGAACTTCCGCTGCTCAGGGCCGTTGAACGGTCGGGCACCGACGCGGCCGAACACACCAATCTGATTGCCGTCTTCATCCACGGCCCGATCGCGATCCAGGGCACGGGCCACCGAGAGAATCTTCGTCTCGTGCTTGGGCCGAAACGTCGCGATCAAGCGCGGCGTCGGCTTCGGGCTGAAGCCTTCATAACCCGGCGTGTCCGGCGACGTGAGTTGCACCACCCGCAGGCCGTTCTTCCCATCCGCGACGTAAGCCATCAGGCTGTTGTAAGTGATGCCGAGCTTCACATCGTGCACGTCGTTGAGGCAGCCGCCCGCCGTGAAGACCTGATCGACGCGAGGCTCCTCGGCCTTCGTGGTGTCGAGGATCACGAGCCCGCGCGAACCCGCCGCGACGTAGGCATAGGTGCGGGCCAGGTAGATGCTCTGCGCTTCCGGCAGGCGGATCATCGACTTCAACACCGGCTTCGATTTATCGGTCACGTCCAGCACCTTGACGCCGTCTTCGTCGCAGACGTACGCGTAGCGGAACTGCACCGCCACCGAGCGCGGATGGTTCAACCCGACGATGCTGGTCACCTTCGGCTTCAACGGCTCGTCGATGTCCAGCACCACGAGCCCAGCATCGCACGACACATATGCGTAGTGCCCGACAATGGTCACGTGCTTCGCGCCGAGCAGCAAGTTGTCCGGGTTGAAGCAGAGTTCGCGCTTGAGGAAGTTGTTGACGGGGTTGCCGTCGAGGGTCGTGGCCGCCCCGGTGAGGATGAGGCCTTCGTACTTGTCGCAGATGTAGAGGTACCCGAACAGCGGATGGATCGGCTGCTCCTTGTTCGCGGCCATCCGCGTGCGGGTGGGATCGACGGCCACGGTGGTGGGGGCCGCGATGTACGTGGCGTACTTCGTGGGCAGGTAGAACTGCTGCCCAACGGGCGAGACCGGTGCCGTGGTGATGCGTTCGGAAAAGGCCTTGTCGTCGATGAAGGCGATGTCGAAGACGCGGATGCCGGCTTCGCCGCAGGCCGCGTAGAGGTACTCGCCGCGGTTCTGCACCATGAGCACTTCGGACTTCTTGAACGGCTTGCCGATGCCGGCAGAAATATCGCGGCCCGGGTGCTCGTGAGCGTGCTTGATGAGTCCGCCGTGCTCGGCGTGCTTCCTGTAATTGTCCGGATAAGCGAAGCGGTGCAGGTCGCTGCCGAAGACGGCCTGAGGCTCGCTGGACTCGGTGACGGCGACGCCGAAGAGCCCTTCCTCACCCGCCGCCGTCCAGCAGTACTTGCCCATGAAGTTCATGAACCCGGTGCCGTGCATGAGGAGTTGCCCCATCCACGCATTGTTGTCGTTCTTCTGCGAAAGGTGGCAGTCGGTACATTGTTTGGTTTCGCGGGCACCCTTGCCGCGAACCGTGTGGGGCACGTTCGTGCTGAAGGCGATGCCGCCGAACCCTTCCGCCGAGATCGGCTGCTGTTGGGTGTAGATCCCCTCGCGGTTGCCGTTGGACGAACTGATGTGAATCGCACAACTCGAGCGGGCCGGGTTGACGCGGTTGCCGGTCACGTCGCCATCCTTGGCGAGCATGTACGTGTCGTCGCGCAACGTTTGGAAGTTGTAGGAGGTGTAGTTGCGGCTCACGTTGCCGTCGGCGTGAAGCTGCGGGCTCTTCACGTTCGCCTTCTGCGGCAAGTGGCAGCCGAAGCAACTCGGGTTCCACGACGAGTGGCACGCCACGCAACTCATGTTCTCGTTCGTATGCGCGCACTTCTCGCCGTCCTTCGGCAGGTCGCCCCAAACCATCTTGCCGCCTTCAAACCGCACGGTCTTTGCCAACGCGGACTTCTCGTTGTAGCGGCCGTGCCCCTTCGTGATGGTGTCTTTCGTCTGCACCACTTCCCAGCGGAGGCCCTTCTCGACCATCGAATTCTGGAAGATGCGGATGCGGCCATCGCCCACGTCCTGCACCTCGAAGCGCGGCCCATTCTCGGGCGTCTTCAGAGCCAAGAGATTGCGGCCCTTGCCGTCCGGCGCGGAGGTGTACGCCGCAGGGCCCGATGTCTTGAGCGTCGCGAACTGGCTCGCCGTGCCGTGGCAATCGATGCAGCCGATCTCGGTCGCGGCCCGCACTTCCTGGTGCAGCCGATTGTTCCCGTGCATGTCCTGCGAGAAGTGGCAATCGACGCAGTGCATCCCCTTCTCCATGTGGATGTCCATGAGGTGGACGGGGGTGCCGTCGCGGGTGGCGTTGAGCTTCTTCTCGGCATGAACGGCGGCGTTGGGATCGGCGTATTGATACTTCTGGTGGAAGTCGCGAGCCTGGTTCGGGAACGATGTCGCCGCCGCGAGTTTCTCCGGCGTCGGCGGGCCGACCAGTTGCCCCGCGTGGTCGGTCAGGTTTCCGACGCGGTCCTTCTTGAACACGGCCCGAAACGCCCAGCCGTGGCTGTGGAAGTCGCCGAACTGTTGCTTCGACATGCGCGGGTTGAGTTGCACGAGGTCGTTGACGAACGCGGGGTCGGCGAGGTTGCCGCGTGCCGCCGATTCGTTCGGATTGCGGAACCCGATGCGAATCAGTTCTTCGGCCGTCGGGTTCTTCTGAGTCTTCGGGTACATCAACTCGGCGTGGGTTTCTTCGTCGAACCACTGGTAGCCGATGTAGCTGTTCATCACCGTGGTGCCGGGGTGAACGTGGCAGACCATGCACTGGCTCACCGGGATCGCGTTCGTGAACTTGTGATCGATCGGATGGCCGGATTCGTTCTTGGGAATGGTCGGGTCGGTGGAGGCACTCATGCCGCGGTTGCCGAACTTCGCGAGCGGCCCGGAGTGGATCGGCGAGCGGTCGTTCGCGTACGGAACGTGGCAGGCCGAGCAACCGCTGGAGCGGTAGTCGCCGGGGTGGTCGTTGGTGCCGAGGAAGTTGAGCGTGGGGTCGAAGAGCCGCGTTTTCGTGGCGCTCACGAGCACGGGATCGGTGCGGTTCTGCGTACCGGGCCCGCGGATCGAGAGCCGCGTTCGCGGACGGCCCGGTTCTTCCATGCGCTCGGGAATGCCGATCTCGGGGGAGAAGCGCCCGCCCGGTTCGAAGATGCGGAGCACGTTCCCCGGCTGCGTGATCTCGAAGCGCGGCAGCGGATCGAGGTACGGCACCACGCCCTTCTTCTCGATCTCTTCCTCGCTCGGCGGCGGCCACGACTTCAAGCGCAGCGGGGCCCCGTTCATGCTGTAGGCTTCGCCCAGTACGGCCCGCTTCACGGGGAGCGTCCCGTTGTTGTAAGCGGCCGAACCCCAGAGCATGCAGCCCGTACTCATGATCTGCTTGCGGTTGGTTTGCACTTCCTTCGGATGGCAGCCACTGGTTCCGCAACTGATGTGGGCGATGCGGAAGTCGCCGGGGTTCACGAAGCGGACGAACTCGGGCGACTCGTGGTTGAGCAGCGTGTAGGACCGCACGGGGTTCGCGGAGGTCGGCCAGAGTTGCGGGTTGCGCGGCCGGATGTGGGCCTGTTCCTTGGTCGCGCCGTTGGCGTTACCTCCGTGGCAATCGGTGCAGCCGATGCGGAGCGTCGGCTTGCAGTGCGGGTCGCCGACAGTCTGGTGGCAAACGATGCAGCCGTGCGATTTGGAATGCGCTTCGCCCGCGGTCTGCTCCATGAGCTTCGCGTTCGCGAACTCCGGCGGCATCGGGAACGGATCGTTCGCATCCGTGGACCAGTCCGGGTCGCGGCCATCGCGCAGACCGCTTCCCTGCGGGAGCAGCTTGGAATCTGCCGCGAAGCCGAGCGAGAACGCGAGCGGCCCGCCGACCAATGCGGCGAAAACCACCAGCCCCCAGGCAGCGGAACGAGCGGATGCCGGCATCGCGACCGCGTCCATGCGGCACCCCCCAGTACCGACGGATGTCGAAACGAGAAACGCGGGCTATAGCATGGCTCGCGGAGGGGTCAAGGAAAAAAAGACAGAGTGTCAGTTTGGGGGGTGTGCCTCTCGAAGTAGGCATTAGTTCGAGATCCGCTGAGTTCGCGGCTCCGGCCCTGGGAGCGCGGCCGTCCCGGCCGCACCATCTCCGGTGAGTTGCCATAAGCACCGGAGCCGCATGCGGCCGGGACGGCCGCGCTCCCAGGACTGCCTACTTCGAGAGGCACACCCGTTTGGGGGAATAAGGACCACTACCGCCAGTAGTAGTGCCAGGCGTACGATTGCTCGGCACTCTGGTTCGGAGCCAGCTTCGCAGTCCAGGTCACGCGGCCGACACCGTTGAAGTGGCCCCACCACACCGGCCAGGAATAGTATCCCCACCACATCGGGCGGTTTCCCAGACCCTCTTCGTCTTCGAGCAGGTTCACCATCTCGGCCTTCGCACCCTCGCCGGCTTTGTCCACGTTGCCGAGAACGAATCGCGTGACCTCGACTTCGATCGGCTTGCTGCCGGAGTTGGTGAGTTCGATCGTGCTGCCGATGTCGATCCGCCAGTACGAGTCTCCATTGAAGTTGGCGGCGTTCGGCGTCCGCTTCGATTCCTTGTCCGTCTTCTTCACCTTCACATCGACGGCCGTCGTCAGCGTGATGTCCACGGACCCGCCCTTCGAGGTGTACGTCATCATCCCTTGCGAAAGCACTTTGCCTTCCTTCAAGAGGAGAGCCGGAGCGGTGGTCAGCGGTTGGGCGTTCCCGTTCAGAAGCCGAATTTTGTGGATCACCTTGGGGGCCGTCATCAGCTTCACGAGTTCGGCCGTCTTCGGATCGTTCACCTGCTGTCGCAACTCGACCGGCGGAGCATACGGGATGTCGAGCGTGTAGACGTCCTTGTAATCGAGAGTGTGCTGAGACACTGGTAGCACCATGCGCTGTCCCTTCGCCAGCGTCACGTTCTTCACGGTGAAGACGAAGAGGTCTTCACTCTGACTTCCTCCGCCGACTTCGGGCCCCAGGTCGGGCGCGGCTGGCCCGGCCGCTCCGGCCGGACGGGCGTGGCGTACCTCGCCGCCGCGGGCGACCTGCGTCATCATCGAGTTGCTCAGGGCATACTGGGTCGAAGCATCGGTCTGGAAGTACGGCGACAACTGAGCGATCACTTGGCTCAACGCAATCGGATCGGACGTTTCCTTGAAGTAGAACGATGGCACTCCGACCACGAGGTTGACCGTGGCGTCGTTCAAGTCCGTGAGTTCGTTCAGCAGCGTGGCCTGGAGCTTCACGACGGCCTTGCCTTTGCCGTCGAGTTCGATGCGATAGCTGGGAATCCAGCGGATGCCCTTCTGCACGTAAGCCATGCCGACTTCGACGGTCTTGGCCGGAGCCTGGCCGCCCCAGTCGAGCTTCATCGTCAACAGGTTGCGAATCTCTTCCTCGCTGAACTTGGTTTCATACTTGCCCACGAACTTCACGTCCGTGATGTGCTCGATCGGAACGGCTCGCGTACCCTCGACGGTCTTGAGTAACAGGACGTTGCCCTTCATGGGCAAGTGTACGGCGGCGGGCGGCGGCAGCGTCGCGTCGAGTTCCTCGGACGACCGCGCCAGCAAGCGAACGATCGTCGCCTGGTACGGCGTCTTGGTCCCTTCGGTCACGACGACTTCGGCCCCGACGTTGGCCTCGATCAGTTCCCGAATCGAGAGCGCGGTGCGTTCCACTTTCACGCGCCGCCGGCTTGCCGGCGGGACAATCCGGCGCGGACGGATCGCCAGCAAGCCAGCGGCTCTATGATGGAATCCATGTCCCATTTCCAAATCGCGTTACTCCGCGGAATCAACGTCGGGAAGTCTAAGCGCGTCGCGATGGCCGACCTCCGCAAGCTCTTTGAAGGACTCGGCTACGGTAACGTCTCCACGCTGCTCAACAGCGGCAACGTCGTCTTCACGACCTCCCGCGCGGCAGCGGGCAACGCCGGAGCCAAAATCGAGAATGCCATCGCTGAAGTGATCGGCGTCAAGTGCCGTGTCATCGTGATCTCGGCTGTGGAACTCGCCACGGCCATCGCCGAGAATCCAATGGTCGAGCTCGCCGACAAACACTCGCGGCTCATGGTCGGCGTTCTCGCGGAGTCGGTCGACCTCACCAAGTTGAAATTGCTCGCGAAGCAGAACTGGGATCCCGAGGTGTTGGCCATCGGCACGCGGTCACTTTACTACTGGCTTCCCGGCGGCATCCTCGACAGCAAACTTGCGACGGCCATCGCCCGCTCGCTCGGCAACGGCATCACGACCCGCAATTGGGCGACCATGCTCAAACTGCGCGAACTCACCAAATAATTGAGGTCGAGACACACGAGCGCGCCAGAAGTAGAATACTCGGATCGAACCTACCGCCACATCCAAGGTGGAGCGATTCTGTGAATCCCGCTCGCTGTGCATGTACACTGGTCGTGCTGTTTTTCGCGAGTTGGCTTGCAGTCGCTCAGGCCGAGAAGCCGGCCTCGCCTCGCTTGCCGGTACCCGAGGGGATGGCCGTCGAGGAAGCCGAGAAACTCGTGCGCGGTACCTTCAAGGCGGACTACGCCAAGAAGAAACCCACCGAGCAGTTGGCAACTGCCGTGAAGCTGCTCAAGGCAGCAGACGAGATGAACGATAATCCTCCGGCGAAGTTCGTGCTCTATCGCGAAGCCGCGGACTTTGCATCGCGTGGCGGTGATCTCGTGGTGGCACTCGAGGCCGTCGCGGGGATGAGCCAGTCGTTTGCGATCAAGCCCCTCGACATGCAGTTGGGATTGCTGGAGAGCGCGGAGACGGCCCGTGTGGTGCCCGGACGTTCCGTGATGGAAGCCGCGCTCGAAATTGCACAGGATGCCGTTCGGGGCGACGACTACGAACTGGCGCTGAAAATCTTGAAGGTCGCATCTCGTGCCGCGATTCGCGCGGGTTCAACCGCATCGATTAACGCCGTGACGTCGCATACCCGAGAAGTCGAACTGATACAAAAGACTTTCAAAACACTCGAACCGGACCGCAACGCGCTTGCCACCAATGCGAACGATCCCGCGGCGAACCTCAAAGTGGGCCGGTTCCTCTGCCTACTCAAGGGCGACTGGGAATTGGGACTTCCTCTGTTGGCGAAGGGCAGCGACTTGAAGCTGAAGGCGGCCGCGGAGAGGGAACAGCCATCTCCGGGCGCGGCTGCGGATCGCATTGCACTTGCCGATCGCTGGCTTGAACTATCTGCGGCGCTCGAAGGGCCCGAGAAAATCGAATGTCGGGTTCGCGCCTATCAGTGGTATCAGGAGACTCTTCCGGCCTTGAATGCTCTCGCGAAACCGCGTGCCGAGAAACTGATAGCGGACATGGAAAAGATCGGCGATGTCAGGGCCAACCGAGCCGTGGGCTGGAACGTCCTATTCCGTTCTTCCGATCCCACGGTCTGGAATACGGACACGAATCGCGGCCGGTATCATTTCGCACAACCGTTGAGCAAGAGCCCTATCGGAACCCGCTTCCTTCGCCTCAGTGAAATGGGGAAGGGGAATTTCATCGTCATTGAGATGGCCCGCGATCGCCTGGGTGAGTATTCGGAGCGCGACGGCTACGCCTGGATGGGTAAGAACATCATCGAGCGCAAAGCCAATCACCTCGGTATTTCGGACGTGGCGTGGGGGGACCAGCAAAAGGGCTCCATCTTGGTTTACAACGTGTCGGGCGTAGTTGGCTATCGCGGTTGGGGATTCGGCCATCGGGTGGGGATCGACGATGGCCAGGGCTTTGCCTGGGTCGGCGAGCCGACGCCAAAGACGGTCTTCGAGTTCGCGGTGAAAGTCGGACCCCTCACAGTCGAAGAATCGAAGCGCCTGCTCAAGAAAAAGAAGTGAATTCCATTGACGATGCTTCCTCGCCAGCCTCCGTTGCCCACTCCCGCCCGAGAAACGTCCTACCCCCCGATGGCGTGCATGGTTCGCTGCGGTTTCACGAACTGGGCCGAGTTGATTTCGTGCCCTTCCCACTTCGACCAGACCGTGCGGCGAATTGCTTTTTCCAGTTCGACGTCGGCACCGTCGGCGCGGAGCAAGCCCTTCACATCCACCTCGTCGAGTGAGAAGAGGCAGTTGCGGAGTTTGCCTTCGGCGGTGAGGCGGAGCCGATTGCAACTCGCACAGAAGGGCCGGCTCACCGAGGCGATGATGCCGACGCGGCCGATGCCGTCGGCGTAATCGTAGTCCATCGCCGGTGCCCGTGGGTCGCGGTTGGGCGATTCGACGAGCGGAGAGATTTCGCGGCCCAGCACGTCGAGAATTTCCTGAGCGAAGTAGACCTTCTCCCGTTCCCAGGCATCCGCCCCAATCGGCATGTACTCGATGAAGCGGAGTTCAAACCCGTGTTCGCGGCAGTACCGCGCCAGGGGAACGACATCGACATCGTTGACGCCGCGAATCGCGACCGCGTTCACCTTGATGGGATCGAAGCCGGCTCGCTTTGCGGTTTGAAGTCCTTCGAGGACGCGATCCAGGCCGTCGCGGCGAGTCAGTTCGCGGAAGCGGCCGGGGTCGAGCGTGTCCAGCGAAACGTTGAGCCGTCGCAGCCCGGCGTCGAACAGTTCCTGGGCCTGATCGGCGAGCAGAATGCCATTCGTGGTGAGGCCGATGTCCGCGATGCCGGGGATTGGCACGAGCAGGCGAACGAGGCGGTGCAGGCCTTTGCGGACGAGCGGTTCGCCGCCGGTGAGCCGCACTTTGTTCACGCCCAGGCTCGCCGCCACGCGG
Organism: Gemmataceae bacterium; assembly: GCA_043733485.1. Taxonomy (GTDB): domain Bacteria; phylum Planctomycetota; class Planctomycetia; order Gemmatales; family Gemmataceae; genus Urbifossiella. The sequence continues at coordinate 9,462 of JAYTGN010000069.1, forward strand.
GTGAAGTGGGCGATCTCCTCGAAGCTGAGCAGTTCCGACCGGTCGCGGAAGACCACGTCTTCGGGCATGCAATACGTGCAGCGCAGATTGCAGCGATCCGTGACCGAGATGCGCAGGTTGTTGTGCCGGCGACCAAATGTGTCTTCCAGGAATGCGGAGTGCGTAACGGGGGAATTCGCACGCGATTCCGGCTCGGCCGACAGTTGCAGTGGCACGCGGTTCGTCATGGTGTTTTGTGTGGCGGCAGGAGGCAACCTTCGCCGCTGAGGTGGCGGTCGTCGTTCCACAACATGATGGCCGGCTCGTCGAGAGAGCCGTGATCGAACCAGAGGATGCTGATGGAAGACGTTCCGAGCAGGAGGTGCCGGGCGAAGCCGAGGTCGGCACCACACCAGCGGGCGGCCAGCACCCGCAAGTAGTGGCCGTGGGCGAAGACCAGCACGTTCCCGGAGAGCCCGCGCAACCGGCCCACGACGCGGTCCGTCCGTTGCGTAATCTCGGCCGGAGATTCGCCGCCAGGAGTGCCGTCGCGGAACAAGTCCCAGTCCGGTTTGCGGGCGCGAATCTCGGCCGACTTCAAGCCCTCGAATTGGCCGTAGTCCCACTCCATGAGATCGTCGTCCACCTCGGCAGTCGGGAACCCAGCGAGTTCGCACGTCCGCTTCGCGCGGCGCAGCGGGCTCGTGAGCACGTGATTGAACTTGAGGTGGGCCACGCGGAGGCCGATGAGCCGAGCGTCGTCTTCGCCGTGAGGCGTGAGCGGGATGTCGGTACGCCCGGTGTGCTGGTGCGTCTTCGTCCATTCCGTCTCGCCGTGGCGAGCGAGGTAGATCCGGGGCAAGTCGTTCGAGCCGGTCATGAGCGGGCCTCAGGGTGAATCCAGTTGCCAGTTCCGACCGATGCGAGGTCTTTCTTCCAAATGGGAACGACTTGCTTGAGAGTGTCGATGGCGAAGCGGCAGGCTTCGAAGGCGGCATCGCGATGCGGCGCGCTCACGGCCACGGCCACGCTGATCTCGCCGACGGCGAGGCGACCGAGGCGATGCACCATCGCCACCTCGCCGAGTTTCCATCGGCCCCGAACCTCGGCTTCGATCTCGTTCAACTTCTTCTCGGCCATTGGCGGGTAGGCTTCGTATTCGAGAAACTCCGTGACCTCGTCGCCGGTGAGGTCGCGGACCGTTCCGAGGAACAGGGCGACCGCCCCGCAGTGGGGCGAGCGTACTGACTCCGTGAGTGCCGTGAAGTCGATGGGTTCGTGCGTGAGGCGGACCATAAAAGCATTGTATCAACGCCAGTCTTGCGATTTCACGATGCGTTTCCGGACGCTTTCACTCGTTCACCACAAAGGCACCAAGATCACACGAAGAAGCACAAAGACGAACCAAACTGAATTCCTAACTCTTTGTGTTTTTTGGTGTGTAGTTGGTGCCTTTGTGCTGAGTTCTAGAGCATTTTCAGTTTCTGTGTTGCGGCTGTAAGTGGCCTCTGCGAGGCTGTTGCCGGGGTCGCAGACCCCGGCAACAGCAAGACGGTAATTGAAAATGCTCTAATCTCCTCCGTCGTGCCGCGAGTTCCGGTTTGGGGTCTGCCAACGTGACAGATACGATTCCGAATCGTGGCAGGTTTCCTTCAGCTCATTTGGCTTACGGCTCGATCTGCTCTTGCACAATCCAGCGCATCTATCCCAGAATAAGGGAGTTACGACCCCGCAATCGCGCCGCCACTCCATTCGGCACCCCGCTTGCTTGCAGAGTCTGCAAGGTGAACCCGATGCTCACCGATGCCGGCCCCGAAACGGGCCTCCCCACTACCGAACGCGAACGGACCGTTCCGCACAACCGGTTCTCGATCCTCATTGCCGACGACGACCGCGGGAACCGCGAGGCGCTCGGTGAGGTACTCCAGAATCGCGGGTTCGATACGGTTCTGGCCAAAGACGGTGGCGAAGCAGTCGAGATCGTTCAGGTGCAGCTCGTGCATCTGGTGCTCTTCGACATGCACATGCCGCGACTCTCAGGCCTCGAAGCACTCAACCTGCTTCGGCAGACGCTACACAAGGTTCTACCCGCCGTGCTCATGACGGCGGACGCGAGCTCGGAACTGATGAAGCAGGCGTTCCTGGCTCAGGTGTACAGTGTGATTCCGAAGCCGGTGAATAAGAACATCGTGCTGCACACGCTGGCGCGGGCGCTCGAACAGGTGTACGGTAAACTGGCGGAGCCCGCGTTGCCGAAGCCACCCGAAACGACTCACTAATTTCACCAGGAGAGATGAGCGATGAAGATCGTGCCGTTGAACGAGAAGATCGTGGTCGAGCGTTTGGAAGCCGACGACCGGACCGCCGGCGGGATCATCCTGCCGGACACCGCCAAGGAGAAGCCGAAGCAAGGGAAGATCATTTCCGTGGGCGACGGCAAACTCCTCGACGACGGCAAGCGGGCCGCGTTCCAGGTCAAGGTTGGCGACAAGGTGCTCTTCTCGTCTTACTCCGGCAACGAAGTCACCGTGGACAACAAGGAATTCCTCATCATGACCGAGGACGACGTTCTCGCCGTGGTCGATTGAATCTGCTGCCGCTTCGAGCAAACCCCGGCAACGATGCCGGGGTTTTGTCGTTTCGTGAAAGCGAGTATACTGGCAGGCATGGACCTCCCCATTCGCTTTCCGAACTATACCGACGTCATCGCCGAGGATGCGGCTCGATTTCGCGCGCTGTCCGCCGATGAGCGGCTTTACGACGAACAAAAACGTCTTGAGTGGAAGGCGATCTTGGAGTTCGGGGCTCGACACGGTTTCAGCGACTACAATGCCGACCGCGATCCTATTTTCGCGGAACAGACAGAGCCTGATTTTGTCGTCGACATCAAGTCTCAAACGAACGCATAGCTTCACACCTCGCCGTTCAGCACGTCGATCAATTGCCGCAGGCGGCCCACGGCCTGGCGGTCGAAGCGGAACTTCAAACGCGGCATCTCCACGAGCGCGGGCTCGTTCGCCTCCTCGGGCAGCGCCGCAACTTGCTCGAAGCGCCCACCCAAGAGTACGTCCCCGAACGACGTTTGTAGACCCTCGAGCACCTCGTCGGAGAGCCGGCTCTGGAGGCGTAGCACGAGGTCGCCACGGACGTAGCGCATGCTGTGGTACACGCTGTAGAAATTCGTCACGCGGCGCACGGCCTCCTCGACCGAATCCGTCACGAAGAACAGCGAGCGATCGGCGGGCGAGATGTAGCCGCGATCGACCAGTTCACTTTCGATGAACTTCTGCCAGTTCTTCCAGTACGTGCCGCCGGGTTCGTCCACAAGCACGATGGGGAAGATGTGCGACTTGCCCGTTTGAATCAGCGTCAGGGCCTCGAACGCTTCATCGTGGGTGCCGAACCCGCCGGGGAAGAGTACGACCGCGTCGGACTCCTTGATGAACATGAGCTTGCGGGTGAAGAAGTACCGCAGCGTCATGAGCTTGGGGTCGCCGTGGACGATGGGATTGGCGGATTGTTCGAAGGGGAGCAGGATGTTGAGGCCGAAGCTATTGTCGCGGCCGGCCCCGACGTGCCCGGCCTCCATGATGCCGCTGCCGGCACCCGTGATGACCATCCAACCGGCCTGCACGATCGCGCGGCCGAACGCCTCCGCGGCCTGGAACGACGGGTGGCTCGGCTTCGTTCGCGCCGAACCGAACACCGTGACCTTCCGCTTGCCGCGATACGCCGCGAACACCTTCAAGCAGTAGCGGAGTTCCTTCAACGCCACGGCGAGCATCTTGACGTCGCCGCGGCTGGCTCGATCGCGGACGAGTTTATCCGCCGTGATCCTGATCTGGTCCGCGTACTCTTCGACGGTTGGGGGCGGGGCACTCGGCGAGCGCTTGCCGAGAACCTCGGCTGCTTCCGGTTCCGTCAGGGCGTCGAACGGCGTCTTCGGTTTCGGGACGGGGATCATGCGGGAGAGGCTCCAGAGCGGGCGAATCGTGAACGAAGTGGGAGAATAGCAGGAGCCCGGCGCGACGGCGATGGGTGGGACCGGCTTCCAGCCGGTGCAAAACACTGAGTGGACTTGCAATGAGAACCGGCTGGAAGCCGGTTCCACCCAGAAGCAGATTCCGACGAGGCGTACTCAGTTGCCTGCGGGAGCGGGTGCGCCCTCGCCCAGTTTCGAGAGCGCGGGTACCTTCTCGGAAGGAGCCGCCTTCTGGCCGTACTCGTCGAAATCGAGGTACAGCAGCGTGCAGCCGATGGCGATGGCCACGAACGTGATGAAGGCCATCACCGTGTAGACCGGCTCGCCCGGGGCGTGTACCGTCTTGGCATTGTCGGCTTCGCGTTTCTTCGCCACGACTATTCTCCCGGTTCGTTCGCCTGCGTGTTACTTCTTGAAGCTGAGCGGCCCGCTGACGCCGACCTTGCCCACGGTGTCGCCGATTTTGGGAAGCTCTTCGGCTCGCAACTTGTTTACCGATCGGCCATTCGCGGGCTTGAAGGTCGCCACGGCTTCCTTCGGATACACGCGTTCGATTACGATGCTGCCGAGGTACTGCCCGCCGCCTTCGGAGCGGAAGACATCGAGCACGGCACCTTGCGTGAGCCCGGCGTCGATGCCGATCGAGATGGACACGTAGCCGTCTTTGTAAGCCGTGATGGTGCCGCGGATGCCGTCGGGCAGTGGGGCCGGGGGCCTGCCGAAGCTGTTGAGAACGAGTGCGTTGGGGTTGCCGCCCGCGGCGCGCAACTCGCCGATCTGCGTGTTGAGGCTCTCGATTTTGCCGTCGGCCACGAGCTTATCCGAGATGGCCGACTTGGCTTGGTTCTCGTAGTTCTGCCGCTCCTTGAGGGCGATTTCCTTCGCCGTCACGAGCGCGACGCGTTCCTTCTCGAGGTCGTTGTTGCGGTCGCGGGTCTTCTTGACTTCATCGGTGAGCGATTGCAAAATCGCCTGAATCTCCACCGTTCTGATGTCCGAATCGTTGATGACCTTGTTCAGCCGCTTGATTTCTTCGAGCACGAGATTGTTGGACCCCGTCAGCTTGCCGACCTGTTCGACGTAGCCCCTGCTTTGGGTTTGGGCGGCGGCGAGTTGGCGTTCCAGCGCGTCCTTCTCGGTGCGATACGAGTTGAGTTCCGTCGCGCGGGCGGTCTCGGCGTCCTTGTACGCCTTCTGCCAGGCGTCGCGGTCGTTCTTCCAGTTGGTGCGCGCCACGAACACCGTGGCGATGAACCACATCGCGGCGATGCCGAGAATGAGGACGAACACCGAAAGAATCTTGCCGATCCAGGTCATCGCTCGACCCTCCCCGCGAAGTTGGAACGGAGCGTCGTCGCGCCCCGCTCGTACCATTGTGTCCTAAACGCGACCGCGACTCAAGGCCTGGGAGCGCGGACGTCTCGCCCGCTTTTCCCTGGGTCCGCGGGCGTCTCGCCCGCATTCCGCGCACCCCAAGAAATCACTTACAGATCGAGAGTCTAAACCTCACTCTAGCTAAGCGGCCGGGACGGCCGCGCTCCCAGGGAGCGGCCGGGACGGCCGCGCTCCCAGGGAGCTGCTTATTTCTTATCCATCGCCTGAAACGGTGCGAGCCGGTCGATCAGTTGCTGACGGCGGCGCGTGAACGTGTCGCGGTTCAAAATCGCATTCACCTCGAACGCGGACAGGTAGGTCGCCTCGATCACGAGTTGATCGCGGATGTCCCGCTGTTTGTGAATCTGCGTTTGCACCGCGACAATTTGCGTTCCCAGAACGCTGAGTTCCGCTCGCAGTTTCTTGCTCAGGAAAGCTTGCGTCTCGGCCTCAGCACCGTCCTTCGTGAACTGATCGAGGAGCGAATCCGTTCCCTTGAGCGGCTGATCGTCCGGCCCGTGAACCACGACCTGCTTGAAGGTCGCCGGGTTCGTGAGGTCGGGTTTCAGGTTGAGCAACTTGGTGGTGGAGTCTTCGACGAGGTTGAGGAAGCCGCCGCCGTTGGCTCCGGGGTAGTTGCCTTCGTGGGCGTGATCGAGGAGCCCCTTTGTGGTGGCGGTGGGCCGGGTGCCGTCGAGGTTCTTGCCGTACATTTGGACGTAGCGCGTGGCGCGAACGCCTTCCGCGGCCTGGAGTGCCTTGTTCTGAGCGCCCCAGTTCGATCCGGCGAGTGCCGCGGATTTCGTCTGCGCGTCGGTCTCTTCCGCGAGTTGCTTGAAGGTCCGCGGCAAGTTCCCTTTGTCGTAGCCGCCGACGTCTTTGTAGTCTTCGAACCACGTCGGCCGGTGCGTGTAGACCGAGGTCGCGTACACGACCATGCCGATCCCGCCGATCAGGTTGAGGAAGACCAGCAGTTTGCCGAAGATCGTCATCGTCGTCCCTCAGCCGCGGAAACCCGGTTTCGAGCCTCTATTTCTTCTGCTCGTAGCGGTCGCGTTCACGCTTCCGCAGTTCCGTTTCCATCCGGTAGATGTCTTCGAGCTTCAGAGCGATCTCGCGTTCGATGGCGAAGAGTTGCTGTTCCACGAGCGTCTGCCTCGCGAGCAAATCGTTGACCTCGGCCCGGACGGCCGTTCGCTGGGCGATGAGGTCGTTCTGCTGAAGCGTCCGTTGGTTCACGAGGTCCTGGTCCTTTTGGGCCTGGAGCGTGAGTTGGGCGCGAACCTCGGCCATCTGCAAAACCAGCCGCGTGCGTTCGATCGCCATCACGCGCAGTTGGCCGTACTCGCCGACGAATCGTTCCTGATCGGAGACCGACCCTCGTTCGACCCGGTCGAGCATTTCCTTGAAGCGACTCCCTTGCGAATCGACCGCCTTCACGTACTCTTTGAGGCCCACGATCATCGAGGTCCGCTTCTGCCACGAGGCGGCCGGATCGAGGTGAACGAGCAGGTGGGAGATCCGACGGCGGAGATCCGTGGCATCTTTGTCCTTCGGCGGGTTCGACCGCCGACGATCGATTTTCCGCGTGAAGGCACCGGCCTCGGCTTTCTTCTTCTCGGCCTCGGCGGCGTTCCCCGCTGCTTCCGCGTCCGAGGCCGCCTTGTTCGCGGTCTCGCGTTCCGCTTCCAGTGCCTTGATCCGCGAATCGAGCGAACCCCATAGATCGGGATTGAGAGCGCCCGCTTCGACGAGCTTCGGCGCGATGCGGTGGAACTTGATGTCCAAGGCGTGCGTCAGTTCCGCTCCGTTCCCCTTCGCAATCCACTCGTTGTAATCGGCCCGTTCCTCGATCGTCTCCGCTTGGTTGAGAATCCACGCCCCGGCGAACTGGGCCTTGGCGGCATTCCCTTCGGCCTTGTCGATTGCGGCCTTGATGATGACCCAGACTCGCTTCACTTCCGCCATCTGGCTGGCAACGGGAATGGTCCCGGCGAGCGAACTGCCCACGGGTTCACCAGCGGGCTCGAAATACTTGTAAAGCAGTTCCGGGCTGACGCTCGTGGTTTTCACATTGCCGGGCCCGATCACTTCAAACGGAATCGCGTCGGACACGAAGTCCAAGTAGTTGTCGTCGGAGGAAGGCACGCGCGGTGGAATCGCATCCGGCCCGCCTTCGAGTTGAATTCCATCGAGGAGGATGGTGTGGCGGTTGCCCGAGGCGGTGATCGCCTGACGGCCCCGCCAATCCTGGAACGCGAGGAAGGTAAACCCGCCGACGGCGAGCAAGTTCACGAACAGCAGTATTTTTCCGAAGAGGCCCATGACGAGCGGTTTCCGGCTTCAGGTGCGGATGGGGATCGCTATTGGAGGATTGTGACGGACGCCGCGAACTTTGCCAAGCGATGTCCGGCATTAAACGGCGGGAGATCGGGAATCGGGAAAGGCCACGCCGATCTTGCCGATTGCACCGAGCCGCGCCGTCCACCGAACACCCGCCAAGGAACTCGGACTGGAGGTTCGGAGCGAATCGAACGATTCTGCCACAACCTGAGCATTGATCCTAAACGCTTGAGCCCGCGCACGCAAGGGATCGAACGAAACCGGGTGCAGTCCCGTAGCTGCGAGCTGGAGGCGGGTGTATTCTGAGCTGCAAGCAGGATGGACAGGTTTCCTGCGTCCCTCTGAAGGAATCAGCTA
>JAYTGN010000070.1:0-17461 GCA_043733485.1 Gemmataceae bacterium
CTTGGCCATGTTGAACGCGCAGCAGAAGAGGTTGCCCGCGAACTCGTCGCCGAAGACCGCCGATTCGTACCGGTGCAGGCCGCACGGCGCGGCGGCCCCCAGGTGGGTCATCACCGGCAGGAACGCGGGCGAGGTCCAGACCTGCTCGCGGACGGGGTCGTGGTCCTTGCCGAAGACGCCGCCGTACACGGCATGCAGGATGCCGTCGCGCTTGCCGTCGGCGGGGTGCTGCAAGAACGTCGTCGAGAAGAGGCGGTCGCCGGTGGCCGTGAAGACCACATCGACGGGGTTGTCCATGCCGCCGGTCATGACGGGTTCCAGGCCGGTGCCGTCCGGGCGGGCGCGGAAGATGTGCGAGGCCTTTGTGACGAACGGCTTCCCGTTCACGGTATACTTCTGCTCGGCGAACGCCCCTTTGCACCAGTAAATCCAGCCGTCCGGGCCGAGGTAGGGGCCGTGGAGATCGTTGGCGCAGCCGGTGAGCGTCTTGCCGTCGAACCAGATTTCTTCCTTGTCGGCTTTGCCGTCGTCGTCGGTGTCGGTGAACTTCCAGATGTGCGGCGGGGCGGCGACGTACAGCGAGCCGTTGAGCCACATCGCCCCTTCGGGGAACATCACGTTCGCCACATAAACAGTGGACTTGTCGTAGATGCCGTCGCCCTTGGTCGATTCGAGGCGCATGATGCGGTGCGGCTTCTTCACCACCTGTTCCGTCACCTTTTCATTGGAGCCGGACGAATCGCAGACGTAGAGCCGCCCCTTCTCGTCCAGTGCTGCGACGATGGGCCGATCCGCGAGCGGCGGCCCTGCCGCGAGTTCGATGGTGAAGTCGACGGGAAGGGTGAACGTGTGGCCGTTGAGCTTGATCTGGTGGTAGCCTTTGGCGACTTCGGGTGCTGGCGAGCCGGGGGCGTCAGCCGCCGGAGTGGGGGACATCGGCGCGAAGCAAAGCAACGGCAGCAAGACGAGGCAACGATACATTGGTAACCTCCCAGGGACGCCCAACGTCATACACGGACTTAACGCTTCTTCGGCGTCACGAATTGCGAAACATCCAGGCCATCCTTGCCGAGGTGAGCATCGAGCGGTTCGACGCGGCCGCCGCGGGACTTCATGCCGGCCAGGGTCTTGTGCATCTCGTTCCACCAGATCGCCGCCAAGGCATCCGGGTTCGTCTTCTTCAATTCGCGGAAGGCGGCGAGTTGCGCGAGAAAGTCCGAAGCGTCTGCTCGTGCCTGTTGGAGCTCGCCCTGCTTGAAGACCAGCGATTCCTGTTCCCACTTGTAGCGTAAGGAATCGGCTTGCCGCAAACGCTGGTCGGCTTCCTGACGCGCCTGATATTCCTTGGTGCGAATGCCGGTCTGGGCCTGGCTTACCTTCTCGAATGCGGCGCGTACTTCGTCCGGCGGCGCGAGCACGGCACTCGCACGCTGAACGCACACGCCGAGTTTCAAGCCATCGATTCGAGGTTGAAGTCGTTCCATGATCCAGGCCGGAACCGCGGCGTTGCCGGTGAGCAGAACTTCGTCCACGGTGCGACCGCCGGCCCATTCCGCCGCCGCCGCCTCGGCTTCCCGCGCGAGCATGACATCGACTTGATCCTGGTGCATCACGAAGTCGTCGAGGTCGGCATCAGTCTCACCGATGGCGTAGTCGAGGACGAGTTGGATGTTCACGAGGTTCTGATCGCCGGTGAGAACTTGGCCGACGGGTGTGCCAGGTGCGTCGAACGCGGTTTCGGGAACGAAGCCGGCTTTAATCTGGCGAACGGTGCGAACCGGCACGCGATCGACGCGGTCGATGCCCCACGGCAAGCCAACCCAAAGGCCCGGCCCCGGCCGCGCGACGACCCGACCGAAGCGGCGTACGACCGCGCGTTCCTCGGGCCGCACCTCGGCAAGCCCCGTGAGGAGATACGCCACGAAGGCAAGAATCAAAATATAGCGGAGGCGGAGCATGTTTGATGTTACCGTTTAGCCGCGACGCGCAGTCCGCGGAGCGGAGCGCGGGAGCGCGTCGGGGCTAAACTCAATTCGGTTTCATCGGCATGGGCGGCCCGCGGAGCAACTCAAACAAGGGGTGTTTCGTCGAAAGAAGTAGCACGTCGCGGGTCTCGGCGACCATCGCCTGGAAGGCCTGGAGCTTTTCCAGGAAGAGGCCGAACTCGCGGTCCTGGGCGTAAGCCGCGCCGCGGATGCGGGCGGCTTCGGCTTTCGCTTCACCTTCGACCACGGTCTTGCGAGCGGCTGCGTCGTCTTCCACTTTTCGGGCCACTGCCGAGGCATCGGTCGTGATGGCGGCCGCGCGCTTGCGGCCATCGCTGTCGTAGTCCGCGACCTTCCGGGCTCGTTCGCTGCGGATGCGTTCCGCGATGCTGGCGCGTACGGCTTCGGGGTAGCTGAACCGCCGAACGCGCACGTCGAGAATCTGGATGCCGTACTTGGCGAGGGCTTGCTGCTTGAGTTCGTCGCCGCCGAGATCTTCGCCGAGGATGCGCTTGCGGACGCGTTCGGAACGGTCGTCGATGGCCTTGAGGTCCGCGAGGCGGAAGCGACCATCCGCCGCACTTGCGGCAGAAGCACCGACGATGCCGGCGAGGCCGGCCTCGACATCGGCGACGCCGATGAGATCGTCCAACGGCATCGTGCTGATGATCGCCGCGAGGCGACCGTTGATGAGCGGCGCGAGAATCTTCTTGGCTTGTTCCGGCGTGCGAACCACCTTCACGAATCGATCCGCGGCCGCGGCGTCGGGAATCTTCCAGGTCGCGAACGCATCCACGGAAAGCGTCTTGTCCACGGTACGGTTGATGGGATCGCGGGTGAGCGACTCCACGGCAGGCAGGTCGAACGATTGCACGCGACGATCGATCCGCGACACGGATTCAAAGGGCCACGGTGCCTTCAGCTTCAACCCGGCGTCGGTCTCGCCGTTGTGAATCGCGACCGGTTCTCCAAAGCGTGTGACGTAGACGAACTCCGAGTAGTCGACCGCGTACAAAGCCGTGCGGCCCCACAAAAGTAGGACGATGGCAAGGGCGATGAAGAGGAGTCGCTTCATGAAAGTGAATGTAGCGAGTGGGGAATCAAAGCCCACCCGCAACCAGCCACGCGCGGGAGCGACCGATGAGGGCGAGCATCTCGTCGAGGTGCGGGGCTTCGTTCGCGAACTTGGCGCGATCGCAGCGTTCGAGCACTTCGCGGAGCGCCCCAATTCGTACGGCGGGCCACTTGGCTCGCACGCACTCGCCGAGCAGTTCCGGCGTCGTGTGCTTGGAAGCCGAGAGCCCGTGACGTCGTTCGATGTACTCACGAAGAATCGCGGCTAGACGGTCTGCTGCCTGAAGGCCCGCGATGCGTTCCAGCGCGTGATCGCGTTCCAGTTTATCGAGTTCCTTCGCGGCCCAAACGTCCGGCGGCACCGGCTCCGGCTTCCTCCGCGACTTGCGAATCAATGCGAAGATCAACACCGAAGCAAAGATCGCCCCGAGTACCGCCAGGAACCACCACGCCGTCGATTCGGAATGAACCGTCGGGAGTTTGGGCAGTTCCTCGATGCTCGTCACGGGACGAGCGTCTTCGGATTTCGCTTCCGCAATCGCGGTTTGAACGCGGACTTCCTTCGAAGGGAAGGTGACGTCTTGCGGGTTGAGTGCCGCACCCATCGCGACCTTGATCGGGGCGAACGCGATGGTCACCTTCTCGCCGGGTACGAACGGGCTGAGCCGGAAGGTCTGTTCCCAGCGCTCGCGTCCGCCTTCAATCGCCAGGAGCTTGGCGTCGCCGAGCGGTTTGATGTGCCAGACCGTGGCGGACTCGCGCGTGAGTAGCTTCTCGACGTCCTTGGGCAGTTCGACGCGAAGAGGTGCCGAGCCTTCAATTGCAAGCGTGAGTTGGGTCGAACCCGAGAGCGCGATCTTGTCCGATGTCAGCGAGACGGTGTGGAAGAGTTCGCCGGGTTGGTCCTTCATCCGTGGCCTCCGCGACGACGGCGGTCGCGCTTGCGGAAGAAGCTGAGCAGCGCGTCGAAGTGGTTCCCTTCGGTGCCGACCTCGATCAAATCGGCCTGTGCACCGCGCGAGAGTTTGGTGAACGCCGCCATCCGTTCTCCACTCCGCTTCGCGAACCCTTTCCGGAACGCCCGGCTCGAAGTATCGATCGTGTGCTGCTGGCCGGTCTCGGCATCTTCGAGGCGCACCAAACCGACTGCGGGCCACGCCTCTTCGCGTGGGTCCGTGGTGCGAACCGCGATGAGGTCGTGCTTGCGAGCCGCCCGACGAAACGCGTTCTCGAACCCGCCGGTCAGGAAGTCACTCAGTAAGAACACAATCGCCCGACGGCGTTGGACCTTGTTCAAGTAATCGAGTGCCACCGTCAGGTCCGTGCCCGGCCGCTCCGGCTCGAATGCGAGGATGTCGCGGAGTAATCGCAGGACGTGGCGAGGTCCCTTGTTCGGCGGCACGAATCGCTCCACGCGATCGGTGAAGCCGATGAGCCCAACGCGGTCGTTGTTGCTCACGGCACACAAGGCGAGCAGCGCGGCGAGTTCCGCCGCGGCGGAACGCTTCGTGTGTTGCCTCGTACCGAATCGCTGGCTCGCGGACACGTCCATCACCAGGAGTATCGTCAGTTCGCGTTCTTCCACAAAGCGCTTGATGTAGGCCTGACCCATGCGCGCGGTCACGTTCCAATCGATGGATCGGACGTCGTCGCCGGGTTGGTACTCGCGGACCTCTTCAAACGAAAGCCCGGCCCCTTTGAAAGCCGAGTGGTACTCGCCGCCGAGCACCGTTTGCACGACGCGCCGCGCCCGCAGATGCAACCGGCGAACCTGGCGCAGGACATCCGCAGGAAGCATGGGGGCTCGCGTTGGCGTTGGAAGCGTTGAGCAGTGCGATATGATTATAGCCGCCAGGACATCCGCCCGGGGAACGAGATGCACACGATTCACGCTCATCTTCCGAAGCCGAAGAAAGTTCAACACGAGACGATGGGCGACTTGCTCCTTTCGCTCGGCGGCATTTCCGCCGAACGCATCCGCATGAATCCCACTCCCGGCACGGCCACCAAACGAGACCTGATTCGCTTTCACGATCGGGGACGCCGGCTATACGAACTCGTCGAAGGCACGCTAGTGGAGAAGCCCATGGGACATGTGGAATCGTATGTGGCCCTGGAACTGGCCTTCGCGCTGCGAACTTTCTTGGTCACGTACGATCTCGGCTACTGCACCGGTTCGGACGACCTCATCGAGGTGATGCCGCGGCTGGTTCGCGGGCCGGATGTGAGCTTCACGTCGTGGTTGAAGCGGCCGGACATGACGGTCGATTCCGATGCCATTAGTAAGGTGATTCCCGATCTCGTGGTCGAAGTTCTGAGCAAGAAGAACACGCGGGGGGAGATCGCCCGCAAACTCGGAGAATACTTCCTCGGCGGAGTGCGGCTGGTGTGGGTCATCGATCCGCGCAAGCGAACCGCGGCCGCGTACACCGACCCCGACTTGAAGACCTTCGTTTCGGAAACCGGATCGCTCGATGGCGGCGACGTGCTGCCCGGTTTCCGCGTTCCACTCGCGAAACTGTTCGAACGGTTGGAGAAGCCCAAACCCAAGAAACGGAAGCGAAGCTGATTTCATTCTGCGTTCCCACTTTGCGAGATTCGGAGTTCGTCGGTGCCCGTTGTCAACATATCCGCGTATCGATTCGCGCCGCTCGAGGGTCTCAAGCCTTTGCGGGAACGCCTCATTGCGGATTGCCGCGAGTGGGGTCTGCGCGGCACGATTTTGCTCAGCACCGAGGGTATCAACCTGTTCGTCGCCGGCCCCCGGCCCGAGATCGATCGGCTCCTCGAATTGCTGCAAGCGGTGCCGGGCCTCGAAGGACTCGAGCCCAAGGTGAGCGAAAGCCGCGAACAGCCGTTCACGCGGATGCTGGTGAAAATCAAGAAGGAGATCATCGCGTTTGGAATCGATGGCATCGACCCGGCTCGCAATCCTGCTCCTCGGCTCAACGCCATCGAACTCAAGCGCTGGCTCGACGAGGGGCGGCCCATCACGCTCCTCGATACGCGAAACGATTTTGAAGTTGCACTGGGAACGTTCCATCGGGCAGTGCCGATCGGCATCCAGCACTTTCGCGAATTCCCCGATGCCGTGGCGAAGCTGCCGCCCTCGTCGCGCACGCAACCCATCGTGACTTTCTGCACCGGAGGCATCCGCTGCGAGAAGGCGGCACTCTACCTCCTTCAAAATGGCTTCGAGCAAGTCTTCCAACTCGACGGCGGCATCCTCAAGTACTTCGAGCAGTGCGGTAGCGAACACTTCCAGGGCGAGTGCTTCGTCTTCGACAAGCGGGTCGGACTCGCAGCCGATCTGGACGAATCGGGGCACGGATTTTGTTTCGTCTGCCAGAGCCTGTTGACGCCGCTCGAACTGGCGGACCCTCAGACGGTGCAAGGCGTCTCGTGTCCGCGGTGCTATCGGTCTCCGGAAGTGCAGCAGGCGCGGTCGCTGGCCGAGCGCCGCGCGAAGTTGCGCGAAGTGACCGACCCACTACCGGGGAAGCGACCGCAAAACAACTTACGCCCGCTGAGAATCCCCGCTCGCCACGATGGCTACTCGATGCTGGATTTCGTTTGCGAAGTGTTCGGCCACATTCCGCGCGACGAGTGGCGCGCCCGCTTCCTGGCGGAAGAAATCGTCGATGCCGAGTACGGTCCCGTGGCCGAGTCGCAGGCAGTGCGGCCGGGCGAACGCTACTTCACGCGCGAACGGATGCAAATCGAGCCCGATGTGAATGCCGCGATTGAAATTCTGTACGAAGACGCAGCATTGATCGTTGTCGACAAACCTTCACCGTTGCCGATGCACCCGAGCGGGCGCTACCACCGCAACACGCTGCAGTGGATCATCCGCGAGGTGTACGCTCCGCAGAAGCCGCGACCGGCGCATCGGCTCGATGCCAACACGTCCGGTGTCGCGGTGTTCACGCGCACGGCGACCTTTGCCCGCGAGTTGCAGCCGCAGTTCGAACGGGGCGAGGTTCAGAAGCGCTACTTGACGCGGGCGATCGGCCATCCCCCTCGCGATCATTTTTCGTGCGAGTCCGCGATTGCGGCTCAGGCTGGCCCGTGCGGGTCGCGCATCGTGGATGAAGTTGCCGGGCTACCCGCCCGCACGGACTTCGAAGTGCTCGCGCGGTTCCCAGATGGCACGGCCCTCGTGATGGCCACGCCGCGAACGGGCCGAACCAACCAGATCCGCGTCCACCTTTGGCACCTCGGCTGGCCCATCGTGGGCGATGCCATGTACCGACCGGGCCACCAACTCGGAGACGTGCAAACGCTGGCGGTGGACGATGTCCCACTCTGCCTGCATGCTTGGCAACTGACGTTCGTTCATCCGCAGCACGGCAAGCCCGTGACGTTTGAAGCACCGCGGCCGCACTGGGCGCAGCCGGAAGCACCTCTGCTAACGCAGTAGCTCCTTCACCACTTTTCCTTCTTGTCCATCGAGAATGGTCAGTTCCGGGCCGGTGCGGCTGTACGTCAGCTTCTTGGCTTCCAGTCCGAAGAGGTGCATGAGCGTGGCGTGGAAGTCGTGGTGCGAGACTTTGTTCTCGACGGCGTGGTGGCCGAACTCGTCGGTCGCGCCGTAGATTTTGCCGCCCTTGAAGCCGCCGCCGGCGAACCACCACGAGTAGCCGAAGGTGTTGTGATCGCGGCCAACGCTTGCCAGGCCGGTATCGTTTTGAATCACGGGTAGCCGGCCCATCTCCCCGCCCCACGAAACGATCGTCGAATCGAGCAGGCCGCGCGCTTTCAAATCCTGCACGAGTGCCGCGGCGGGCTTGTCGGTCTTGCGGCACACGGCAGGCAGCGACGTGCGAAGCGAACCGTGCGTGTCCCACGCCTGGTCGCTGGTGAAGATTTGCACGAAGCGGACGCCGCGCTCGACGAGCCGGCGCGCGACCAGACACCGCGCTCCGTACTCCGCCGAAGCCGGGTCGTCCATCCCGTACATCGCCTTGGTCTTGATCGATTCGCGCGAGAGGTCGATGGCCTCCTTCGCAGCGGTCTGCATCTTGGCGGCGAGTTCGTAGCTGGCGATGCGGGCATCGAGGTCGTTCTCGCCAGGATGCGAGGCGAGGTGCTCGCGGTTCAACGCCGCGAGATAGTGGAGCAACTTCTCCTGCGGTTCGCCCTTCATTCCGGGCGGTGCGTCGAGGTTGGCGATGCGGGGCTCCTTCGAGCGGATCACGGTGCCCTGGTAAATCGAAGGCAGCCAACCGTTGGCCCAATGTTCGACGTTGCTCACGGGCGGGCTGGCGGGATCGGGCAGCGCGACGAACGCGGGGAGTTCCTGCGACTCGCAGCCGAGCCCATAGCAGAGCCAGCTTCCGAGCACCGGATGGCCGCTCTGGATGCGGCCCGTGTTCATCGCGTGAATCGCCTGCACGTGGTTGTTCACGGCATTCGTCATCGAACGCACGACGGTGATGTCGTCCGCGATGCGGGCGATGTTCGGGAGCAATTCCGATACGTCGATGCCGCTTTGGCCGTGCTTCTTGAACTTGAACGGGCTGCCGAGCACTTTGGAACTGGCCTGGGCGGCGTTGTCGTATTTGATGGTGCCGGGGAACGGCTTGCCGTCGAGTTCGTTGAGCTTGGGTTTGGGGTCGAGCAGGTCCATGTGGCTCGGCCCGCCCTGCATGAAGAGCGAGATCATGGCCTTCGCCTTCGGCGCGAAGTGCGGCGGCTTCGGCTTCAGGTCGAAGTGCTTGCGTTCGAGGTCGGGCTTGGCGGGTTCGCCGCGGAGTCGCTGTTGCTCCAGGAACGCGAGCGCGACGGTGCCGACGCCGTAGGTGGTGTTGTGCAGGAGTTCGCGACGATTGATGATCATGTTGTCTGCGACTCCAGGGTCATTTCACACGCTTGAGTTTGCCGCTAGGGTTCTTCGAGACAAGCTGGTCGGCAGTAATGCTCTCGATCTTGAATCGCTCTTCCGGCTCGCCATCCGCCTTCAGCACGAGTTCCCGCTTTTCGAATCGATACTTGTAGCGCTCGGTCATCTTTTTGTTGTCGTCAAGCCGAAGCAAACGGCCGTCTTCAGTGAATTCGGTGTCGCGATAGAACAGGCCGAAGAAATCCGTTACGCCTTCGACCCCTTGCCACTTTCCGACGATGGCTTTTGGGAACTCCTTCGCGTCCTGCGGCAGCGGGGCATTGAGGTCGCGCTTGAACGAGAGGATCGAAACATCGGGTCCGGGAGCGTTCTTGAAATCCGCAGGCGGCTCAGCCCCTCCTCGAACGAAATAGAGCTTGAGGCTGTCGCCATCGAGTTCGTAGATGCTCTTCACCTTGGACTCGTTCAAGCGACGCCAACTCTCAAGCACCTTGTGGCTCTTCGTTGAGTCGAGTTGAAATGTCTGTTCGCCGCCTCCGTCAAACACCATAACGTCGTCCTGAAATGACATCGTCAGCCCCTTGGGAGGCGTAGGCTCTTTCTTACCCTTGGATTCCGCCCATTCCAATTTCCACGTCCCTTGAATGAGCTCCAAGTCGGTCTTTTTGGGAGTCTGATTGTCCGGTGCGACGCCCTGTTCCTTGGACTGCACGACAGCGGGCTTTGTCTCAGGAACTTCTTTCGACGAGTCCTTCCCGCCGCAACCTGCGAGGGTGAAAAGCGCGAGGAAAGCTAACAAGCGGGCAAACGCGACCATGAAGTTCTCCGGAAAAGCGATCACGTCAATCCACGTACAAGAATCGATTGCTGCTCAACAGTGCCTGGCAGAACGCGGCTAGCGCCCTTGCTTCTGGCGTTTGCGGAACCGGCCCCTTCGGGTTCATCGGTGGCGGGGGTTGCTTCGCGAATGTCGCGGCTGTGTCCTTCAAGAACGCCAGCGCGCTCGCCTTCTCCTTCTCACTTACCTCGGCACCATAAGCCAGCTTCCAGGCGCGGGCCACCTGCAAAGACGGATCGGTGCCGGCTTCCTTTTTCACCCGCTCGGCGAACGCCTCCGCTTGCTGCATCACGAAGGAACCGTTCATCAGCATGAGCGATTGCGGGGTCGCGGTCGAACTGTTGCGGGCCTCGCAGTTCGGCTCCACGCGTGCCCAGTCGAATGTGTCCAGTACATTCAACGGCTTGGAGCGACGCACCTGGATGTAGACGCTGCGACGCGATTCCTCACCGGCCGGCACCGATTCATCGCCGAGGCGGTAGGCTGCGTCGCGGTTCGGCTTGCCGATGATGATGATCCCGGCGTCGTCCTCGACCACGGGCACCGGCGGGCCGAACATTTTGGGGTTCAGTTTGCCGCTGACGGCGAGCATGGCATCGCGAAGGGCTTCGGCTTCGACCCGACGCAGCGGGAAGCGGCCGAGCAATTTGTTGTCCGCATCGACGGTGTCTTTCTTCGCGTTGTGGGCGGACGATTGGCGGTACGCAGTGGAGGTGAGAATGAGCCGGTGCAGATGTTTGACGCTCCAGCCCTTCGCCATGAACTCCGCGGCCAACCAGTCCAGCAGTTCGGGGTGCGTGGGCCGTTCGCCGAGGCGGCCGAAGTCGCCGGGCGTCGGCACGAGGCCTCTACCGAAATGATGCATCCAAATGCGATTCACGAGCACGCGGCTCGTGAGCGGATGCTTCGGATCCGTAAGCCAATTGGCCAGGGCGAGCCGCCGACCCGTGGTGCTGCTGGCCATTGGTGAGGGAGCATTCAACGGCAAGCTCGCATCGAGAATGTTCAGCCCGCCAGGCGCGATCTTGTCCTTGGGCTGCTCGATGTCGCCGCGGTTGAACAGGAACGTCGGCGGAACCTGAGTCGGCGTCTCGGTCATCACGCGAACGAACTGCTCGACCGGCTTCATCGCGCGGACGGCGGTTGCCGCCTCGACTTGCTTCTTCAACTCGGCCGCAGCCTTCGGATCGTAAAGGTACAGCGAACCCGAATCGACGTTCAGGCTCGGGTGCTCCATCATCAGCTTCTTCTGCTCGGCCGTGCGTTTGGCCTCGGGCGTCTTGCGAGCCGCGCCCGCCTTCTCACGCATCTCCATCGGCAACTTCACGAGTTCCTTCTGAAACGTCGCCTCGATGTACTCGTCTTGCTTCTTCACATGTGCCTTGTCCATCAGCGCCGCTTCAACCTCCACGGCCGCGGCCGTTTTCTTATCCTCATCCGTGTAGAGTGAGACTTCGCGGGCCGCGGGCGGCTTCCACGCGGGCAGGTTGAACCCCGGCTCCAGGATTGCTCGCAGCCGATAGAAGTCCGCCTGTGGGATCGGGTCGTAGCGGTGGTTGTGGCACTGAGCGCACCCGACCGTCACGCCGAGAAAAGCGCTCGAGACGATCTTCACGGTGTCGGAGATCGTCTGGTTGCGGGCGAGTTTCTGATCGACGCCGGGCACGCCGCTCGGGTCGGGAGCCATCCGCAGGAAACCGGTGGCGACGAGCTTGTCCAAGTCGGCGGGCGTGAGGTTCGGGTACGGCGGCTTCACCATTTCGTCGCCGGCGAGTTGCTCCCGGATGAACTGATCGAACGGCTTGTCCGCGTTGAACGAACGGATGACGTAATCGCGGTACTTCCAGGCCGTGGGCCGCACCGGGTCTTCGACCGAACCGCCTTCGGAGTCGGCATAGCCCGCAACATCGAGCCAGTGCCGAGCCCAGCGTTCGCCGTAGCGCGGCGAAGCGAGCAACCGCTCGACGGTCTTTTCGTAGGCGTCCGCTGAAGTGTCTTTCAGAAAAGCGTCGACTTCGTCCGGCGTCGGCGGAAGGCCGGTCAAATCGAACGAAACCCGACGCAGCAGGGTGAGCTTGTCCGCGGGCGGCGCGAATGACAGCCCCTTGTCACTCAGCTTCGCGAGCAGCAAGGCGTCGATCGGATTGCGGCTTCCGGGAGGAATTGCGGGCCTGCGAACGGGCTGAAACGCCCACCACTTACGATCTTCGTCCGTGATTTGGAACCCTTTCGCCAGCGTCTCGGGCTCGGGAGCCTCGACCTTCGCACCGTCCGCAATCCAAGCCTTGAGTGTTGCGATCTCAGCGGTGGTCAGCTTCTTCTTACCGGGCGGCATGTCGCCGCTCGTCACGCGGTCGATTAGCAAGCTCTTCTCGGGTTTGCCGGAAACAAGGGACGGCCCCGAGTCGCCACCTTTGGCCAGGAAGCGGCTCAGCCGCACATCGAGGCCGGCCTTGAGTTTCTCGCCTTCACCGTGGCACTCGAAGCAATAAGCCTTGAGGATGGGCCGCACGTTCGCGTTGAAGCTCGGCGGATCGGCAGCGAGAAGCGGCCCCACGGACGGCAACAATGCGAGCAGGGCGGCAGCGAATCGCAGCATGATCGGCGAGCCAGTGAGAAGAGATCGCAGGCAGAGTGGTATTGTCGCCGAGAATCGGTTCGGGTGCAAGTGGTTCGGATCGCCTTCTTTCGGGCCGGTTGCGCCGCCGAGGAAATCGGCAAATCCACTTCAACCTTCGTGATCGTCCTTGTCGGGCCACGTCCGCGCTGGCACTCTGAACACGAGACGCCACATTGGAGCCTGTCATGTTTTGCCGCGCCGTTCTGCTCGCACTGTCGATCGTTGCTACCGCGTCCGCTCAAGCGCCCCTGGCAGACCCAGCGAAATTGACGCTCGATCGCATCTTTGCGTCCGAAGATTTTCGGGGCGAACGCGTTCCCCAAGTGAAGTGGCTCGACGGTTCGGCGTACACATCCTTGCTACCTTCGAAGGGCAACGCGAAAGTGAAGGACATCGTGAGAATCGATGCCGCCGGGAAGAGCGAGGTGCTCGTCGCCGCGGAGCAACTCGTCCCGCCGAATGCCAAGGATCCGCTCGCCGTTCATGGGTATGAGTTCTCCAAAGATCTCGACCTCGCGCTGATTTACACGAACTCGGCGAAGGTTTGGCGAGCGAACACGCGCGGCGACTACTGGACCTTTCGCCGCTCCACCGGCAAGCTCGCGAAACTCGGTGGCGACGCCAAACCCTCCACGCTGATGTTCGCCAAGCTGTCGCCCGATGGCACGCGAGTCGGCTACGTTCGCGACAACAACCTCTACGTGGAACCGTCTGAAGGCGGCCCCGCGACGAAGCTCACCAGCGACGGCTCGAACCACGTCATTAACGGCACCTTCGATTGGGCCTACGAGGAAGAGTTCTTCTGCCGCGACGGGTGGCGGTGGAGCCCCGACGGCAAGCAGATCGCGTACTGGCAACTCGACACGCGCGGCGTCAAGGAATTCACGCTGCTCGACAACACGAGCGGAAACTACCCGGTCGCGAAGACCTTCCCCTATCCGAAGACGGGCGAGCGGAACTCGGCCTGCCGCATCGGCGTCGTCGCGGCGGGCGGAGGCGAGACCCTCTGGATGGACGTTCCCGGCGACACGCGTACCGACTTCTACATCCCGCGCATGGATTGGGCCGGCAACGCGCAGGAACTGCTCATTCGCCGCGTGAACCGGCTTCAAAATGCCGCGGATGTGATGCTCGCCGATACCGCGACCGGGAAGGTGCGAACGGTTCACACCGAGCGCGACGGAGCCTGGGTGGACGTTCACGACGATGACGGGGAGTGGGTCGAGAAGGGGAACGCTTTCACCTGGATCAGCGAGCGTGACGGTTGGCGTCAGCTGTACCTCGTCTCGCGCGATGGCGGCACGACGCGCCGAGTGACCAGTGGCGAGTTCGACGTGATCCGCGTCCTGCACATCGACGAGAAGACCAGCAACGTGTACTTCCTGGCGTCGCCGCTGAACCCGACGCAGCACTACCTTTATCGGGCTCCACTGTTCGGGAAGGGCACGCCCGAACGGGTCAGTCCGACGGGGCAGCCGGGCTGGCACGACTACTCAATTTCCCCCGATGGCGCGACGGCCGTTCACACGCACTCGACGTTCGGGCTGCCGCCGCGAGTCGAACTCGTCTCGCTGCCCGATCACAAGGTAGTCCGCACGCTCGCGGCCAACGACAAGCTCCGCGGGGTCGTGTCGAAGCTGTCGAGGTCGCCCGTGGAATTCTTCCGCGTCGATGTCGGTGGCGGGGTTCAACTCGATGGCTGGTTGATGAAGCCGGCGAACTTCGATCCGGAGAAGAAGTATCCGCTCCTGTTCCACGTCTACGGCGAGCCGGCGGGCCAATTGGTCACCGATCACTGGGGCGGGAGCCAGTATTTGTGGCACGCGATGCTGTCGCAGCAGGGTTATGCCGTGGCGTGCATCGACAATCGGGGTACGCCATGCCCGCGCGGCCGGGATTGGCGAAAAGCCGCGTATCGGAAGGTCGGCACGCTCGCCTCCGAGGATCAGGCCGCGGCCGCCCGCGAGTTGCTCAAGCGCCCCTATCTCGATTCGTCGCGAGTCGGTGTCTGGGGTTGGAGTGGCGGCGGTTCCATGACGCTGAACCTCCTGTTCCGTTCGCCCGAACTCTACCGCACGGGGATGTCCGTTGCTCCGGTGCCCGACATGCGGCTCTACGACACGATCTACCAGGAACGCTACATGGGGCTACCGAAGGACAATGCCGAGGACTACCGGAACGGTTCGCCGATAACACACGCGGCGGGGCTGAAGGGGAACTTGCTGATCGTTCACGGCACGGGGGACGACAACGTCCACTATCAGGGAACGGAGAAGCTCGCCGATCGCCTCATCGAGTTGAACAAACCGTTCACGATGATGGCGTACCCGAACCGGAGCCACTCGATCAACGAGGGGAAGAACACGTCTCGCCACTTGTACGGCCTGCTCACGCGCTACCTCAACGACAACCTCCCAGCCGGCCCGAAGCCGTAGAGCGGTCGTATACCGCACGCGAGAAACTACCTTGGAGGTGGAACTATGAAATGGTCCGCACTGGTTCTTGCGTTCGTGCCGCTGCTCGCGGTCGCTGAGCCAACGAAGAAGTTGACCGTCGCGAAGAACGGCATGGTAGTCTGCGTGTCGCCGTTGGCTGCGGACGTGGGCGTCGAGATACTGAAGCAAGAAGGGAACGCGGTCGATGCGGCCGTGGCCGTGGCGTTCGCGATGGCCGTGACCTGGCCGGAAGCTGGGAACATCGGCGGCGGCGGGTTCATGATGATCGGGCCACCCGGACAAGAGCCGACCTGCATCGAGTACCGCGAGACGGCTCCCGCTTCCGCCACGGCCACCCTTTTTGCCGACGGTAAGGTCAACGGGTTCGATCACAAGGCGTCCGGCGTGCCTGGTACCGTGCGCGGTTTGGCTCTGGCTCACAAGCGGTTCGGCAAACTTCCCTGGAAGCTCGTGGTGATGCCGGCGGTAAAGCTGGCCGAGGAAGGCTTCGCCATCAACGCAGTGCTCGCGGGCGGTTTGAACCGCATTCTCGCCGATGCGAAGACCACGAACGCCGAGTTCAAACGCGTTTACGGAAAGCCCGGCGGCGAACGCTGGAAGCCTGGAGACAAGCTCGTGCTTGCCGATCTCGGTCGCACGCTCCGTGCGATTGCCGAGAAGGGGCCCGAGGCCTTTTATCTGGGCGAGTCCGCCGGGTTGCTCGTCGCCGAGATGAAGCGCGGGGGCGGGCTCATCACCGCGGACGATCTGGCTTCTTACGCGGCTCGCGAACGCAAACCCATTCACACGACCTATCGCGGCTTCGATATCTACGGTGCGCCGCCGCCGAGTTCCGGAGGCATTGGGCTCGCCGAGATGCTCAACATTCTCGAATGCTTCGAGCTTCGCAAGCACGACCGCTGGTCGCCCGAGGTCTCGCACCTGCTGATCGAATCGATGAAGCGAGCGTACTGCGACCGCGCCCGGCACCTTGGCGACCCGGAGTTCACGACCATTCCCGACACGCTGACCTCGAAGGACTACGCCAAGAAACTCGCCGCGGGAATCGACTTGAATCGCGCCACGCCGAGCGAGAAGCTCGCACCGGACATCGCACTCGCTCCCGAAGGGGACAGCACCACGCACTTCTCGATCATCGACCGAAATGGGCTCGCGGTGAGCAACACGTACACGCTGGAGAACAGCTACGGATCGCGGGTCGTGGTGCGCGGCGCGGGCTACATCCTCAACAACCAGATGACGGACTTCAACCCGAGGCCCGGCATCACGACTCGCGGCGGAACGATCGGCACCAAGCCCAACCTCATCGCGCCGGGCAAGCGCATGCTCAGTTGTCAGTCGCCCACGCTCGTTTATAAGGACGGTAAGCCGCTGCTCATCACGGGCAGCCCCGGCGGTCGAACCATCATCAATACCGTGTTGTGCATGATGGTGAACGTCCTCGATTTCGACATGCCGGTGCAAGAAGCCGTCGATGCGCCGCGGCTTCACCATCAGTGGTTCCCAGACTCGGTGCGGTTCGAGGGCGTGAAGGAGCACGCGGACTTGGTCGAAAAATTGCGGTCGAAGGGCCACGCCATCAGCGGCCAACGGCAGGGTGATGCCCATACCATTTGGATCGACCCGAAGACGGGCCTCTATCATGGTGCCGCGGATCGCCGCATCGATGGGAAGGCGGCGGGCGTTCCGTAGACTGAGTGCCACCTCTCCCGCAAGGACACTCATGCGTTTCTTCGTGTTGGGCAGCGACCGGAAGCCGCAGGTGGTGGAGACCGCGGCGTGGCTCAAGCCCATCCTTGCGGGCTTGGGGGAAGTCGTTGCCTTCGACCTGCGGCAGGAACGAGACCTGGCGCCGCTCACCGCCGATCTCGCGATCGTCCTCGGTGGCGACGGTTCCATCCTTCGCGCCGTGCGGCAGATGGGGTACAGCCAAATCCCGGTTGTCGGCGTGAACCTCGGCACCTTGGGCTTCTTGGCCGATCTCTCGCCCGACGAACTCGTCCACGCCTTGCCGCGATTGCTGGCGAAGGAATACCGCGTGGCCCCGCACCTCATGTTCGAGTGCGAGTATCCGACGCCCTCGGGGGTGAAGACGGTTCTCGGCCTGAATGAAGTCGTGATTCACGCGCACTCCGTGGGCCATATTGCCGCACTCGATTTGTTGATCGACGACGAAGCCGTGACGAGTTACCGGGGAGACGGGCTCATCATTAGCACGCCTATCGGTTCGACGGCTCACAGCCTCTCGGCCGGTGGGCCGATTCTGTCGCAGGAACTTCCCGCGTTCACGATCACGCCGATTTGCCCGCACACACTCACGTATCGGCCGCTGGTCGATGCCGCGAACAAGAAGTACACCATCCGGGTTCGTCGTCCTGAAGGAGCGGCACTCACCGCGGATGGACAGGCTCTCGGGCCGCTCACGCTCGGCCAGACCGTGACGGTGCGAAAGGCGGAGGTCGAGTTCTTGTTGGTGAAGGTTCCGGGCCGTACCTATTATCAGACGCTCCGCGACAAGCTCCGCTGGGGCACGCCGCCAAACTATCGGACCGAACCCGCGGCCCATTGACGGCGTACTGGTAGAAAGCTCCGATTTTTCTGGGTGGCACCGTGCTTCCAGCCGGTGCATGGCAGGCTGCACCGGCT
>JAYTGN010000071.1:0-17391 GCA_043733485.1 Gemmataceae bacterium
ACCGCTGGTGGACACCGCAAGTGCGAGCGGTTTGCCGGCGGGTCCGGCGGTCGAGGATCGCTCGGCGTGCCCGACTTGCGAGAGGTAGCCCCAAGCGAATTCAGGCACCTCGCCGACCGTGCCGGCGGCGAGCCTCGCTTCGTGGAGCGAAGCGACCTGCTGGGGCTTGTCTCCGGACCGCCACGCGAGAAACGCATTATGTAGGTGGTAAGAGTAACTGCGGTGGGCATCGCTCTTCGTCCGTTCCGCGTCGCGAACCTGACTCTCGTTTCGAACGACCTGATACTTCTGAGTCTGGTACGCGTTCCACATACCGATGGCGAGCAAGATGCACGAGATGGTGCTGACGGTGACGAGCGCGAAGGCCTGATCGTTTCGCCGCAGCCAGCGACCGGCGCGGCCCACGGCATTGAGAGGTCGGGCCAGCGTCGGCAGGCCTTCGAGAAAGCGGCGCAAGTCGTCCGCGAAGTCGATGGCCATCCGGTAGCGGCGCGACGGCGAGCGAGCCATGGCCTTGAGGCAGATCGCTTCCAGATCGCGGGGGATTTCTCGCCTCAGGTTCCGGGGCAGCGTCAGATTTCCCTCGATGGAGAGCCGCAGCACTTCGACGTCGCTCGCCCCTTCGTAAGGGGTCCTTCCCACGAGCATCTCGTAGAGAATGACGCCGAGCGCGTAGACGTCCGCTTCGGGGCCGACATCTTCGTGGCGTGCCTGAGCCTGCTCCGGGGCCATGTATTTCGGAGTGCCGAGAATCTGCCGCGTGACCGTCTCGCTCGGCCCCTGATCGGTGAATTTCGCCAGGCCGAAGTCCACGACGCGCGGCGTGAAGTATTCCCCGCGTAGGGGGCAAGATCCGAGCGGCGGCTCCAGAGCGTTCGGATCGGATCGCACTTCCTGGAGAATCACGTTGTTCGGCTTGAGATCGCGATGGAGTACCGAGCGATCGTGGGCGTGCTGAACGGCCTCGGCCAGCTGGGCGACGAGCCGGGCTGCTTGCCGGATGGGAACCGGATACGATTGCCGATCGAGCCATTCGGAGAGCGTCTGGCCGGGGCAGAAGACCGTGGCGATGAAGCAGACCGGGCCGATCTCGCCCGTCTCGTAGACGGGAACCAGGTTCGGATGGTCGAAGCCCGCGGCGGCAGTGGCTTCGCGGTGCAATCGCCGCCGTGCATCCGGGCTCATCAGAAGTTCGGGCCGCGGGATTTTCAGTGCGACTTCGCGGCGCAGCTTCGGATCGAACGCCAGAAACACGATGCCGCAGCCGCCCTTCCCGAGTTGCCGGCGCAGTTCGAAACGACCGATGCGGTGGGTTTCGGGAAAAACCTTCGCTGCGGTGAAGGGATCGACTGCTGGCGGATCGGGGAGCAAGTCTCCGAACGAGCCCTGGTTCAACTGGCTCCCGGAGAGCGGTTCCACCAACCGTTCGTCGCCGGTCAACCCCGGGGGCAGATCCTTGAGGTGCAGGGTTGGGCCGCGAACTACAACCTCGCCGTCGCCGATCCCCTGATCGTACGCCGCCAGAAGGCGAGCCAAGTGTTCGTCGAGGTGAAGGGAATCGGACGGAGTCATCGACCGTCAACTCGACGTGTGAACCGGGGCCGGCGGAGAGGACGCGAGTGCCGACCCAGAAACAGAATAGAATCACTCTAACAGATGCGACGCCAGCGGCGCGTACCGATTTCTCACAATCTGGGTTCCTCCATGAACGCAGTCGCGGTTCAAAACGGCTTCGGGTTCGAGAACGTCGCACTCGCGACGCGGCCCGATCCCGTGCCCGGTCCCGGCGAGGTGTTGCTCCGCGTTCGGGCCGCCTCGTTGAACTATCGCGACCTGCTGATCGCGAAGGGGCACTACAACCCGAACCTGCCGTTGCCTCGCGTTCTGGGTTCCGATGGAGCCGGCGAGGTGGTCGCGGTCGGCACGGGCGTGACGCGATGGAAGCCCGGCGACCGCGCCATCGGCTGCTTCTTCCAGAACTGGCCGGATGGCCCGATCACCGATGCGGCCGCGCGCAGCACGCTCGGCGGCGACCGCGAAGGCGTTCTCGCCGAGTACGTGCTTCTCTCCGAGAACGGGCTCGTTCCCATGCCCGCGAGCCTGAGTTTCGAGGAAGCGGCCACCTTGCCCTGTGCCGCCCTCACGGCCTGGAACGCGCTCGCACAAGCAGGTTGCGGGCCGGGCAAGACCGTACTCGTTCAGGGCACCGGCGGCGTGTCGCTGTTCGCGCTGCAGTTTGCGAAGGCGCTCGGCGCGAAAGCGCTCATCACCTCGGGCAGCGACGAAAAACTGGCCCGTGCTCTGAGCCTCGGAGCCGATGCCGGCGTGAACTACCGAACAATTCCGGACTGGGAGAAGTGGGCTCGCCAGCAGACTAACGGTCAGGGCGTGGACATCGTGGTGGAGGTCGGTGGGGCGGGCACGCTCGAACGTTCCGCCAAGGCCGTCCGCACCGGAGGCTTCATCGCACTCATCGGCGTCCTCACCGGCCTCGGCACCTTCAACCCCATGAACATCCTCATGAAGGCCATCACTCTTCAGGGTGTCTTCGTCGGATCGCGGTCGATGTTCGAAGCCATGAACGCCTTCATTGTGAAGTCCGGCATCCGACCCGTCATCGATCGCACCTTCCCGTTGGCTCAGACCCGCGATGCGATGCGGCACCTCGAGAGCGGCTCGCACTTCGGGAAGGTCGTCGTCACGATTTGATCGGCAGGAGGCGTTCCAGTTCGAGCGCGGCCTCTTCGTTCAGGCCGAGGACGTCGTTCACCTCGCCGCGGTCGTCGGGCTTGGCGAAGAGCACCGCCCCGAGGGGCGACCGCAAATACGCCCAGCGATCGGTGCGGATCGCAACTTCCTGTTCCAACTGGGAATGAGCCGCCGAGCGAATCGACTCGCGTTCGCCGCGCGCGAGCGACATCAGACTCGTTCCGGTGCCTACAACTCCGAACAGTTCCAATAGCGCGCCCGCCACATCCGCTGGCTGGGTGAATCCCGCCACCCGCCGCCCTGCCTCCGCCGCCCCCGGCAACCGCAGCAGAAGCGGAACGTGAACCAGTTCCTCGTGGAGTCGCGAGCCCTTCACTCCGATGATTCCGTGTTCGCCCAGCGGGTAGCCCAAATCGGACGTGATGAGCCACGCCGCGGTCTGATCCAGCCCGCGCGAACGCATCTGCTCGAACGCTTCACCCAGTTCCGCATCCAGCTTCGTGATCACGGATGCGAACGACATCTGCAGCCACTGCCACGCCACGAGATCGCTCGCATCGAACGGCCCCACCGGCGGGTCCGAACACGGCGTCGCCGGTGCATCAAGCTCATCGCCCAGCTCCGCATCCTCTCCATCCGCGAGGTACGCGTCGAAGACATCCTGCGGCACGTCCCACGGTGGCAAGCAGCGATCCACCTCGACCCAGAGCAGCCAACGCGGCACGTTCGCCAGTCGATCGAGAACCGAAGGCAGCGATCGGATCAGGTTGTCGAGCGGTGAAGAATCTTCCTCTTGGGGCCGGGCGTCGAACACTTCGCCCCAGCCATCGTAGAAGGGTGCAGGAGCATCGGTATCCGTGTGATTCGCGCGAAGCAGCACCGTGCGAACGTCCGCCGTCTGAAGTTGTTCCAGCACGCGCGGACCGTGCAGCCAAGCCTGCCCCGCGGCCTCGGGATCGGGACAGTCGCTGATGTGGCGGTCGAAGGCGATTCCCTCGGCCGCGAATTGATCCAGATGGGGCGTGACGACCCACTCGTTGCCGTAGGCTCCGAGCCAGCCGGCCGGGCATCCGCGGATCGCGAAGACGATTGCTCGCATGGTGAACCGATTCTATAGGCTAAGAGCCTGACTACGAGCCGTTGGGCGGCTGAGAAAGGTGGGATCGCTTGCTGGGCCCGATCTTCGCGCGAGAACTCGTTACGGTGCCGCGGCGCCGCGGGCACCACGCCGCCCGGGCCGCCGTGGCCGGGCTCCTCGGCATCCTCGGCATCACCACCTGGCAAGCCACCGTCGGCTTCTCCCGCGACGCCACCCTCGGCGAGACCGCCGCCTTCGGCGTACTCCTGTTCCAAATCGTCGCCTTCGTTCAACTGCTGCTCACGCTCTTCTTCGCGGCCCTCTCCGCAGCCAGCGCCGTCTCGCAGGAAAAAGATCGCCGCACCTTCGTGCTGCTCCTCCTCACCGACATGCGCGATTACGAAATCGTGGTCGGCAAACTGCTCGGTGCCTTGCTCCCGATCACGATTCAAATTCTCGTCACGGCCCCCGTTCTCGCCATGTTGCTCCTGCTGGGCGGCATCGCTCCGGAGCAAGTGATTCAAGCGGTGCTCGTACTCGCGGCCGCGGCCGTCGCCTCCGGTTCACTCGGCGGGCTGATCGCCCTTTGGCGCGAAAAGACCTATCAGTCCATCGCGCTCTCCGTGCTCTTCCTCGTGCTCTACATCTGCCTCACGCAAGCCATCGGAGTCGTGGGTCCACTGCTGACGGACTCCGTGAATTGGACCACGGTTCAGGCGTGGTTCGATCCGTTCGTCGCGATGATTACCGTGCTCGAACCGCCGGCCGGTGGCTGGGCTGGGCTCGCGCCGGGATACGGCTTCGTACTCGTGATGCTCGTCTGGTGCGCGATCCTCAACGGCGTCGGCATCTGGAAGTTGCGGCAGTGGAATCCGAGCGGCGAACCGATCATGCAGCGCGAGACGCCAACCTCGCTCGAAACGGATGAATCGGTGGAACTGGAGAAGCGGGCGAAGGCCCACGCGGCACCGGGACAAGCCCGCGAGGTCTGGGCGAACCCCGTACTCTGGCGCGAAATCCGCACACTCGCTTATGGCCGCCGCCCGCTTCTGGTGAAGTTCGCCTTCGGCCTCGTGCTGGCGCTCATCCTCTATTTCGCAGTCAGCGAATTGAACCGCTCCGGGGGCCGACCCGCCTTTGCCGCGGCCTACGGCCTCGTGCCCGTCGCCGTGCTGAGCTTGCTGCTAATCTCGGCTCAGGCCGTGACTTCCGTCACGTCCGAACGCGATGGCGGCTGCCTCGACATTCTCCTCGTCACGGACATTTCGCCCTTCGAGTTCGTCTTCGGGAAGCTCCTGGCCGTGGTTTACAACACGAAAGAATACTTGTTGCCGGCGCTGCTGCTCGCGGTGTTTTACGCCATCCGTGGGGCACTCACGCGCACGCCGCCGGGCCTGGATGCCGCGACCACGTTTGCCGCGAACTTCGGACCCCTGGTTTCCGTGCTCGGTTCGATTGTCGTGTTGTTCGCGTTCGCCATCGTGCTGGGGTTGCACGTCTCGCTGCGCGTCGAGAACAGCCGCCTCGCCATTGTGAACACGCTCGGCACGGTGTTCTTCCTCTCGGTCGGCACCCTCATCACGATTTACCTGATCGTCATCAACGGCGGCAGCTTCGCGAATCAGTGGTTGAGTTTCATCGCGTTCCTGATTCTGGGCATCGGCGGGTTGATGTACGTGCTGAGTGCGGATCGCCCTTCGCCGGCGCTGACGATCGCGAGCGTGGTCTGCCCACTGGCCATGTTCTATTGCGTGGTGAACATCCTCATTGCGAAGCCGGGCACCGAGGAATCGGCGGAACCCTTGATGCCGTTCGTGGCCCTCGGCGGCGCTTTCGGCTTCGCCATTTCGGCGATGCTCGTGCCGCTCCTCAGCGAGTTCGACGTGTCGTTGGGCCGAACAACACTTCTGGCGGAGGAGTAGCGCAACGAATCACCCAGGGCTTCCGCCCTGGGCTAAAAAAGGCGGCCGCTCCGCGGCGAAGACTCTCCTCGCCGCGGAGCGGCCGTCGGCTTTAGCCCAGGGCGGAAGCCCTGCGGCACCTTTTCGCAAAAACTCAGCCTTCCCCGCTCGAATCACTTCATGGGCGGGTATAATTCCGCACTCCGGGAGGCTTCTCCGTGTCGCAATCGCTCACTCGCAAACAATCGATTCTGCTCGGGCTCGTGGTGCTGGTCGCACTCGCGCTCGGGAGCTACGGCGTCGCGCGCGTCGGCAACAAGCAAGGCCTCTGGGCCGACACCATCGACGTGGCCGTCGGCTTCCCGGAAGCCCACGACATCACGCCGGGCACGCCCGTCCGCATTCGCGGAGTCGACGCCGGGCAGGTCGTGGCCGTCGAGTATCCCGACAGCGATGAGGCCGGTGCGGACGTGACCGTGCGGATGAAACTGCAGGCGAAGTACGCGGGCCGGCTCCACGCGGACGCCTCGGCTGCGATCCACTCCGCCGGCGTCTTCGGTTCCAAAGTGATTGCCCTCAACCCCGGCACGCCGGCCTCGGGCACTCTCGTTTCAGGCCGCGTTCGCGGGCTCAAGCCCTTCAGCATGGACGAGGCCGTGACCGAACTTCGCGATACGGCCAACGAGGTCAAGAAACTCGCCACCGACGTAAAAGCCACTTCCACCGAGGCCCGCGGCCTGATCCAGGACGTGCGCGAAAGCGATGGCACACTCGCCAAGTTGCTCAAGGACGACGACCTCTACCGCGACCTCAAGGAAATCGCCGGCGACACCAAAACGATGGTGAAGCGGACGGACAAGGCCATCGGTACGGTCGAAACCGAGATGGCGGGATTGAAGGGATTCGTGAGCGATGGCCGCGAGACGCTGCGGTCCGTGAAGCAAGGCACGGACGCGGTGGCGAAGTTGCCCATCATTCGCGGCTACGTCGAGAATTCGAACGCACTGCTGATTCGGCCCGCCCACCACCGCGAGCGGATGGTTTACAATGCGGGCGACCTGTTTCATGCCAAATCCGCGATCGTGAGTGAGAGCGGCAACGGCCACCTCGAACACGTCGCCACTTGGCTGAAAGGCGTCGGCAACGACAAGGCCGAGGTCGTGATCGTGTCCTTCAGCGATCCTGCCGACCCGGACCAGACTCCCGCCTCGGCCCTCGAAATGACCCGCAAGCAGAGCGAGGTCGCGATCGAGTTCCTGAAGGCGCGTGGGGTTCATAAACTAGGTTGGACGACGCGGCGGAAGATGACGCCGCTCGGCATGGGGATGAACCCCTCGCCGGTGAT
The DNA here is from genome assembly GCA_043733485.1 of Gemmataceae bacterium. Taxonomy (GTDB): domain Bacteria; phylum Planctomycetota; class Planctomycetia; order Gemmatales; family Gemmataceae; genus Urbifossiella. The sequence goes on from JAYTGN010000071.1 coordinate 7,034, forward strand.
CGAGAAGGAATCGCTGCCGGTGTCGAACCTGCAGATTCTGCTGTTCGCGCCGAACTGATTCATTTAGCCGCCGGCTTGCCGGCGGTCCTCGTGGGTTCGCAATCCCGCCGGCAAGCGGCGGGTAAATGTTCAATGAGTAACCCAGCGTTCCCACCGACTCCGACCCGCGAAGACCGCTTGCGGGTCGCGCTGCTGCTGCACTTCACGCGGTTGCAACTTCCGACCATCGCCATCCCCGAGCCGAAGTTTCACGTACACCTCGATCGCACCTTCGCGATTTTCCTGCCCAAGTCGCCGGACGTTACGTGGTCGACGTATTTGGAAGGACTTTACTCGCTCGATTGGGCCGTGTGCGTCGGCTGCTTGCTCGGTTCGAACCCGGCGTGGGAAACGCTTTTCAACGCCCGCACGGGCCGCAGCGATTGCCTGCTCGTCGATGCGCTCCGCGCCCGCGCCGCCCGACTCTACCCGCGCGACGACGAGAAACAGGACACGGCCGTCACCGAGTTCTGGAGCAACTTGATCGCGCCGGAATCCGAGGACACGCTTCCGATCCTCGCCCGCTACGACGGCCAACGGCCGCTCGCCCCGTGGCTCATCCGCGTCTTCCAGAACTGGCACCTGTCGAAGCTTCGCCAACATCACGGCATCACGTCCCTGCCGGACGACGACCTCGCGCTGCCCCTCGACTACGGGCCGAAATCGAACGGAACCACGCGCTGGCACGAAGCGTTCGTCCATGCGGCTCGCGACTGGCTCGGCGGCATCGACGACGACGAACGGTTGCTGCTCGGCCTGCGGTGGCGATATCGCATGAGCCAGCGCGATGCCGCGAGCGTGCTCGGATTGCACGAGGGGAGCATTTCGCGGCGAACGGACAAACTTCGCGACCGAGCCCTCGAACAAATCGGCACGCGGCTCGTGACCGAAGGCTGGACCGGCAACGACCTCGAAGGCTTCGTGCTCACCGAACTCGGCGCGATTCTCACCGACGACCCGCGCCTCTCGGCGGATCAGCTCGGGCGCATGCTCGCGGTCAAGGGGAAGAGCTTGCCGAGCGACTGAGAACGAAACCCGGTTTCTGCTTTGGAAACCGGGTTTCTCTCGACCAGAAACCCGGTTTCCAAAGCAGAAACCGGGTTTCAAGAGATTGTGCCGTGGCCATGTCCCTCATCCTCGACATCGAGAATCTGGAAGCGACCGAAGCATTCGGCCGGCGACTCGGCGAACGCCTCTTTCCGGGAGCCGTGATCGCGCTGATCGGGCTGCTCGGCGCGGGAAAGACGCACCTCACGCGGGCCATCGCGGAAGGCCTACAAGTCCGCAATCCCGCCGCGGTCAACAGCCCGACCTTCGTGCTGATCCAGGAGTATCCGGCCCGGTTGCCGATCTACCATTTCGATGCCTATCGGCTGGCCGGTTCGCGCGAGTTCGCCGACCTCGGTGCGAATGAGTACTTCGAGGGCGACGGCGTCTGCATCGTGGAATGGGCCGACAAGGTGGAGGCAACTTTGCCAGCGGAGCATTTGCGAATCGCGATCGAAGTGGTGGACGAGAACCGGCGCCGGTTCGCGCTCTCGTCAACGGGAGAACGGTATGAGGCGTTACTGAGGCAACTCGTTTAACACTTCGATTCGCGACACTTCCCTTTGCTCGGTCATTCGTTTCACCAGATCGTAGACGGCGCGGTTCAAGCCGCACGGGGTGCCGGTCCGTTCCGCCAAATGGATGAGGTGGCCGTTGTAGTTGTCGATCTCGGTGCGGCCCTTCTGAATCTCCCCGGCCATGGAACAGTAAGTTCCGCGTAGCGAGGGCTCGAACCGCTTCGCCATGAACCCGGCGAGCCATTTCCGCCGCAGAATCCAGGCCACGGTTCGCGGGTGGAACGGCCCGACTTTGCCGAGTTCGATCCCGGCCGCAGCGAGGATGCGGTAGTTCTCCTGGAGCAATGCGAAGAACAACTTGCGGGCCGTGGGAACGGAGAGGAGTTGGCCGTTGTCGATGCCCGCGGCGGCTGCGAGCGGCGAGATAGCCGCGTTGTACATGAGCTTCGCGTACTTGATCGGAGCGATGTGGGGAACGAGCGTCGGGTATAACACCCAGGCCCAGTTCAAACTGACCCAGCGTGGATGCTGAGCCTTCGTTCCAAACGCGCGCGGCCCGATGTGCAATTCGCCGGGCCGCGTGATCCGCGTCCACGGCCGATCCGGATCGCACTGCGAAACGAACGAGGCGATCCCCTCGAATGAATGGCTTCGCGAATCGAGCAACGGGTCGAATCCGTTTTGAATCGGGATCAGCGGGACATCTGGGGAGAGTTTTTCGAGTACCGCCGCGTTGTCGTAGCACTTAGTACACAAGATCACTTCCACGCCCGGAGTCGGCTTCCAATCGTCGAAGTGAACGAACTCGGCATGCAGCGCCGGCCGATCGTCCAACTTCACGCCATTCGTGCGCCCGGCTTCCACCTTCCGAGGGTTTGCCTCCACGAAGGTGACTGCATCGCCGGCCGCTCGCAGGGCGTATCCCACGGCACAACCGATGCCGCCCGCACCGAGTACGTACACGGCGTCCATGCGGCATCCCGCTTCCCGATGGCACGTCGCGGCACCGTGCCGCGCTTGAATCCCGCCAAGCTGCCCGTTACGTTACAGATTCAGGCTCGTTCGTCTCGGGGGTCCGCCCGCCATGTCGCTTTCGCTCGAACAATACGTCGAACGGATCGGCGAGCGCACCGACTTACCGTGGCCGGCGGCCCCGAAAATCGACGCGCCGAAGGCGAAGCCCCACCTCACGCAGATGCCGATCAAGGCCGTGCTGTGGACGATTTACGGTACGCTCGTGGCCATTCCACAAGGCGAATTGCTCTTTGAGCATCCTCAGGATTTCGTGACCGAGGCGGCGCTGGACAAGCTCATCAAGGAGTTCAAAATGTGGAACTCGATGAGCCGCAAGCCGGGAGCGCCGGCGATTCAGATGAAAGAAGCGTTCACCAAAAACCTCACGAACCTGCGGATGGCGGGTAGCGGCGGCGAGAAGTTTCCCGAGATCGCCGTCGAGCGGGCCTGGGAAGAGATCCTCAAGAAGCTCCGCGATTACAACTTCGACGTGCTGACTTACGGCTCGATAACGGACCTGTCGAAGAAGGTAGCGTACTTTTATCAGGCGAGCATTCAGGGAGCGGGAGCTTATCCCGGCGCAGCCGAGACGATTCAAGCGGTCGCTGCGGGGGGCCGGCTTCAGGGGCTTCTCGCCGACGGCCAGTGCTTCACGTTCGGCCAGTTGCAGCGCTGCCTCAAGCAGCAGGAGCCCGACCTCGATGCAGTTGCGGTCTTCCCGATCAACCTTCGTCTGATCTCGGCGGATCGCAAGGCGAAGAAGCCGTCCGAGACGCTGTTCAAAGGTGCGGCTCAGGTGCTATCGGCTCAGGGCATACGCGCGAGCGAAGTGCTGCACGTGGGCTCGAACCTGGCCCGCGATATTGGCCCCGCGAAGAAGCAGGGTTTCCGCACGGCACTGTTTGCCGGCGACAAGAACTCGCTCGCGGCCTCCTCCGAGCAACTGAAAGACCCTGCCTTCCGGCCCGATGTCATGCTGACGGAACTCTCCCAAGTCCTCGAAGTGATCGCGTGAAGGAACGTGAAATGGACGAAGCGGAATCGTTCGATTTGACGCAGCTCGATTTCTCGCGGCCGATCGCCGGCCCGGAGCAGATTCGCGAGATTCTGCCGCATCGATTCGAAATGGAGATGCTGACCGGGATCGTGATGATCGATCCGGGCCGTCGCGTCATCGTCGGGTACAAGGACGTGGGGCACGACGAATTCTGGGCCCGCGGGCACATGCCGGGTTTTCCGCTCCTTCCCGGCGTGCTCATGTGCGAAGCCGCCGCCCAACTCTGCTGCATCTACAACGTGCTGCAAAAGGTCAACGGTGTGGACACCCTCATGGGCCTGGGCGGGATCGAAGACACCCGCTTCCACCGCCCCGTGCGGCCCGGCAACCGGCTCGTCATCGTCGGCCACGGAGTCAAGGTTCATCGCCGGCTGACTCGCTTCCACGGCATCGGCTACGTGAATTCCGAGAAGGTCTTCGAGACCACCGTCATCGGCGTGCCCATCGGTAAGTGGGAGGACCTCAAGGGTGCGTAAGCCGAGGCGGTTGACGTCCGAGGAACTCGCTCCGTACTGCTGGGACATGCCGCGAACCCAATCATTCGATTCGGGTGGCACAGGCATTCCTGCCTGTGCATCTTCACCAGCACAGGCAGGAATGCCTGTGCCACCAATTCGCCCACTCGATTGGCCGCAGTTCTTCATCAACGCGAACCCCGTCGAGATCGAAGTCGGCATGGGCAAAGGGCTCTTCTTGCTCACGCAGGCCGTGACGCGGCCCGAGGTCAACTTCCTCGGCATCGAGGTCGTTCGCAAGTATCAGCTTTACGCCGCGACTCGATATGCGATTCGGAAGCTGCCCAACGCGAAGACCACCTGCGCCGATGCGAAGGTCGTTCTCCGCGACTTCGTCGCCACCGGCAGCGTGGCCGCGGTTCACGTGCTATTCCCAGATCCTTGGTGGAAGGCCCGGCACAAGAAGCGCCGAGTCTTCACCACGGAGTTCGCGGCAGACGCGGCCCGAGTCATCGCGACCGGCGGCCGCTTTCACATCGCCTCGGACGTCGAGGAATACTTCGGGGTGATGGGCGAGATCGTGCGAGCGATGCCGCAGTTTCGGGAACTGAATTCGGAGACGAGCCGGGAGTCGCTCGAAGTCGCCGGGTTCCAAACGAACTTCGAACGCAAAGCCCGGCTTCAGGGAAACCCCGTGGGGCGGGCGTGGTACGAACGGACGGACGTGCCGCCCCCGAGCGTGGCCGCTTCTGTATAATTTCTTCATGTGGCCCAACCGCGACGACACCGACCGCCTACTCGACGACGCCCGCACGGGTGAAGCCGGTGCCATCGACAAACTCCTCGGCGAATTCCGCGAGCCGCTGCGCCGCATCATCGACCTGCGGCTCGACCCCGCCATCGCTCGCCGCGTCGATGCCTCCGACATCGTGCAAGACGTGCTACTCGAAGCCAACCTGCGGCTCGTCGAATATCTCAAGCACCCGGACATGCCGTTCCATCTCTGGCTCCGGCACCTCGCTCAAGACCGCATCATCGACACGCATCGCCGGCATCGCCTGGCCCAACGTCGCAGCGTCGATCGCGAGCAGGCGACGGCCCGCCCCGCCTGGGCCGACGAATCGAGCGTCTCGCTCGTCGCTTCACTCATCGACACGGAACGCACGCCGACTTCCGAGGCGATCCAGCACGAACTGCAGCGCAAGCTCTCGACCGCGATCGATCGGCTCTCGGAAGACGACCGCGAGATCGTGCTGATGCGGCACCACGAGGCGCTCTCGAATCAGGAAGTAGCGAAGTCGCTGGGCCTGACCGAGGCCGCAGCCTCGATGCGTTACTTGCGGGCGCTGAGACGGCTGAGGGAAGTGCTCGTGCCGGAAGAGTAGCTACGAGATGTAGGGTGGGTCGAGCGGTGCTTTGACCGCGAGGCCCACCGGCGATTATTGGTGGGCCTCGCAAAGCCTCGACCCACCCTACGAGAACCTCATGCTCATTTACGAATCGACCGAACAGCTTCTCGCCGAGCCGGAACCGCGGCGCTACCTCCATTCCATTCTGCTCACGGCAATTCGCGACAAGGCGGAGCGGGTCGAGGTGCGGTTCATGGATGGCGAGGGCACGCTCTACTATCGCGTGGATGGCCGCGACTGGGAACTGATGCCGCCGCCGGACGAGGTCTATCCCGTTCTCAAGGACACGGTGCGGGAAGTGGCCCGCCTCGTGCGGCCCGACCGTCCCGATGTGACGGTGATGTTCGGCACCCCCGAGGGGCACTTCGAGCCGCTCGAAATCGGCTGGCTCACCTACCAACTCGGCGGCTATTGGGTGGACATCGCCGTCCGCATCGACCCGCGCGAACCCTACGGGTTCATCCGCTTCGACATCGACGGTGGCGACGATTTCGCGGCAACCGCCGGTGAAGCTCTTGCGGGATACTTGGAAAGCACGTAGGCACTATGACAGCCACGAATCGCGATTCTCAACTCGCCGAACTGATCGACCGGCTCACCGAAGCCCATCAGGCCGGGCAGTCGACCGATGTGGATTCGTTGAGCAAATCGCATCCGGAACTCGCCTCGGAATTGCGCGAACTCTGGGCCGTCGCCCAGTTCGCTCACCTCGCTCAGCAGCCCAAGTTCGACTCTCGACGCACCGGTTCCTTCACGCCGAACGGAACGCAATCGTTCGTGCCGTCTCCGATCCTCGCGCGCGAGTTCGGCGACTTCGAACTGCACGAAGAACTCGGCCGCGGCGGCATGGGCGTCGTCTACAAGGCTCGGCAGAAGAGCCTCGGGCGGCTCGTCGCGCTCAAGATGGTTCGCGAGGCACACCTCGCCACCGAAGACGATCGCGCTCGATTCCGCACCGAAGCCGAGTCCGCGGCCCGGTTGAAGCATCCGAACATCGTGACGGTTTACGAGGTCGGCACGGCCGCCGGTCAGGCCTACATCTGCATGGAGTACGTGGGCGGCCCGACGCTGGCTCAGCGCGTTTCGGCGGACGGTCCGCTACCTCCTCGCGAAGCGGCGCGGCTCGTGGCGATCATCGCGCGGGCCGTACAGCACGCCCACGCCGAGGGCATCCTCCACCGCGACCTCAAGCCTTCCAACATCTTGCTGAGTTCCAAGTTCCAAGTTCCAAGTTCCAAGTTAGAAAGCGGGGCTTTGAACAACTTGGAACTTGGAACCTGGAACCTGGAACCGAAGATCTCGGACTTCGGCCTCGCGAAGCGGATCGACAGCACGCACAGCTTCACGCGAACCGGGGCGGTGATCGGCACGCCAAGCTACATGGCTCCCGAGCAGGCCGGCGGCCGCAAGGATCTCACGCCTGCGGCAGACGTCTATTCGCTCGGCGCGATCCTCTACGAATTGCTCACGGGTCGCCCGCCATTCCAGGCCGCACACCCCGTCGATACTCTTCTACTCGTGTTGGAACAGGAACCGGTCCGCCCTCGCGATTTGAACCCGAACGTCGATCGCGATCTCGAACTGATCTGCTTGAAGTGCCTACAGAAGCCGCTCGAACTTCGCTACTCGACTGCCGAGGCGCTCGCCTCGGACTTGGAAGCCTATGCGGCGGGAGAAGCGATCTCGGCGCAACCCAGCGGGCTGCGATTCTTCCTCTCCCGCATGTTCCGCGAAACGCATCACGCCGACGTGCTCGAGAACTGGGGCAAGCTCTGGATGATGCACAGCGTCATGATCTTCTTGCTCTGCCTCCTCACCTTTCTCATGGTGCAATCGGGGCTCCGCGACCACTACTTCTACCTGGGCCTCTGGTCGTTCGGTCTCGTGACCTGGGGCACGATCTTCTGGCAACTGCGGCGGCGAGCCGGCCCCGTGCTGTTCGTCGAACGGCAGATTGCCCACGCCTGGGCTGCGGGTGTGGCTGCCAGTATCGCGATGTTCGTGATCGAATGGGTGGGCGGGCTTCCGGTGTTGACGCTCTCGCCTGCGGTCGCCGTGGCCGCCGCGATGGTCTTCGTGTTCAAGGCCGGCATGTTGTCGGGTAAGTTCTACTTGTGGGCGGGGTTGAACTTCCTCGCGGCGTGCATCATGCCGCTGATCCCCGGCTACGCCGTGCTGCTGTTCGGAGCCGTCTCGGCCGTCTCGTTCTTCGTGCCCGGCTTCATCTACTATCGGCAGCGGCAAGCGAGTGAAAACGGAAAGCGTCGGGCTGGTGTCGAGATACCCCCGCCGATAGTCTGAGTGAGGAGGGTCTTATGTCCGCGATCATCGAGATGCCTCGAGAACTGGTGGAGGCGTTCGCTTCAATGCGCTTTCCCGCCAAGACCGACGCACGACTTCAATCGTTGATGGATCGCAACACGAACGGACAACTCACACTGGAGGAGCGTGAGGAACTCGGGGCACTTGCCGAGTTGAGCGAGTCGATTTCACTCAATCGTGCCAAGGCACTGCGCGTTCTGGGACGGACCCCAACGTGACGTTGTCTTGGGCTGAGACGATGCGTCAAGCTATCGCCCGAGCGGACAATCGGTGCGAATACTGCCGGATGCACCAATCGCTGCAGGGTGCGTCGTTCCACATCGAGCACGTTCAACCGCAAGCGAAAGGCGGATCGAATGCACTCGACAACCTCGCCCTTGCCTGTCCAAGTTACAATCTTGCGAAGTCTGATCGGACCTCGATTCTCGATCCCGATTCGCTCGTGAAGACCTCTCTTTTCAATCCGAGAATCGACCTTTGGGAGCAGCACTTCACCTGGGAGTCTGACTACGCCCTGTTTGGACTTACCACCATCGGACGCGCTACTGTGGTTGCGCTTCAACTGAACAGCCCGAGAAGACGGCTGATTCGAGAAGCTGAGGAATGGTTCGACCTGTTTCCACCATAGGCGACTAGACTCCGCGTCGGCCGGCTGGGAGTTGCTCGAACACCGCGCGATCGAAGACGATACCTCCGACCATCGGCCTCTCGTGTGCAAGTTCAGGGTTCGCTAGCCGTCACTTCACTTTGAGGCCGTCGGGTGTCAGTTCGCACTGGGTGTTGGGCTGGAGCGAGGCGGGTGGTAACGCCCTCACGAGAAACGCGGCACCCTTCACGGGCTCGTAGCTACTTCCACCGACGACGCCCCAGAGTTGTCCGTTCGGGAGAACCGTGGCGAATCGGCCGGGAATCGAGGTCTTCAAGCGGCCCGAGGCCTGGCCGGTTTCCAAGCTGAACACCAACCCGGACGCATGTGCTCCATCCCAGAACACGACGTGGTTCGAGCCCCACCACGCGAGCCCGGCCGGGAAGCCGGCCTTCGTCACGGGGCCGCCCGAGACATTCTTCCCGGTCTTGGCATCCCAGACGCGCAACTCGGTGGTGCCGCCAATTTCAAACTTCTGGTAGTAGCAGGCGAAGCGCTTGCCGTCCGGGGAGATCGCGGACCCGCTGAAAACGGTCGATTCGCCCACTTTCATGAAGTCTTCGGTGCGGCCGGTCTCCGTGGCCGTAACGATGTCGTAGAAGCTGAAGCCGGTGCCGTTGAACAGCGCGAGCGTCTTGCCATCGTTGCTGAGGCTGAAGTTCTCGGGTGTGTGCGTGAAGCCATTCACGCCGAGATGGCTGCCGCCTTTCAGCGTGCCCTTCACCCCGGTCGTTCGCTTCATGCCGGGAACGGACCACAGGTCGAACCCGCCGTCGCCGGTGATGCTCAGCAGTTGATCCTTGCTCGTGAAGCCAACCCAGATGAGATCGGGCACGAGGACTTGGTCGGCCTTCTTGGGATAGAGCGTGGTCGTACTCACTTCCTTGCCGTCGGCCACGGTGTAGAGCGTGACGGGATTGCCTTCGAACGGGGCGGAGCCGAGGATCGCGAGCGCCTTGCCGTCCGGACTCAGCGAGTAGCCGGTATCGGTGACCGCATCGGTGAGCACTTGTCCTTGAACGTCGCCGTTGGCGAGTTTGACGATGTCGATTCGCTTGCCGATGTCGCGCGCTTTGTTGCAGACGATGGCGGCGTAGCCGTCGGGTCCGCCTCCGAACTCGATCTGCGAGACGTACGGATTGATTGAAGGAAGCCCGATGATGCCGTCGGCGATTCGCGACTGATCGGGCTTGGGCGGAGTGGTGTCCTTGGGCTTGGGTGCCGGCTGCGGTTGCATCGGCAGCCGGCCGAACATCGGATTCTGAGCCAGCTCGGGAGGCGGCTCTCCGGCGACTGGTGCAGGCTTCTCCGCTCGAATGAAGTAGATGCCCAGGAGCGCGACCCCTCCGAACACCAGAACTCCCGCCACGATGGCTATGCCGATCAGCATGCCGTTCCCGGACCCGCCGCTGGGGCGGTCGTAATCGTCGTCGTCGTCGTCATCGCGCCGGCGCTTGCGGCGCGGGCGGTCGTCGTCGTCGTCGTCGTCGTCGTCGCTTCGGCGATTGCGGGCCATGGCGAACCTCGGAGAGTGAGTCGGAATCGTTCACGCCGCGTTCACCGCTGCGTACACTTTGCCGTTTTGAGTAAGCCAGTTCAGGTCGCCACGATCGGCATGTTCCTTGACGTTGCGAAGAAATTGCACCGTCTCGGATTCCAGGCAGGGCTCGCTCGGGTCGTCTTGCGGAACGACGAGTTCAACCTCGACAGCAACGATGTAGTTTTCCGAGCGAATGAGCCTCGTTCGTTTGATCCTCTTGCCGGCGATGCGCATGGTTACTCCTCGTCGAAATCTTGTAGGGCGGGTCGAGGCTTTGCGAGCCCCGCCGGAGCGCCCGGTATCCACGGCGG
>JAYTGN010000072.1:0-38954 GCA_043733485.1 Gemmataceae bacterium
CCGGGTTTCTGTTAGATCGTGAAGAAACCCGTTTTCCAAAGCAGAAACCGGGTTTCATTTACTTCCAATCACGACGATGGCTGTGTCCTTGCGGGCGAACGGCCCTTCGAGGTTGCACGTGGCCAGGACCACCTTGCCGCCGTGAACCGTGACGCCGCCGTAGACCATCCCTGGCACTCCGACTTCCTTCGCCAATGAGAAGACCCACTTCGGGGCACCTGTCTTCAGGTCGATCGCGTGAACGGTGCCCTGCAGGTCCGCGGCATAGACCACTCCGCCGGCCACGGCAGGCGGGGCGAAGATGTTGTACTTGGCGTCGTAGATCCAGGCGCGGTCTCCGTCCGTCAGGCGGTAGGCCCGGACCTTGCCGTCGCTCGCGGTGCAGATGGCCAGGCCATCGGCAATCGCCACGCAGCCGACCACGCCGCCGGGCACTTCCTTCTTCCACTTCACCTTGCCGGTGGCGAGATCGAGTGCGGTCAGGTCGCCCTTCGCGCCTTTGACTTCGTTGAAGTAGTAGCCGATGGAACTGCCGGGCACGATGACGGTGTCGCCGGCCACGCTGGCCCCGCCCCACGGATTGAGCGCGAGTTCCGCCTTCCAAATCGTTTCGCCGGTCGCGGCGTTGAGGCAGTAGAGCGCCCGTTCACCGACCTTCTCCTTATCGAGGAAACTTGTGGGCACGAGCAACTTGTCGCCGGTCGCGTTCACCGGGGCGTCGACGTGCCACTTCGTTTGGCCCACTTGCCAGACCTTTTTCGGTGAAGGCTTGAGCAGCATGTCGTCGTTGGGCGGCACGGCGAAGTCGGGGTCTTTCTTCTTCTGCTCCTCGAACTTGATCAGCAGGTCCTTCCACTTCGCTTCTTGTAGCTTGGCAATCTCTCCAAGTGCGATCTCCTTACCGTCGAGGGTCAGCTTGTCGAGTTCGACGCAGAGCACCCCGGCGGCACCGCCGCCGATGTAGACCTTGCCGCCGAGGATGGTGGGTCCGCCTTCGAGGTGGATGAGGTCGCCGGGCAGCGGCAGTTGCCAGAGCGGGCGGCTGGTCGTGGCATCGAGGCAGTGCAGTAGGCCGCCGGAATCTTGGTGCATGCCGTCGCCGACCACGATGGCGTTCTTCGCGGCATCGAACGCGGGCGAACTCACCGAGGCGAGCTTCAGGTATGGTGCGGACTTCGACCAGAACGGCTCCACCTTCGGGCCTTTGCTTGCGAAGGGGAAGAGCGAGAGCGTGGGGCGGTTGAAGCCACCGAGGCCGGAGACGAAGAGTTTGTCGCCGATGGGCACGGGCGAGGCGACGAAGTGGTCTTGCGATTTGACGGACCACAGCACCCCAGGCGCGGCGGGGCCGGGCAGGTTGTCGGTGTTGCCGGTGCGCTGCGGGTTGCCTCGGTATGTGGCCCAGGGCAATGGGTCCGCGGCGGAGGCGATACCGGCGAACGCGATCAACGCGAATAGTGCTAACCGAAACATCGTGTACTCACAAAATAACGTTACCGCTTAGCCGCGACGCGCAGTCCTCGTAGCGGAGCGCGGCATCGCCGGTGTCGTCGAGACGGCGGGCAAGCCCGCCGCTATATGGTTTGGTCAGTTCACCTTCACGTTCATCGGGCTGGTCGCCACCGTGAGCGCCGTGATGGTCGCCTTGCCATCGGGTCCGGTCAGTTCCACCCTGTACTCACCGGGGGCCAGCGCAAAGCGCGGCAGCAGCGCGTTGCCGCCACGGCAATCGCCGCCGGAGTGGCACGCGGTCGCCACCGCCTTGCCGGTCATGTCCTTCACGACCACCTTGCCGCCGTTGAGGCCGGCCGTGCCGTTGAGCGTCACCACCACCGGCGTCTTGCCCGTCGATTCCTTCACCAAGCCGAACAAGATCGCCGAGTCCTGGGCCTCGTTGTTCAAGATCAAATCGAGTTGGCCGTCGCCGTTCAAGTCCGCGAAGGCGGCGGCCTGCGAGTTGAACACCTTCTGCGTCAGCCCGATCTCGGCCGACTTGTCCTCGAACTTGCCGTCGCCGGCGTTCTTGAAGTAGCGGTTCGTGCCCTTCAAACAGCAGACGACGAGATCGGGCCGGCCATCGTTGTCGAAGTCGCCCCACGCCGCCGAAACGGCTCCGGGCACGTTCGGGAAGGGCATCTCGGTAAAGGTGCCGTCGCCTTTGCCTCGGTAGAGTTTGCACTTGCCGTCGATCTGCGGGATGAAGAGATCGAGGACGCCGTCGCCATCGAAGTCGCACAGCGCGGGGCCGATCTTGCCCGGCTTGTAGTTGATGCCGGAATCGGGTTTGAACGCGAAGCGGTTGCCGCTGTTGATGAACAGCAAGCCGGTCGTGCCCGCTCCGTAGAGGAAGTCGGGTTTGCCGTCGCCGTTGAAGTCGGCGACGGCGAGGGTGTCGCCCTTCAGATCGCTGGCCTGTCCGTTCTCGCCGATGCCCCACGCCGCCGAGACATCCTCGAACCACGGACCGGCAGGGCCTTCCGCGTTGGCGGCGCCGCTGCCCGAATTGAAAGCGAAGGAATGGGCGGCACCCGCGTCGCACAACTTCACCAGCAGTGCGTTCTTGCCCGCCTTCAGTTTCAGCACGAGGGCGGTGGCATCGGGCTTCGCCTTGTCGTTGGTGTGAATCTTCTCGCCGTTGAGCCACACGGTGAGGGTGCCGCCGCTGGTGAACGAGGCAGGGAAGTCGATGGCCGCGACCGCGTCCAGTTCGCGGTAGAGGTAGGTGGCACAGTTGCCGCCGACCTCGGGGAGCGGGGTCGCTTCGCCGTCCTTGATGTCCTTCTTCGCCCACTTCACGGGCATGTCGCGCTTGGCCTTGTACTCCTTCTCGGGCGTGAACTTCTCCTTCTCGGGGGCGAACTCGGTCTTGAAGTTGTCGGCTGGGACAGGGGCGCGGAACATGCCGATCACGTGCCAGTCGCCGAACTTCGGCGGGGCGACGAGCTTCGGGGCCGCGGCGCGAACGTTCCGGTACATGCGCAGCCCGTGGAAGCCGTTGGCGAGGAGGATGTCCGGCTTGCCGTCGCTGTCGAAGTCGCCCCACGCCGCCGCCGTGAGGTTGTAGGCGGCTTCCTTCGGCAGTCGCTTGGTGTCGTCGCGGAAGAGACCCTTGCCCAGGTTGGTGAACAGGCGAGGGCCGTCCGCCGTGGCGAGCAGAAGATCGGGAAGGCCGTCGCCGTTGTGGTCAGCCCAGACGGCGGATCGAGCCCCCCCGGTGAGGCCGGGCAGCCCGACCTCGTTGTAGCTGTCGCCGCCGTTCTGCATCAGGACGACCTTGCTCGCACCGCACAGGCAAAGGTCCGGCTTGCCGTCGTTGTCGAAGTCGACCACGCTGATGGACTGCGCCTCGGCGTCGAGCTTGGGCAACGCCGCGAAGCGATCGAAGCCCGGCATGCCTTGGAGCCGGCGAATGTCTTCACCGCCCCAGCCCACGAAGTCGCGCTTTGGGTTGTAGTCCTGAATCTTGAGGCTGGCCTTCACGCGCTGGATCTTGGCGATCTTCTTGTGGATCGCTTCCTTGTCGCCGTCCACCATGCAGGGCACGATCACTTCTTTGTTCGCGACCATCTCGGAGATGATGCCGGGAAGCTTGTCCACTTTGCCGGAATAGCTGCGGAGCATGAAGGGTTCGCCGTGGCTCATGCCCCACCATTCGCCTTGCGGGTAGGCCTGATACCAGGTGGTGCCGATGTACGTTTCGCTGGCTCCGCCGTTGTGGAAGAAGACGGCTTGCTTGCCGACCTCGGCCCACTTCATGATCTCTTCCCATTCGCCGGCGCGGAGCCCACCGCGGCCGATGTTGTGCTTGATCGTGTCCTGCGGGTGCTTCCCCTTCACGTCCAGCGTTTTCGAGAAGATGATGAGGTTCTGCGTCTTGTCGACCTTGGTGACGGTCATGAGGCAGACGTTGGTGGACTGCGCGAGAACGGAGCCGAGCGACATCGGCGCTTCGACGTAGGCCGAAGCGGGCCGCGGCGCGAGCAGCGCGATGGCGAGAATGATCGCAAGCAGGGAACGCATGGGGAACTCCTCCACTGTTGTGGCAGGGTCTCCTGACCCTGCCACTCGACCGACCGAAGGTCACTGTTGTGGCAGGGTCTCCTGACCCTGCCACTCGGCCGACCGAAGGTCTCCGGCGTTGTCGCACACCACTGTTGTGGCAGGGTCTCCTGACCCTGCCACTCGACCGACCGAAGGTCTCCGGCGTTGTCGCTGAGGAGACCTTCGGTCGAAAGCGTGGCACGGTCAGGAGACCGGGCCACAGCGGCTATTCACTTGTCGCCACGTGGCACGGTCAGGAGACCGGGCCACAGCGGCGGGCAACGCCGCAAGCGGCTATTCTTGTCGTTCGAACCTTAACTCAGCGGGCGGTTCGGTTCCGTCTTCGGGGAAGCCGCGAAGCGTGCGACGCGGCGGCATCAGCAGGCCGTTCTTGCGGTGGTGGAACTGCCACTTCACGCCGAGGCCGTCCATCGTATCGCCGTCCTTGAGGACCTCACCGTTCGCCAACAAGTACTCGGTGACGTTGCGCAAGAAGCCGTCGATCTGGCTGAGATCGTAGCCTTTCTCCTTGAGCAAGCACAACTCGATGTCGGGCCGATCGAGTTGATCGTTGCCGACGGTGTCCATGACGAGCCAGCCGTCGTTCACGTTGGCGAGCCGCACGTTGCACCACGCATCGAGCGGGGCGATGCCTTCATCGTCTCCGTATTTCAGCGATGCCGCAAGTGTCGTCGCATCGCGGAGCACTTCGCCGTTCGGGTTGTAGTAGCAGATGGCTCCGGGCACCTCGAGTACCGCCGCCGCCACGTTGGTGACGAAGCGCAGTTCTTCGACCGCGTCGTAACCGTCGGGCAGGAGCGGTGCCTCGTCGGGAGAGTCGCCGAAGGCGTAGCCGGTGCGGATGCGGACGAAGGCCTTGTTCCGTGCGGGCACGCTCTTTCCGGCGTCCCAGCCCCACGATTGTTGGCTGGCGCGGGACAGGCCATCGGGGAACGTGAACGGGCCGAAGTGGCCGAGCATCCAGGCACCGAAGAGCTTCGGATCCTTCTTGGGGTCGCCCATCGGGTCGGGCCACGGCTGATTCACGACATCGACGACGACGAGGCCTTGCGCCTCGGGCCGGTAGGCGATGGCGATGGACGGCCCGCCGAACATCCACGCCTCGGGGTCGGGATCTTCGGCCCGGCCGACGATGTCGAACGACGCGAGCGCCTCGGCGATCTCTTCGATCGTAATGTCGCGATCGAAGAGTACGCAGACTCCCGCGGTGTAGTGGCCTTTATGCGGCATGGTGGGCTCCGTACCGCTCGCGAACCCGCAAGCGGCCATGGTTCACTTCTTCACCTTCTCCAACATTTCGATGGCAGCCTTGCGCCAGGTGCTGTCCTTCGGGGCGTCCTTGATCGCGCGGTCGAGCAGTTTCACGGCCTCGGTTACGTTCTTCTGTTCTCCGTAAACGCGGGCGTGCTCCAGCATCGAGGCGAACTTCAAATCGGGCAGGTCGTAGCCGTAGTAGACCGTGGCGTAGGCCTTGCCCGCGTCGTCCCACTTCTTCTGCGCCGCACGACAGAGGCCGATTTGCAGGTGAGCCCGACCCGCCCGCTCGTCGGTCGTCTTCTGCGTGAGAAGCGCGTAGGCGTTCACGGCCTCGTCGAAGCGGCCCGCGTTCTGAAGCGTCCAACCCATGCCGTAGCGAGCATCGACGGCCCACGCGTTCGCTTCACCATAACGGGCGATCAACGTCTCGAAGGCTTGTCGGGCGGGTTCCCACTGCTTGAGTTCCGTGAGGGCGTGGCCGAGGCGAAGCAGAGCGCGATCACTCACCTGCGGGATGTTGTGGAACGCGCCGTTGTCGCGGAAGATCACGAGCTTGTTCTTCGCCTCTTCCCACTTCGCGAGGCTCATCAAGCACTCGGCGGAACGGTACAATGCTGGGCCGCGATGCGGCGACTTCTCGTTGCTCGCGACGGCGTCGAACTGAGCTTGCGCCGCGGGGATGTCCTTCTTGTCGAACAGGGCCGCACCCAGGCGAATGCGAATGCGCTCGGTCGTTTCCGGCGGCGTCGGCTTGTCCGTCTGCTCGGCGTCGAGCGCGTCCTTGAGCAACTTGATCGCGTCGTCCGGCTTCATCTTCTCGGCCAGCAGTTCGGCCAGTTCCAGCCGTGCCTCCGTGACCAGCGAGAGACCCGGGAACTCGGCGATGAGCTTCAAGTAAGCGGCGCTCGGATCGTCTCCAGCGGCGCGGTACGCCCAGGCGGCGTCGTACAGCATCCGGGCGCGGGCCTCGCCTTGCGGCAAGCCCGGCTTGAACTCGTTGGCCCGCTGCTCCAGCAACTTACCCGCGTTCGTGAGGTCGCCCTTGGCGAACTTGATCTGACCGTCGATCTTGATGAGTTCATCCGGCTTCAGCCCAGGCTTCATCTTCTCTTTTTCGAGCAACTCGATCTTCTTCTTAGCTTCGTCGATGAAGCACTGCCCGGCTCGCAAGGCGGCCTCGGCACCGATCGGCTTGCCGACGGATTGCTGGATGACTTGATCGAAGGCTTGCCGAGCTTCGACGGGTTTGCCGGACTCGAAGAGGGCGACGCCGTGGTGGTAGCGGAGCAACTGCACCCAGTCCTTGCGGACAGGATCGGGATCGGCGGCGAGCGGGCCTTCAAACTTGAGTCGGGCCTCTTGCATGGTGGCCGCGGCCGGGACGGCTTGGTTCTGTTCGCGCTGCAATGTGGCGAGCGTGATGTAGGCCAGCGGCGCGACCGGCGACTTCACCAGCGGGTCGTTCTTGAATGGGTTCAGGGCGTTGATCGCGCCGCCCTTGTCGCCTTGAAGCACCATCACCTTGGCTCGTTCGAGGGCGGCGGCACCCGCGAGCGGCGACGCGGCAAAGTCCTTGGCGAGGCGTTCGTAAGCCAGGCGGGCCTTGTTCAAGGCCTCGTTGCGTTCGGGACCGGCCGCGAGTTGAATCCCGAGGCGCTTCTGGCAGTACCCAAACTTCAGGAGCGCGTCCGGCGTCTCGGCGGCCTTCGGGTTCGCCCCAACAAAGGCATCCAAGAGACTCGCGGCCGCACCCAGCTTCTCGCGGAGCTTGTTGTCTTCGAGTGCGTCCTCGGCCTTGGCCGGTGCCGTGCGAATGAGGCAATCGGCGAGAACGAAGGAGACGGCCGAGAGGTCGCCGCTGCGTTCCGCGGCGGGGATCGACTCCATCACCGCTGCGGCTTTCTCGTAGTCTTCGTTCGCAACGTGGCAGAGGCCCAGGCCGTAGCGGGCGCGGTTCACCTTCTCGAACTCAGGGAACTTCGCGACCACCTCTTCGTACTTCTTGCCGGCCTCGACGAAGCCCGCCTTCGCGCCGGCCGCGTTGTTCTGTTTGAGGAGCAACTCGGCCTTGGCGTAGGCGTTCTCCGCGCCGCGGAAGGCGACGAGCGCCAACAACGGGCTCTGCGGGAACTTCTGGCGGAACTCGACGATGCGGTTGTCCGAGTTGGGAAAGTCGCCGGCGAGGTGCCACGCCGCGATGATCCGCTGGAGGGTTTCTTCCTGGCGGTTCGGGAGCAACTTCTCGTTCCAGATCGTTTCGTAAGTGCCGACGGCTTCGCGGGCCTGCTTGTTCGCGAGTTGGGCATCCGCGAGTTCGAGCAGCATCTCGGGCCGGCGCCCCTTCGCTTCGGGGTCCGTGGCCGCGAGTTGATTCGCGCGATCGGCACCCGAGCGCAGCGAGTTGATCGCCGTGGTAAACAGCTGCGTGCGAACGGCGGCATTCGCCGGGTCCGCGACGAGCGCCTGCCCAACCTGAGCCTTACCCATCCAGTAGAAGGCCTGATCGGCGAGGCGCGGAACGTTGGTCAGCGGTTGCAGCACCTTCACGGCTTCGTCGTTCTGCTTCGTTTGAACGAGGCAGAACCCGGCGCGAAGGGTCGCGTCGTCCTTGAAGGGCGAGGTGGCGTAGTCTTTGGTGAAGGCCTGGAATTTGGGGAGCGCCTCGCCGAACTTCCCGGCTTCGTAATTGAGGCACGCTCCGTAGAACGCGCTGCCCGCGACGTAGTCCGGTGCCGGTGCTTTCGTCAGAGCGTCGAGACGGGCCTTCTCCCACGGATTGTTCTTGAACTTGTCCGGCTGCTTCAACAGTTCGACGGCCTCCTTCTTCTGCTTGTCCCATCCGGCGAGCACGGCGTCGAACGCGGCGGCACCCTCGGCCTTTTCATCCTGGGAAGCATGAACGCGGCCCATGAGGTATCGCGCATGCGGGCCGAACGGCTGGTCGAACGGCATCAACTGCCCGAGCGACTTCCCAGCCGCGGGCACGTCGTTCATCTGGAAGCTGGCGACGCCGTGGTAATACAGCCCGAGCGGACGAAACTTGTTCTTGGCGAGTGCCGCGTCCTTGGCGAACGGTTCAGCAGTTACTCGCGCTTCCTTCGTCTTGTTGAGTCGCAGTTCCATCTCGGCCTGATCGCAGCGCGATCGCGCCGCCCACTCGGCGTCCGGCGGTGCCTTCTTCTCGAACGCCTCGCGCGACTTCGTGAAGCTCTGCACGGCCTCGTTGAACTTGCCGTTCGCAGCCTGCGTTCGCTGCGGCATCTCGTTCGGCCTCGCGATCCCCTCGGCGAGTTCCTTGTGCCCGAGCCCGCGCTGCGAAACGCCCAGGTAGTACAGAGCCAGCGGCTGATCGGGGAACGCCTTCTCGTTGGCGGCCGGGGCGAACGCCTCGACGGCCTTCTGGTAGTCCTGCGGCTGAATGTCGAGCAGCGCGAGGCCGAGACCGAAGCGGGCGGCGTGAACGTCTTTGTTCCCGCCAAACTTCGTGAGGAACTCGCGGAACCGATCCGCGGCAAACGGATAGTTCGCGTCGTTGTATGCCTTGCGGCCTGCTTCCAAAAGCAATGCAGCCTGTTGGTCCGGCGTGGGCTGGGCCGACGCGGGTTTCTCGGCCAGTGTGAAAGCCGCAATGAGAGCGAGCGTGAAAATCGCGTAGCGAATCGTGACGGGCATCAAGGTATGCTCCCAACCGGAGGAGAATGCGTAGGTGGGCATCGAACCGGGTTCGACGAACGGGGCGGGAGGCAGGGGGCCCGCCAAGGGCTGGGTCGCGATCGGGGCAGCGATGGGTGGGAACCGATCCGGACCTTCGCACCATCTTGCCATTGATGCGCGCGTGCGTCAACGGGGCACCGGAGAATTTACCCAATCGGGTGTACCCAGTTTTCTTGGGGGGTCATGCGGCAAGTTCCCAGTAGGCGTTCCACTGCGGCGAGTTGCGGACGCAGACCAGGCTCGCCATGGCGCGGACGTTCTTCCGACGCCAACGTGCCCCCCCGCGCCTTCAACCGCAAGCCCAGCGTCTTCGCCTGGCCCTCCACCGCGCCGCTGCCGATCGCACGACCCCGACGCGACGTCTACAACGCCATCCAACCTCACGAAGCCCTGGGCGATCTGGTGCCCGCAACCCGCTGGCGACCCTGTGAACGGCAGCGGCCGAGGCAACTGCCGACCGTCGAATACCACGAGAATGCCGTCGTTCGCAAAGTCTCCACCGTCGGAGACGTCCGCTGGCGCGGTGCCAAACTCCTGGCCGGCAACGGACTCGTCGGCGAGTTCGTCCGCATCGAGGAAATCGACAACCTCGTCAATCTCTGGTACGGCGCGCACCGCATCCGACAAATTCCCCTCGACCAACTCCGAACGAGCGGAATACTCTAACCCCGTCCAGTGTCACCTATGTGCCTGCATCGCGCGCCAACTAGGTCCCTGCATCGAACATCGGTACACCCAAAACCGCAATCCGCTTCCGGCAGCGGCCTTCGAGGGGTTAGAATCCCGACATGTTCCCGGCGGACGAACAACCCTTTCTCGATGCAATCGTCGATCGCCCAGCCGACGACGAGCCGAGGCTCGTGTACGCCGACTACCTGGACGAGACGGGGAACGCTCCCGACTCCGCGCGGGCCGAGTTGATCCGCGTGCAAATTGCACTCGAGCGCCTGCTCGAAGAGGATCCCCGGCACGCCGAACTCGCCGATCGGCAGAATGAATTGCTGGAAGCCTACCGTCCGGTTTGGACCGCTCCGCTGTCCAACCTCGGCGCGCGATTTCAGTTCCGGCGCGGCCTTCCGGATTCCGTCTCGCTCGAGGCCGCGGCCTTCCTTTCGCGCGGCGAAGAACTCTTCGACAACACCCAGGTCCGAAGCGGGCGTTCGTTCGTCCGGCGAATCCGGCTGGAGGAACCGGCCCGCGTGCTCGCCGCGCTCGTTCACGCCTCGATCGTAAACCAGATCGTGGAACTCGACCTGAGCGAGTGCGACCTGGGCAACGGCGGTGCCAGCGCCCTGGCGGGCTCGCCGCACCTGAGCCGTTTGAACTCGCTGAGCCTGGGC
This sequence comes from Gemmataceae bacterium, assembly GCA_043733485.1. Classification (GTDB taxonomy): domain Bacteria; phylum Planctomycetota; class Planctomycetia; order Gemmatales; family Gemmataceae; genus Urbifossiella. Next base: position 10,374 of record JAYTGN010000072.1, read on the forward strand.
CACAACCGGTTGGGCGATGCTGGAGTCTTCGCGTTGGTTCGGGCAACTTCTCTGGCGCATCTCGAGATTCTCGAACTCAACGATAACGGGCTGATCGGGCACGAGGGCGTGGCGAGCCTCGCCGGTTCGCCCGTTCTCGCCGGGCTGGTCGAACTCGATCTCACGGGTAACGAGGTGAACGAACTCGCGATTCGCGCCTTGGTGCGTGGGCCGGCCATGAGGAACTTGATGCGACTGCGGCTCGGGAACAATCCCCTGCGCGAGGGGATCGTCGAACTCGTGCAGTCGGATCTGTTCGCACGAATGATCGCGGGCGATTCCCGCCTCGACCTCCACCGGTGCGGCATCGAGCCTGCCGGTGCGGAGGCACTCGCTGCCTCGCCGGCACTCGGTTCCGTTACCGGGCTCAACCTCAACGAGAACTATCTGGGGGATGCCGGCGTGCTGGCGCTGTGCCGATCCGGAAGGTTGGCGAACCTTCGGACGCTGCGACTGGTCCGCAATCAGATCACGGACGCGGGTGCGATTGCAATCGTGGCCGCATCGCTGCCGCGTTTGAAGCGGCTGGAACTCGCCAATAACCGGCTGACCCGGCGCGGCGTGGACGCGTTGAAGGCGGCCGCGGCGGCACGAGGTTTCGCGGTCGAAGCCGCCAATAACGGAACCGAACCGACGGCCGCGCTGCCGACCTCACCCGCGCGGACGGAGGCCATCGAGTTCGCGGAACTGAAGCGGCGGATCGCGCACCCGACCCGACCGCGGTCGTGAAGTTTTCCACCGTGTGCTTGCCCGCGCTTCCGTGCTCTTTTAGAATCCGCCTCTGAGCTTCCCGCAACCCGCCAGGTGTTACCTTGAACAATGCGTGTCCCAAGTGTGGGGCGATTTACAACGTCGCAGCCAAGGATCTCGGCCGGCGCATCAAGTGCAAGAAGTGCGGCGAGAGTCTAGAAGTGCGCGAGGATGGTCTGGAAATCGAGGATCCGAACGCGCCGCCCCCCGCGCCGAAAACCGTTCCCGAAATGGAGCCCGAAGACAACGAAGCCCCGCGCCGCAAACGCCGAGGCTCGGGACCCGCCTTCAATCCGATGGAACTGCTCGCCAAAGTCGGCGGCATCCCGACGCTGCTCTTCGGCTTCGGAGCATTCCTGGTCATCGTCTTCCTGTTCATGCCGATCATCGGCGTCGCGGCCGTCGATCGCGTGCAAGGGGCCAGCGAACGCGTCGACCTCCAGTGGAAGACCAAGGAACGCGAAATGGTTCGCGAGAAGAAGTCTTCCGAGGAGATCGGGAAGGCCCGCGAAGAGTTCTACAAGAAGAAGGATAAGGACGCTCTCGACGAAGACGTGGGCTACGAGCGAATCGGCAATAAGCGCTCGCGCTGGATGGAACTGTACGGCATGATGTTCGGCTTCCTGTTCCTCATGATCGGCTCGATCGGGTACATGAATCCGGAGCAATCGCTCATGCGGCGAATTCTCGGCACCGTGGTGCTGGGCGTACAGGTGATCATTATCTTCATCATCTTCTCGGCGATGGGCGGGTGCGGCGGAAAGGGTGCCAACCCGCTCGCGGGATGAGCCGTTCGCGCGGCCGTTCCTATAATTCCCGTGTCGTTTGAATTCCTCCCCGCCCATTCATGGGCGGGGTTTTCATTCCGGTTCCACCATGCCCGATTCGACTCTCGATCCACTGGCTCCCAAGTACAAACGCGTGCTGCTCAAATTGAGCGGTGAAGCCTTCGGCTACGGCGGAGGCAAACTCGGCATCAACCTCGACGAAACCCGCGCCATTGCCGAGCAAATCCAGCGGGTCGCGGCCCGGGGCGTGCAACTGGCCATCGTCGTGGGTGGCGGGAACCTCTTGCGCGGAGCCCAGTTCACGGCCGGCGGCGAAACCATTAAGCCGGCCACCGCCGATTACATGGGCATGCTCGGCACCGTGATGAACGGCCTCGCCTTGCAAGACACGCTGGAAAGTATGAACGTTGAGACGCGACTTCAGACCGCGGTTCGCATGGAGACCGTGGCCGAGCCGTACATCCGCCGGCGGGCGATTCGGCATTTAGAGAAGGGCCGGGTTGTTATTCTCGCTGGCGGTACCGGCAACCCGTTCGTGACTACCGATACGGCCGCGGCCCTTCGCGGCACCGAACTCGAAGCGCAGGTGGTTCTTAAGGCCACGCGAGTCGATGGCGTGTACAGTGCCGATCCCGAGGTGAACGAGCACGCCGTGAAGTACGACAAGCTGAGCTTCGACCGCGTGATCAAGGAAGAGTTGCGGGTGATGGACATCGGCGCGTTCGAGATGTGCCGCCGGGCCAAGTTGCCGATCCTCGTGTTCAATTACAAGAAGGAACACGCCATCGAGAAGGCCATCGCTGGGCAACGGGTCGGCACGATTGTTGGGGGGTAGTGCCAGTTGTTTAAACGTCCTCCGATGGCATGCAACTGTGGCTCTAACAGCAGAGATTACAATAAGTTCTGTCGCCGCGGATGCGGCGTCCGATGGTAGCCAGGGGTGAAGCGAAGCGGAACCCCTGGAACGCTATCCTGAGACCTTTGAGCCCCGGAGGGGCGGCGGACTTGCGATCGCCCCTCCGGGGCTCAATCAACAATACGGTGAATTGCCGTGTTTCCAGGGGTTTCGTTCGCAAAGCCTCACTTCACCCCTGGCTACCATCGGACGCCGCATCCGCGGCGAAAAGCCGTGTTTCACCTGCGGGACAGAACTCTCGAAGTCGTTTAAACGACTCGGGTAGTGCTCCTGCTACTCGGGATGAATCTGGCTTTTGTGAGGGCGTCGGCGGCGCACGAAAATGTACCAGGTCGCCGCGATCAGCGCGACACTCGCAGCAACCACACCCGCGATAATATGCGAACGATGGAATCGTAGGTGCCACGTACGGTCGATCATTTCTCCGCTTGAGAAACGAAATCGATAGTCGTAAGTGCCAGTGGTTTGAATCGAGAACTCGTCTCCATGATCATTGACTTCGGTATACCAGGTGCGCCAAAAATCTCCGATTGGACCAGGGCCGATGTCTTGCGTCAACGGCGGATCGGGTACCAGTTCACGAACTAAGTATGACCTGAACACGCCGCCCTTATTCCGGAATTCCAGTGCGAATGCAGTCGCGAGGTGTTCCTCCGTTACAAACGGCCAGTTTACAATGATCACCACCTTTCCGTCATTTGAGAGGCACCCACGAAGCCCGAGTTTGCCGGGAAAAGACCATATTGGCCTGGTGCGATCGGCCACGGAATAGACGGTGTTCACTTCGGCGATCGGGTCCACATCCAGGACGTACAGGCCGTTCTGAGAAAAGACATCGTGGCGATGGGGTTTAGCGGGACTGTACGCGCTGGCTGGCGAGGCGACGAGGAGAGCACTCAGAACCGCGATGAGCCAGAATTCATGTCGATTCATGACGATCTCCTCAGAGTGAGTCTTGCTCCAACAAGATCGATTCCGGACGAGGCATATTATTCCTCGGCTCAGGCCCTCCCTTTCCTGCTTCTCCAAAATTGCGAGAATAGAAACAACCAATCACAAGGAGCCTGCCATGAGCAGCCAACTATTTTTGAAGGACGCCGAGGAGCGGATGGAGAAGGCTCTCGACGTGTTTCGCAACGACCTGAAGGGGCTCCGCACGGGTCGGGCTTCGCCCGGCATGTTAGACGCACTGCGCGTCGATTACTACGGCAGCGCGACGCCGATCAAGCAGATCGCGTCGGTCACCACGCCCGATGCTTCCTCGATCGTCATCAAGCCGTATCAGGCGGACGATTTGAAGGAGATCGAAAAGGCGATTCGTTCGAGCGACCTGGGGTTGGCTCCGAACAACGACGGCAAGATCATTCGCCTGTCGATGCCGGCGATGAGCGGCGACCAGCGTAAGAAAATCGTGCAGCAGATCAAGAAGCAGAGCGAGGCCGCGAAGATCGCTTGCCGCAATATCCGTCGCGATGGCAACAAGCACTTCGAGGACGCCGAGAAGGCCAAGGCGATGACCGAGGACGACCGCGACAAGGGCAAGGAAAAGATGCAGGACTTGCTCAAGGGCTACGAGTCCAAGATCGACGGTCTGAGTTCGAACAAGGAAAAAGAAGTGATGGAGCAGTAGGCGTGGCCAAGCCATTCGACGCGACGTTGAATTCGCTCATCGACGCCCGGCCGGAAGACTGGGTGGCGTTGCTCGCTCCGTTCGTCGGCTTGATTCCCGGCCCGGCCGAGTTGCTCGACACCGACCTCTCGGTGACCGTTCAGGCCGACAAGGTTTTCCGATTACTCGGGCCGCCGGCCGCACTGATTCATTTGGAACTCGAAGCCAATCCTCGCCGAGGGATCCCGGCGGACTTGCTGCGCTACAATGTGTTGGTGGGTCACGGTCGCGACGAACCCATTCACTCGATTATTTTGCTCTTGCGACCGAAGGCGAATGCGAGCGATCTGACGGGAATCTATCGCCGAGCGAACCTCGAATTTCGATACAAGGTCGTTCGCCTTTGGCTGGAGTCGGTCGAGTCGCTGCTGGCCGGGGGGCCGACCACCGCACCGCTCGCGATGCTCACGGACGAAGCGGCCCGCGACCTCCCCTCGGCATTCACGAAGTTCGCGGATCGATTGCGTCGAGCGGACGTCGATGCTAAATTGGCGAAGGAGTTGTACGGTTCGACCTTCGTCTTGTGCGGCATGCGTCACCAGCCGGCCCACATTGCGGAAATTTACCGGAGCCTCAGCATGACTCTCGAAGATTCGACGACCTACCAGTGGATACTCGAGAAGGGCGTCGCTCAAGGCGTCGCTCAAGGCGTCGCTCAAGGTCGATCGCAGGAAGCCCGGCGGTTGCTGCTGGCTCAGGGTCGTCGCAAATTCGGTTTCGTTCAACAGGCCGAGACGGTACTGCAAGCAATCGATGACTCGGAACGCCTGGAACGGATGGCCGAACGAATCTTCGACGCCTCCAACTGGGACGATCTCTTGGCCACCTCGTGAAACTTCAAACCTGGGACGATCCGTGCGCATCGCATTCGCAATCATAATTGGGCTCAGCCTCGCCTCGGTGCTGACGATTCGAGGCGCGGACGACACGCCGAACGACAGCGAGAAGAAGGCAATCGCTGCTCTGAAGTTCCTCAAAGCCAAAACGTCGATCGACGCGAATCTGCACCCCGAGGCGCGGGTTGCGATCAAACTCGACACGGCGAACGACGCCGCGCTGGCGGCTCTGGCCAAGCATCCGGAGATCGGCTCGATCCAGGCACTGGACGGCACGCTCTGCACCACCAAAGGCTTCACGAGCCTTCATGGACTTCCTCACCTGCGGCGATTCGTGCTGAACAAATCGGGCGTTACCGACAAGGAACTGAACGCGATCGTCGGCTGCAAGGAACTCCGCGAACTCATCATTCCGGAATCGACGGTGACGGACGCGGGCCTCCCGGACCTGACGAAGTTGACGCGGCTCGAAGTACTCGACCTTTCGGACGCCGTGAAAATCACCGACAAGGGCATGGCCGTTATTAAGACCTTGGAGCGCCTCGAGACGCTGCACTTGAACAAGACCTCGATAACGGACAAGGGATTGCTGGAGTTGAGGCCGCTCGAAGGCTTGCGCGCGTTGAGCGTGGGGGGCACGAAGGTGACCCAAGCGGCTGCGGAGAAGTTCCCCGACGAGATGCCCAATTTACGCGTGGTCCGGCGGTAGAATGCTGGAATGGAGGATTCAAACATGCGAACGCCCCGCTATCCCCTGGAGGAGTTTGCCCGCCGCGGCGACGCCATCTACAGGGAGCAGATCGAACCGCAGCTGACGTCGAAGGACAAAGGCAAGTTCGTCGCCATTGACATCGAGACCGGTGTGTACGCGATCGCGCGGGACTCGATGATAGCGACCAAGAAACTGTATGCCCGAATCCCCGATGCCCAGCCGTGGATGGTGCGGGTCGGATTTGAATTCGTGCATCGGCTCGGAGGCCATCGGCGCGTGGTGAAGTCGTGATTTCTGGGCAAGTCGATTCCTCGCTCGAACCGACGGTGGTTTTGACCGTCCGCGGCGACTCATCCGATCCCATCGCCGTTCCGTTCGTTATCGACACGGGTTACACCGGGCAGATTCTGCTATCCAGCCCATTGATTGTGGATCTTCAATTACGCTGGCTCCGCGACGACCGCGCAATGTTGGCGGATGGCTCGATTGTCCGACACGAAGTGTTTGCGGCGTGGATTGAGTGGGACGGTGAACTTCGCGAAGTGTCCGTCGATGAATCCGACTCGCCTCCGCTAATCGGCACCGCGCTCCTGCGTGGGTACGTACTCAACATGCAGATGCGCCGGCGCGGCAAAGTCACCATCAAGCGGTTGCCTTCCAAGAAGCGAAAGCCATGAACTCCCCCACGACGTTCAACGCCCTCCCCGGCCAGGACGAACTCACTGCCGTCGAGCGCGACCTCACCTTCCACCCGAGTGTCAACGCTTCGCCCGCAGCACTCGCGGCGGAACAAATCGCGAGTTTCAACCGCGATGGCTACCTCAAGCCCTTCCGCATCTTCAAGGCCGACGAGATGGCCGATCTTCGCGGCTACTTCGACAAACTGCTGGCGCAATATGTGGCCGAAGGGAAGGACAGCTATTCGATCAGTTCCGCGCACTTGCGGCACGGCCGCGTCTGGGACGTCCTCACGAATCCGCGAATCGTACGAATCGTTTCGGACCTGATCGGCCCGAGCGTCGTCGCGTGGGGGTCGCACTTCTTCTGCAAAATGCCCGGCGACGGCAAGGCGGTGTCGTGGCACCAAGACGCGAGTTACTGGCCGCTGACGCCGAGCAAGGCCGTCACCGTGTGGCTGGCCATCGACGACGCCGACCCCGAGAACGCGAACATGCGGTTCATTCCCGGCACGCAGGTACTCGGCCACCTCACCTACAAGCTCACCGATACCGACCCGAGCAATGTGCTGAATCAAACCGTGCCCGAAGTCGAGAAGTATGGCGACCCGGTGAACGTGCAGTTGAAGGCCGGTGAAGCCTCGATTCACTCGGACCTCTTGCTTCACGGTTCGGAGGCGAATCAATCCACGCGCCGCCGCTGCGGCCTGACCTTGCGTTACACGACGGGGGACGTTCGCGCATACATGGGTTGGCAGGACAAGGGCGTGGTCGTTGCCGGCGACCCGCCGCCGTATTGGTCCAACCGTCCGCGACCGACAGAAGAATGAGCGCCCGCGATCCGGCGCGCTCGGTTGGCAGAGTTCGGCGAACCGCGTAAAGCAGCACCATGAATCGACGCCACCTGATCGCCGAGTTCGTCGGCACCTTCGTGCTGGTCTTCGCCGGTACTGGGGCCATCGTTTTCGATGCCGCCAACCCCGGGAAGATCGGGCACGCGGGCATCGCCCTCACGTTCGGCCTCGTCGTCATGGCGATGATCTACGCCCTGGGAAGCGTCTCCGGCGCTCACCTCAATCCCGCCGTGACCGTCGGATTGTGGCTGGCCCGCTGGACGCCCACCCGCGATGTGCTGCCCTTCATTGCGGCTCAGATCGCCGGAGCGTTCGCTGCCAGTGGCCTGCTTTTCACCATGTTCCCCGATCACGCCACGCTCGGAGCCACGCTGCCCCACGGCCCGCCGTGGCACTCGTTCGTGCTCGAAGCCTGGCTCGCGGCCGTCCTCATGTTCGTGATTCTCGGCGTCTGCGTGGCGAAGCCCGAGGTGCGGCCGCTCGGCGGCGCGATTGTCGGCGGAGTGATCGCCCTGGAAGCACTCTTCGCCGGCCCGATCTCCGGCGCGAGCATGAACCCCGCCCGCTCGCTCGCTCCGGCCATCATGTCCGGCTCCCTCGACCACCTGTGGATTTACCTGACCGCACCGTTCGTCGGCGCGCTCGTCGCGGTGCCGCTCTGTGCCTGCGTCCAGGCACCGGGATGCTGCTCGCGTTCAAAGGAGGCCAGTTCGTGAAGAAGCGCGTGCTGTTCGTGTGCGTCGAGAATTCGAATCGCAGCCAGATGGCCCAGGCTTTCGCGACGATCCTCGGTGGCGAGAACGTCGAAGCCTTCTCGGCGGGAAGTCGACCGAGTGGCCGCGTGAACCCGAAGGCCATCGAGGCCATGAAGGAACTCGGCTACGACCTCGGCACCCACGCTTCGAAGGGGTTGGATGAGTTCAACGACTTGCCGATCGATGCGGCGATCACAATGGGTTGCGGCGACGCCTGCCCATTGGTTCAGGCCAAGCAGCGCTTCGACTGGCAGATCCCCGACCCACGCGAGATGCCACCCGAGGAGTTTCGCCAGGTCCGCGACTTGATCCGCGAGAAGGTTCGAGACTTGTTGACGGAGTTGAACGCAATCAGCGAGGCGGCACCCGCCAGCGCTTGACGGTGCCATCGCTTCCCGCCGTGGCCAGCGTCTTGCCGTCCGGCGAAAACGCGATGCCGAGAATCACTTTCCTGTGACCCTGCAATGTGCTGAGCAGCTTGCCGGATTCCGCGTCCCACGTCTTCACCAACCCATCTTCGTGAACGGTTCCGAGCGTGCGATTGTCGGGTGAAATGGCCACGGCGCGAACCGAGCCGGCACCCTCGATTGCGGGCAATTCCTTGCGATCCGGAAGCGACCAGCGCTTCACGCCCTTCCCACTCACGGCCGCAGCCAACACCTTTCCGTCGGGCGAAACCACGAGGTTGAAGACGTGGCGATGATCCGCCGGGAAGCTTCCCAGCGGCGTACCCGCCAAGGCGTCCCAAAATCGAATGTTGCCGTCTTCGCCGCCCGAGATCAACGTCTTGCCATCGGGTGAGAACGCGAGCGCGTGAACGTGCTTGGCATGTCCCGCCAGGGCTTTTGGCGTCGATGCTCTCGCCACGTTCCAGAGGTAAACGATGCCCTCGATCCCGGCGGCGGCGACGGTTTGGCCATCGGGTGAAATCGCGAGGCACTCCAGGATCTTCTTCGCGCCGCTGAGCGTTCCCGTTGAAGAACCGGTTTGCCAGTTCCAGAGCCGCACGGTACGGTCGTCGCCGGTCGAAGCGATACTCGAGCCGGCTCCGAAAGCGATGGCACGGATCTTGCCACTGTCGCCGGCGAGTGCATGCAGTTCGCGATTGGTGGTAGCGTCCCAGATTCGCACGGTGCCGTCGTCGCCGGTGGAGGCGAGGACCGTTCCATCGGAACTCGCGGCCACGGCACGCACCGCACCCTCGTGGCCGCGAAGCGTGGCGAGTTCGTCCGTGCGGGCGAACCACCACACGATCGCGCTGATGGCGGAAGCCAGCAGCAACGCACCGCCGCCAATCGCGACGAGGGATCGCGTGCCGATGCCAGTTGAAGGCGAGTGGAGATCAGTAGTCACCGAGAACCTCGCCTCCCGCGCGGGTTCCGAGGCCGGACCACGTGATGGGGTTGATCGAGTTGCGGACGAACCGGACGGAGCCGTCGCAGAAGAGAGCGTTGATGCCGCCGAGGTGCAGGCTGCTCGGGTCTTCGACGTGATCGAGCGCGTTGTTCGGCGTGCGGGCATCCGCCGGTTCGCCGATGTTCATCAGGATCAGCGTCGGCGGGCCTTCATCGGCGTAGCCGACGACGGTCGGTGGGTTGATCGAACCCGTGACGGCTCCGGTCCACGTCGTCATGGGCGACCGCTTGCTGTGCCTCTCGCTCACCATCAGAGTCGAACTCGCGCCGTCGGTGATGTCGGTCACGCGGTACATGCGGTTGCGGAGCAGCACGCCCGTGTTGGTATCGGGATTGTCCGTGACTTCGTAGATGCCGCCGAGCCCGACGTAGTTTGCGAACGCGACCTGACAGTTCGCGACGCCCGCCACGGTGAACGTCGGGCTGGGTGGGCTATCGGACGGGCAGAGGAAACCGGGAAGGCTCGTGATGCGGGTTTGGGCGTGAAACGGATCGGTGATGTCGCGGTTGAAGTCGATCTTGCGATGCAAGGCGTCTTGCTCCAGGTACGGGAGCAGGTAGGCGGCCCAACCCCATCCCGGCCCGAGGCCATCGCCATCGGTCGTGAGGCTGCGCGAGTTAAACCCCATCGGGAAGCTGTTGTGGGCGGAGTGGTGATTGTGCATCGCCACGCCGATCTGCTTAAGATTGTTGGTGCATTTCGTGCGGGCGGCGGCTTCGCGCACCTTCTGAACGGCCGGCAGCAGGAGCCCGATCAGGACGGCGATGATGGCGATGACGACGAGCAGTTCGATGAGCGTGAACGCGAGCTTGCGACCGCGAGAAGTATGGAGCATGACGTCCTCGGTATGAAGAACGCGAGCGAAGGATAACGAAAGTGATGATACTTAAGAAAAAGTTATACGTCAAGCGCGGAGGTGGGAATTCAGCACTCGATGGTGGGTTGCCTCAGGGTAAGCAGCTCCAAAGTTGGTGGGAATTTTGTACAGGCAGCGAGCACTCGATTACGGAATTACCCCGAAGGGGTTGTAGCCCTCAGCCCAGGGTCGCGAACGAAGTTCGCGCACCCTGGGGTGGCGCGATCGCACTCTTGGGTCACCAATCGCCCCCAGGGTGCGCAGCTACCGCTGCGACCCTGGGCTGAGGGCTACAACCCCTTCGGGGTAAATACCAGGGGTACACTCTCAACTTTTAGCACGATCAGCAACAAATCTGACGCCTACCCGTTGCCCCACGTCGCAGTGTGCCGCAAAGAGTGCCAGGTGTGGATCGCCCAGTCGCGGTCCTCGGCTGCTTCCGCATAGACGTGGCACACGACCAACTGCCCTTCCGCGGCGGTCACGCCGCTGAGCCGCCAAACGCGACGGCCCTCTTCTTCCGCTTCCCCAAAGACCGCTTCACCGCGAAGCCCGTCGCGATCGATTCCCGGCACGGGCGTGCCATCCGGTAAACTTCGCAAGCCGACCGCGACCGCCTCGGCCGGCGTCGGCGGCGAACCGTCCGGCTTCATGAAACCGACCGGATGAAACCAAACCGTGCGAGTCTCGTTCCAGCCGGTCCAGGTGTGCTCTTCGTCCCAGGCGCGAGCGAAGTCGCCGGGCACTTCGATCGACCAGCCATTCGAAAGCGGAGTTCGAACCGGGAGCCGCCGGTAGCCGATGGGCTTCTCCGTCGGGTCCGATTCGAACGCTCGCTGCGTGACGGCTTCCGTGAGCGAGGGATCGGTGGGGCTCACGCAGTGGCCGTCTTCGTCGTTCTCGATGGCAGCGAGTACTTCGAGCCACTCGCGCCACGGCAGTTCACCTGCGGGGTCGAGCTTGTACGCCGTGGCGAGGTCGTTGGCAATCTGATCGGTGAGTTCCCCTTCTTCCTCCGTGAGCGGCGGTCGCCAGGGAAAGTCGCACCAGAGCCGAGTCAACGCGCGGTTCCGATAGAACTCGGCATTGGGGTCCGGCTTCCACCACGGAAAGAACTCGCGACCCCGTGCCGGTTCGGCGACCACGGCGTCGAGCCAGTCGCGATCGTGGGAACCGAGTGGGGTGAGAACCGGGCCGGGCCCGCTGAAGCCGAGGACGGTGGGGATGCCGATGCAAGTCGGGCCGGTGGTGTGATCGCGGGCCGCACCGCAGACCGTGGCGAGCCAGTCGAGAAAGTGCTGTTCGCAGGCACTGCGATCGATTGAAGCGAAGTACCCGGTCGGATCCTGGCAGGCGTCTTCTTCCCAGGTCGCGTCGAAGTCGGCGGCAAACTGGCGAAGGCGTTCGCAAAGGTGGATGTGGTAGCCGGGGCCTGCGGGAGTCGTCGTCGCGTGAACGCGGAGGCGGCTACTTCCGCCGAGCCGCACTTCCACGGGCGGGGCCGCCGGGTGGAAAGAGACGAGGAGCACGGGCTTCTCGGAGGCATCGCGAACCACGCGGGCATCGAGTACGCAATCGCCGAGCCCTTCGAACCAAACGGCGGCACTCGCCAGCCAATCGCGGGCTTCGGTGCGGGTGAGCCGGTCGGGCGAGAGAGGAACGTGCCCGAGGAGTGAGAGTGCAATCGGCATGAGAAGGCGGGTCGGTTCCTGCAACGCCAGCGAGCGACGGATTGCGGTGATTGTAGGGGGGAAGAGCGAGCGGGCGAGGCCGAGAGGATTTCATTCGCGCGGAACATTTGTGCGCGCTTCAAAACGAGCATCGCGGATACCGCGGAGATTCCTCGGCCTCGCGATCCCGCCTCCAGGGGAAGGCCGGTGACGCCTTGGTGAACCCCGCTCGAAATGATAAAACGGCACGCGGAGAACTGCTCCGCGTGCCGCTTTCGTTTTGAGGGTTCGACCGTGATTCCAATCGATTTTTCGGGCAAAACCGCACTCGTCACCGGCGTCGGCGACAACCTCAGCTTCGCCTGGTTCATCGCCAAGGCACTGCAAGCCGCCGGGGCGAAGATCGTACTCGCCTGCCACCCGCGCATGATGGGCATCGTCGAAGGGTTGCTCCGCAGCACCCAGGCGGACGACGTCGAATCTCGCAAGTTGCCGGACGGCTCCGAGTTCGCCCCCGTGAAGATTTTCCCGTGCGACGCCAACTACGACACGATGGCCGACGTGCCCGACGACGTGAAGAACGACCGCCGCTTCGCCAAGTTCAGCGACTACGCGATCCAGAGCATGGTCGAAGCGGTGGGCAAGGAATTCGGCGGCTTCGACATTCTGATTCACTCGATGGCCTTCAGCCGCGAGATCACGAAGTCGTTGATCGACACGAGCCGCAAGGCGTATCTGGAGGCGATGGGCATCTCGGCCTATTCGCTGGTCAGCCTCACGCGGGCGGCCGCCCCCTTCATGGCGAACCGGCCGGGCGGGGCGAGCATCGTGGGGCTCACGTACGTGGCGGGTGAAGTAGTCGTGCCGCACTACGGTGGCGGCATGGGCACCGGCAAAGCGGCACTGCAGATGGACGCGAAGCAACTCGCGTGGTTCGTCGGCGACAAGAACATCCGCGTGAACCTGATCTCGGCCGGGCCGTATGCCAGCCGTGCGGCACGAGCCATCAACAAGGATTTCGACAAGCTCATCGACCATGCGGCGAGCCATTCGCCATTACGCAGGCCGATCGGCCCGGAAGAGGTGGCGAACTCGACGGTGTACCTGTGCAGCCCGCTGGCTTCAGCCGTGACCGGTCAGATCCTCTACGTGGACTGCGGCTACAACGTCATGGGAACGTGAGAACCGCCCATGCCCGGGATTAACTTCTTGTTTTGGAACGTGAATCGGAAACCGCTCGAGGAGCGGATACGGCGGATCGTCCGATCGAATTCAGTCGATTTGGTGATCCTCGCGGAATGTACTATTCCTTCGGAGAACCTGACGAAGGCGATGAGTGCGGCCGAGACAGGAGCGTTCCATCTCGTTCCCGGTTCAGCCGATGAACTCCGACTTTACACCCGCCTTCCGATTGAAGGCTGGGCTCCGATTTACCGCGAGCCACTAGATGCGTGGCTCGGGTTTCGGATCGTTGCACCTCCGATTCCCGAACTCCTCTTATTCGCGACTCACCTTCCGAGTAAACTTCACACGGATGAACAAGATCGACTCTTGGATGCGAGCTTGTTGGGAGAGGACATCCGACGATTTGAGGAGCAGGAGAAGCACAACCGCACCCTGCTCGTCGGGGATATGAATGGGAACCCGTTTGAAGCGCCAATTGTTTGGGCGGGAGGTATCCACGGTGTCATGACCCGCGATGTCGCCCGGCGCGAAGTCCGCGTGGTTCGCGGCCGTGAGTATCCCGTGCTGTACAACCCAATGTGGGGCCTGCTCGGAGATCGGACGTCCGGACCGCCCGGGACTTACTACCGCTCGTCCTCCCAGACCGTAAACTATTTCTGGAACACGTTCGATCAGGTTCTGCTACGGCCGGCAATTATGGACCGCCTCTCCGAATTGAAAATCCTGGAGTCCGACGGTGAAGAGTCTCTTCTGACTCCGAATGGATTACCCGACGCTGTCAACGGATCCGATCACCTTCCGCTTTTCTTTCGGCTCGAATGGTGAAGCCTATGAGCGCGACAATCCCCAGCATGTGGCCCGACGACATCAAAGCGGATGTTTTGCCACCGATCGCGATTCTCAGGAGTCAGGCTGAGAAGATTCGCGATCTTACCCAGTCCATACTGTTCGCCGAGGTCACGACGACGACGGGACACGACGATTTTAGCGTGCATCGGCTCGAACTCGTTGCTCCTCGTCTCGGCGACCGCAGGTATGGAGTGCTATCAGTCACCCACCGCACCGATTTCTACCCGCTCGTGATGGAAGCAGATTGCTTTCGACCCAGAACCCTGGATGTTCAGAAGGTTAGAAAGCAAGCATTGGAATCCTTGGCCTCATCTTGGATGGGTGTCGATGTTCGCACGCATATTCCAACGCGATCATGGCCACCGCCTGACGACTGGCGACCGGTGGTTGCGGATCAGGAGGAGTTTTTCTTGCGAATCGGAGAAGTGTTGCGGTCGATGGAAGTCCGCTCGGTGATTAGCTCGATGATCGCGTCGAGTAATGAAAAGAACAGCAACGGCGTAGCCGAGCCGACCGCATCATGAAAAAAAGCCCGCCGCGAACGGCGGGCTGGTCGAACGACAATTCAAACTCACTTCGCCTTCGAAGTGCTGTCGATCGTGAACGGCCCTTCCAGCGCCAGGTCCACCTTCACGCCGTCCATCTCGATCTTGCCGGACATCTTGATCGTGCCCTTGGCCTTGTCCTTCACGTCGAGGCCGGTCTTCACCGAACGCCAGGTCGTGCCGACCAGGTCGAGTTCCACGTCCAACGTGCCCTCGTCTTCCTTGGCCACGCCCTTGATCACGCCGACCGCCTCGATCACCGCGCACATCTCGCCGTCCACTTCTTCCATCTTCACGAACTTCATCTTGAGCTTGCCCTTGAGGTCGGTGATCGACCCGCCGAAGACTCGCTGCAAGGCCGAGGCTTCGACCGTCCAGGTGTGGCCAACCTTCACTTTGCCTTCAGGATAGAGTTCGTCTTCGTTCTCGGGGCCGACGCGCTTGTCGAGTTCTTTCTTCTGCTTGTCGTTCGGCTTGTTGTCGACGAGCGAGTGCTTCCACTTGCCGTCTTTGCTGCGCTCGCTGATGATCACTTCGCCTTCGAGATCGCCGGCCTTCGTGTCGTCCATGTCCTGGCCGCCGAGGCTCGTACTCGTCTCGACCTTTTCCTTGGTGATCTTGGTCTGAACCTTGGTGGCCTGTCGGCCTTCAACCGCGAGGACCTTCACTTCCTCTTCCTCGGTCGCGGTGAGCGTTTGCTTCGCTTCGAGTTTCATCCCGGCCACTTGCAGCTTCACGTCCGCGTTCTTGATCTTGAAGACGGATTTGGAAACGGTGGCGGTGCCCTTCTTGGGGGCCGGTCCGCGAAGATCGACGGCCGCATCTTCCCGGGCCGAGAGGTGGAGGGCCCCGCTGAGGAGAAGGACCATCCCGATGGCCAGTTTCGTCGCACGCATGATTTGCTCCTGTGTCGTGTTTTCGCCGCGCAGCGTACTCTCACATCATCCGGAAAGGTCGGGTTCGGATCAAGGGCGAGGCGAACCAGGTTCCCAGGGCTTCCGCCTTGGGCTAAACAAGGCGGCCGCTCCGCGGCGAAGAATTGCTTCGCTGCGGAGCGGCCGACTTTTTTAGTCCAGGGCGGAAGCCCTGGATCTGGAGAGGGTCATTCGATCTCATCTTCGAAGCGGAACACGGCGGCGGCCTTCGCGCCGTTGTTCGGGTTCTTCAACATGGCTCCCGTGTAAATCACCCGGCGACTACCGGTGGGCGTCGATTCCATCACCACGGTCGGGGTCGTGTACGCTTCTTCGACCGAGCGCTTGGTGTGTTCGCGGAGGTCGCGGATCCAGCAGACCTTCCCGTTCTGCGAGTTCAAACAGACCATCGTGCCCTCGGTCGTGATCGCATAGACGGCGACGGGCATGCCGCCCGATGCGGCGACGGCCGGGCCCGAGGTGAAGGTCGCGCCGATGCCCGTCTTCCATCGCAGCTTGCCAGTTTTGCGGTCGAGGCAGTGGACCGCACCGTCGCGGCTCGCAGCATAGATCGAGAACGCATCCGCCGCCAAGGAGGTATGCACCGAGCGAGTCAGGTCGTACTGCCAGGCGAGCTTGCCGGTCTCGGCATCGACGCAGACGATCGCGCCGGCGGGGGTCTTCTCCTCGTCCTTGCCTTTCTCTTCGTCGTACTTGAAGACGTCGGCTCCCATGTTGCCGGTGCCGAGGCCGTAGACGACGCGGTTGCCCAGCACGAGCGGCGGGCCGAAGGAACGGAGGTTCACCGGCGTGCGCCAGAGTTCCTTGCCGTTCGTGGCATCGACGCCGAGGAGCGCGAGCGTGTAGAGCCCGCTGCCGATGAAGACGCGGTTACCGGAAACGGCCGGCGGGCCGTCGATGTGAAGCTGTTGATCGCGGCCGGGGAACTGCCACGTCTTCTCGCCCGTCTTCGCATCGGCACAGAACAGGCCGTCGTCCCCGGCCGTGAAGTAGACTTTGCCGCTGGCAATACGCGGGTTGCCCTCGGTGTGGCTGGAGGTTTCAAAAGGCTTCGCCCAGGCGGGTTTGCCGCTCAGAGCATCGAGGCAAAAGAGGCGGCACTTCTTATCCGTGTGCAGCCCTTCGCCAACGTACACTTTGCCTTCGAACACCGTCGGCGTGCAGAAGACGGGGTTCATGTCTTCGTCGTTGTCGAACTTCCAGTGAACCTTGCCGCTGTTGCGGTCGAGGCAGAAGACGGAGCCGAAAGACGACGAGAAGCCCGGCTTCACGGCTCCAAAGTAGATACGGTCGCCGTCCACGGAGATGCCGTTGGACATGACCTGATGCACGTCGGGAATTTCGAAGACGCGCACGTCGGCGAGCTTCGGTCCGATGGTGTCGTCCGCGTCGCCGACTTCCGAGGTGATCGCGATGGCGTGCTGCGTCGCGTTGCCTCCGATGCAGAGCGCGATGACGCCGCAGAGGAAGAGCGTGCCGAGCCCGACCGATTCACCGGAGAGGCTGAGCCGCGGTGCGGGTTCGGTTCCCTCGAAGGTTTGATCCGAGTTCGCCGTCGCCATGCGGTAAGCGGTGTAAAGCGTGGCGACGAGCAGCGAGAAGCCGATGAGCGTGAACTCGCGCATGGGCAGGTCGATGGTCTCGTTCCACGAGTCTCCGAAGAGCCGGGCGGAGGCGGCGA
This sequence comes from Gemmataceae bacterium, assembly GCA_043733485.1. Lineage (GTDB taxonomy): Bacteria > Planctomycetota > Planctomycetia > Gemmatales > Gemmataceae > Urbifossiella. The sequence continues at coordinate 27,507 of JAYTGN010000072.1, forward strand.
TGAGCCCGACGAGCAGCGTGAGGCCGCTGAGAATCGCGAGTTCGTTGCGAGCCGGGATCGCTGTGAACGCGGTGTTTCCACTCCCCATGCGGCGATAGCGAAGCCCGGCCCAGAGCAGCCCGATTCCATTGAATACGAGTAGCAATGCCGTGAACGGTTTGTACCCGGCGAGCCAGGTGTCGGGCAACCACTGCTTGAACGCGAGCAGCCAGTAGATGAGCGCGAGCGTGCTATTCGTACTGGCGACCACGAGGAACGCCCGCCAGCGCTTCATGCCGACGGCCATGCGCGCCGCGACTCCGGGAAACAGTGCCGCGATGATCGCCAATGGCCCCACGAGAATGAGCGAGGGCATCACTCCGAAAAGTGGCGTCGAGCCGGGAGTTGTGCCCCGGTCTCCTGACCGTGCCACCCTAGTTGTGCCCCGGTCTCCTGACCGTGCCACCTGCTCGATCCAAGTTGTGGCCCGGTCTCCTGACCGTGCCACCTGCTCGACCGCAGGTCTCCTGCCTATTTGCTCGCTAGGGAGACCTTCGGTCGTGGCCGTGGCACGGTCAGGAGACCGGACCACAACAGGTCGGAGCTCGCTAGGGAGACCTTCGATCGTGGCCGTGGCACGGTCAGGAGACCGGACCACAACAGGTCGGAGCTCGCTAGGGAGAGCTTCGATCGTGGCCGTGGGTGCCGCGATGATCGCCAATGGCCCCACGAGAATCAACGAAGGCATGACGCCGAAAAGCGATGAGTGCTGAGTGCTGAGTGATGAGCATTTCTTCATGCTGGGTGGTCCGAGGCCCGGCTTCTCCTTCTCGTTCACCCCGGGCGGCTCGGCCTTTTTCGCCAAGCCGTCCTGAATGATCTTTTTGAGGTCTGCAGTGGTGCCGGCGTAGGTACGTCTCAGGTAGGGTTCGCAGTGGAGGAACTGCCAGCGGACGGTCTTGCCGTCGTCGTCGAGCGTGCCTTGCAGCGAGAACCACGTCCCTTCCACGAAGGCCATCGCGTTGAATTTCTTCCCCTTCTTCGACGCGAACACGATGACTTTGCGATCTTTATCGAGTCGTTCGAGGAGCTTCTTGGTGTGATCGTCTTTCTTGGCTTCGTCGTCGCCGGTGAGGTTGACCGCGAGCCGCTCGAACGGGGCATCGCCTTTCAGTTTCTCCTCAAACTTGAGAACGACGCCTGGCTTCTCGGGAGCGATGGAATCGATGGTGGCCGAGAAGATGAACTGCTCGCCTTCGAGCACGTCCTTGAGCGGCGTGAGTTTGAGTATGACCGCGGAGGCGGGAACGGCGGCGAGCAGAATGGCGAGCAAAGCGGGAACCGCGTGAAGCGGCCGAATCGCGGGGTGACGCACTGAGGGATCTCCTATCGGCAGCGGACACGTCCATGATAGTCGCGGAAGCGGTTGGGAGAAATGGGTTGGGTCTCCCTCGAAGCAATCTCTAGACGAAGTCGCGCGAATAGCGTTTCGTTGGCTGGAACAAAGACCCTTTCGCGCGGGGTTACCAGTGAAGCCACTCCTCCGAACTGTAGGCGCGTTCGTTGATTCGCCACGACATCGGAGATGTCGATCACCTCGAGCAGTTCACGTTGGCCAAATGCTTCCAGGGCCTTGCCTCGGAGTCCGAGTTGGATCGCGCGGCGCTCGATTGCCCCACCCGACGGATTGTGGTCGGGATCCCACTGAAGGCGAACCGATGAACGGGCAACAAACTGCGACCATTCCATTCGAAATCCTCACGGCCGCGATGAAGGGCGAGGCCGAGGCTGCCACAAAATTGATCGCCGCGAAAGGCTTGGCCCGGTTCAAGTGGGGCGCTCCGGCTCAGCTAGACGTCCTACGCGGGTTGCTTAAAGACGAACCGGATGCCGAGATCAAGAAGCTGCTGCAATCCGCAATCGATGCGCCCGGCAAGAAGTGAATCCTCCCCTTCGGCGCAAGACCCATTGCATTAAAGTGCGATGCGCCAGCCACTGGTATCTCACGATCAATTCTCGAACGGATACGGCTCGGCCTCGCGCGCGACCGGACGAGCCGGCAAGGGTGCGGTACCGAACGCCGAGGCGAAGTCGAATAGCGCGAGTCGCGCGCCGCCGGCCACCGCCACGGTCTTGCCATCGTGGCTCACTTCCACCGACGTCAAACGCTTCGCGAATCCAAACGACTCGGGCGTGAACGAGGCCAGCTTCGACCCGGTCTTCGCATCGTGCAACTCGACGCTGTCGCCGGGTTCCGGCTTCGGGGCTCCCGGCCTCAGGTCGATGGTGTAGAAGTGCGGGTGTCGCAGGAAGAGACAACGCTGCCCGTCCGGAGTGAAGAGCGGCTCCGAAAAGCTGGTGAGGCGTTCGCGAATCGCGAACAGTTCTTTGTCGGTCGTGCGATCTACGACCATCACGACTTTCTCGTCGTGGGCGATGGCGCGGGTGCCATCCGGGGAGACGCGCAGTCCGCGATTGTGCGAGAGCGTCCAGGGGCGAATGGTGAGTGCGGTCAACCCCGATTGCTTCTGAGTTGCCGGGTCGAAGTTGACGACCGGGGGCCTCTTCGCGGCAGTGGTCTTGCCCACGCGGCCGTTCAGAATCCACTCGCTCGTGCCCGGTATCGGCTCCAACTGCTCGAACTCGAAGCTCGAACCGAATTCGTTCGGCACCTTCATGCGGTTCGCAACCCCGGTGCGGCTCTCGATCGCCAGCACCTCCGTCGCGGCGACCTTCTTGTACCCCATCAAGAGGTATTCGCCGCTCGCGCTGAATGCACCGCCCCCGTGGGCCCAGGTTGCCGTGTGGAGGCGATCCTTCTCGAGTTCGTACTTCCCGGTGGCGTGCCCGGTGCTGGCTTCGTAGATCGTCACGTTGGTTTTGGTCGGGATGGCTACGAAGCGACCGTCGCGCGACACGACGGGCGAAAGCCATTCCGTTGCGGGGAAGGAGTGCAGGAGTTTGCCCGTCGTCCGATTCCAAACGTGAACCGCGCCCTTGGAGACAGTGACGAGGTGGGCATCGTTGGAATCGAAGGCGAGATCGTAGACGCGGGCCGGGTTGAGCAAGCCGTCCGATTTATGCGGGGCCTCAAACGGCGCGACCCATTGCCTCTGAAGCGCCGGCGTCCGCACGATGTCTGGTGCCGGCGCATTCGCCTTTAGGGCCGGGAACGGCTCGATGCTGCGGACTTCCACCTTGGGAATGACTGCTGGCTGCGCCGCGATCTCCGGAGCCGCCATCACCTCGACGACGTCCTTCCTCAGAAAATAGAGGCCGACGTTGTAAAAGAGGGCCATGAGGCCGATGGCAACCAGCCCCTGGAGGATCTTGCCCATGACGCCGCTCGCTGGAGTCCCGACGAAACGAATGGCTGAACCGTAGCACGAAAACCAGCCGAGTTTGCGAGACTTCTTGACTCCGTGCGCGGGTTCCGCGACGATGGTATTTAGCCGGTATTCGTTCGTCCCGCCACCGCTGGCCTCCTGCCGCCAATCACCCCACACTCGCTCCGGGGTTCGCCATGTTCGTTCGCGTTCTCTTTTCACTCGCGTTCTTGATTTCTACTTCGCACCTGACTCCGGGAGCCGACGTTCCCGCACCTCCGTCCGGTTCGCCGAAGGAACTCATCGTCTTCCCGAAAGAGATTCGGCTCTCCGGGCCGCGGGATGAGCAGCGGATCATCGTGCTCGGCGTCTGGGCCGATGGCCGAAAATGGGACCTCACCCGCACCGCGAAATACCTCATCACGAACGACAAGACCGCGAAGGTGGAAGCGTCCGGGATCGTGCGACCCATTGCGGATGGAGCCACGACCATCGCGATTGAAGCCTATGGCACCAAGGTTAGCGTTCCCGTGACGGTCGAGAAGGCAACCGCGGACCAGCCCGTACACTTCACCCGCGAGATCGAACCGATCCTTACGAAGGCCAGCTGCAACAGCGGCGGCTGCCACGGCTCGCAGCACGGCAAAGGCGGCTTCCGCCTCAGCCTCTTCGCGTTCGACCCCACCTCTGACTACCAGCAGATCGTGCAGAGCAACGAGGGCCGGCGGATCGTGCCCAGCGACCCCGAGCGGAGCATCTTTCTTGCGAAGCCCGCGCTCGTCATGGAGCACGGCGGCGGCGAGAAGTTGAAGCTCGATGGCCGCGATTACAACCGCATCCGGACCTGGCTCGAAGACGGTGCCCCCGCTCCCGAGGCGAAAGAAATCACCGTCACGAAGCTGGAGATATTCCCGACCAGCCGCGTGATGCTCACCGGCGAGCAACAGCAACTCGCGGTGATCGCGACTTGGTCCGACGGCAAGCGCGAAGACGTCACGCCGGTGACCCAGTTCGACGCCCTCAACGATTCGGTGGCCAGCGTCACCGCTAACGGGCTGATCACCGCGAAGGAGAAGGGCGAAACGCACGTCATGATTCGCTTCTGCGGGATGGCCGAGGTGTCGCAGGTGTCGCTGCCGTTCGCGAAGATCGCCAACTACCCGGCCGTGCCGACGAACAACTTCATCGATCAGAAGCTGGTAGCCAAGTGGAAGGAACTCGGCCTCGTTCCTTCGCCGCTCTGCTCCGATGAGGAGTTCCTCCGCCGTTTGTTTCTCGACGCCATCGGCACGCTTCCCACGCCGGTCGAGATTCGCGCCTTCCTCGCGGACAAGGACCCGAAGAAACGCGAGAAGGCCATCGACAAGGTGCTCGACCGCGGCGAGTTTACCGACTGGTGGGCTCTCAAGTGGGGCGACCTGCTTCGCATCAACCGCACGGCGATTCAAGAAAAGGGCATGTGGAGTTTCCACAACTGGGTGCGGGCCCAAGTGCGCGACAACGCGCCCATCGACTCCTTCGCCCGAGATATCGTGACCGCGGAGGGCAGCACGTTCATTGAAGGCCCGGCGAACTTCTACCGCATCGGCAACGCCGCGGACGAATGGGCCGAGACCACGGCCCAGGTTTTCCTCGGCATCCGCGTCGGCTGCGCGAAGTGCCACCACCATCCGTTCGAGAAGTGGAGCCAGGACGACTACTACGGGCTGGTTGCGTTCTTCTCGCGGCTCGGCACGAAGAGCAGCCAGGAGTTCGGCCTCTTCGGCGCGGAAACGGTCGTGTTCCTGCGTCCCACGGGCGAGGCATCGCATCCGCGGAAGCGCGTCGTCGTCAAGCCGATGCCGCTCGATGGCAACCCGGCTACGAGCTACGAGGACGAGTTCGATCGCCGCAAGAAACTCGCGGACTGGCTCACGGCGACCGACAACAAGATGTTCAGCCGCAACATCGCAAATCGCTTCTGGGGCTACCTCATGGGTCGCGGGCTGGTCGAACCACTCGACGACATGCGAGCCACGAACCCGGCCAGCAACCCCGTACTGCTCGACGCCCTCGCGGACGATCTCGTGAAGTCGAAGTTCAGCATGAAGCACCTGCTGCGGACGATCTTCAACAGCCGGGCGTATCAACTCGATTCGTCGCCGATTCCTGAGAACGCCGCGGACAGTGCCAACATCCACTTCACGCGCTACACGGTGAAGCGGCTCACGGCGGAACAGATGGCGGACGCGATCGACTTCGCCACCGGCACGCGGGAGAAGTACGCGGGCCTGCCGCTCGGGACGCGGGCGATCCAGTTGCCGGACAGCGAGGTGAAGTCGTACCTGATGGACACGTTCGGCCGCCCGGCTCGCCAGGTTCTGTGCGAGTGCGAACGCACGACTCGGCCGAACATCGCCCAGGCGATGCACCTCTTGAACGGCGACTTCCTCAACAAGAAGATCGCGGACAAAAACGGGCGCATCGAGAAGCTGCTCGCGGACAAAGTTCCGTTGCCGAAGTCGATTGAGGAGCTCTGGCTGGCGACATGGTCGCGCTCGCCGTCGAAGGATGAACTGGCGAAAGCGGAGAGCTGGGTGACGTCCGCGCCGACGCCGCGCGAGGGCTTGCAGGATGTGCTCTGGGTGCTGGTGAACAGCCGGGAGTTCTTGTTCAACCGGTAAGGACTGTGTCGTGGAGTTATTCAATGCCATCCGCTTCGCTCACCCATTGGCACGCGGAGCGGGTTCCGAACCTGGTGGAGCTCGACAGCCATTGTGCAGGTTGCCAAAGTGCGTGTGGAAGAAGTTGGCAGCCTTGCCAGCCTTACCCCATCACGCGGCAGCGGGCGTGGCCGCCGTCGCGACCGCCCACCAGACTTCGTCCAGCTTCTCGGCGAGCGGAGCCCAATCGTATTGGTCGAGGACGACGCGACGGCCGCGTTCGGCGGAGTCTTCCAGTTCGTACGGGTGGCGGATGCCCCGGACAATCGCGTCGGGCATGTCGGCCAGGCCCTCGGTCACGATGAGGTCGCGGCCCGGCTTCAAGTTCAGACCCTCGGCACCGATTCGCGTGCTGACCACGGGGGTACCGGTGGCCAGGGCTTCGAGGATTTTCAGTCGCGAACCGCCGCCGATCCGCAAGGGGACCGCGAGGAGGGTGCAGCGAGCGAGGAAGGGCCGCACGTCCGGGACGTTCGCGGAGAGTTCGACACCGGGGCACGCGGCAGCTTGCGTGCGGAGCCAGTCTGGCGGATGTCGTCCGACGATGGCGAGCGTGGCGTGTGGGAGTTGCTGGCGAACCTTCGGGAAGATGTCGTTGAGCAGCAGGCTGACGGCGTCTTGATTGGGTCGCCAGTCGAGGCTGCCGAGGAAGAGGATGCGGGCGGGGTCGCGGTCCACGTCGCGCTGCGGGCGGAAGTACGCGGTGTCCACGCCGTTCTCGACGACCGAGACTTCCTTCACGCCGAAGCGTTCCTGCATGAGCGTGGCGTCGATGTCGCTGACGGCAATTGCGGCCGAAGCCGAGGTGTACGCCCACTTCTCGAACTTCTCGAACTTCTGAAGTTGCTTGCGAACGTACCAGCGCTTCATCGAGTTGGTTTCCGTTTCGACGTACCGCCGCCAGATGAGCGATTCCACATTGTGGGCCATCACGGACCAGCGGACACCGGCTGGAAGCACGGTGCCACCCCCACCCCGCCGACCCAGGGCGTCGCGCAGTACCTGAGCGTAGGGCGTCCACTCGCAGTGCCAGACATCGACGCGGTGCTTGGAGGCGTGCCTTCGCACGGCCTCTGCGAGGGCCGGGCTCGAATGCGTGGCCACGGAATAGGGCAGTGGCGAGAGCAGATTTCCGGCGAGGCGGGCGTAGAAGCCGGGACCAGATTTGGACGGCACGGTGCGGTCCACGATGACGGTTTCGATTCCGATTCGGCGGAAAGCGTCGTTGGCGGCAGCGGCTTCTTCCCGATCCGGATTGCGATGGCAGAACACGGTGACGCGATGCCGCTCGGCGAGGCGGCTGAGCAGGTTGAACGACCGGATGCGTTTGCCGGACGTGGTGGGGAACGGCAACTCTTCGTCGAGTACGGCAACGCGCAGCGGGCGCATGGAGTCTCCTTCCCTGGAGGTTGTAAGCCGATTGTGGCCGAACTTGCGAGAAGAACGCAATGGGAATTGCGAAACCGGTGCGAAACCCGGTTTCTGCTTTGGAAACCGGGTTTCTGGGAGCACTAAGAAACCCGGTTTCCAAAGCAGAAACCCGGTTTCAAATCACTGCCGGCCCAGCGGTGGCCGGTGAACGCGGATGGCGGCGAGCGGCGTGTCGGGGCCACCGGTGATTTCGAGGGTGTGCTTGCCGTTGGAGAGACCCTGGGCGGCAATCACGGTCGTCTCGCCGAAGGGGTTCCTCTTGACGGGCAGGATGAACTCGTCGGCGAAGTAGGGCTCGACCTTCCAGCGGGTTTCGAGACTCGTCGCGTTGGGATTTCGAGACAGGCCGAGAGCGGAGGCCAGGAAATCGTCTTCGGGTTCGAAGACGACACGCCCAGATTTTGAAACGAAACGCTGGCCCGACTCGCCATCGCCATCTTCACCGGTAATCGAACCTCGAACCTTGAATTTGAAGTGCTTAAGGTTCGCGTCCACGCTCGTCGCGGTGAGGGTCCACTCTTCGAGAACGCGAGGCTGGTTCGCGCCCACGGAAAGCATCGGAGGAAACGGACTCATCGGCTTTACCAACTCGGTTCGCGTGGGTACGGACAACTCGGGAAATTCGGACGGCTTCTTCCCGTCGATTCGAATGGAAGCTGGGGCGGCGGACCTGGCATCCTTGCAGATCAGGTCGATCTTGTTGCCTTCGAATGGAAGAACGATCTTGCCGTTCTTCCAGGCCACGTCGCCCTCCGGGCCGACGGCGTACGTTTTGACGAGGTCGTTCCACCCGGTGTCGGGCAACTCCGGACGATGCCGCAGGTGGGCTCCGACGATCTCGCCCATCAGGAAGTTGCCGAGCGCGTTGAGGTGAAGATCGTCGAAGAGCAGGTCGGACGGCTTGAGTTTGTGGTCGGTGAGATAGCGCTTCCAGAGCCCGCGCACATCCGCGAGGTCCGTGCGGTATTGCTTGGCGATAGCGGGCAGGAAGACGTAATTTCGCCAGGGGAATTTGTCGGTAGGGGCGAGAAGCTTGGGATCGGTGATCTCATCCATTTTCTCCCCGATCAGCGGAGCCACGTGATCGTTGGCCATCAGAATGTCGGCAGTAGTCCGTTCGCGAATTCGCCGGATCATGTCTTCGTAGCGGGCGGGGTCACCGTAGTTTTGAAAAATCACGAGGTCGGGATAGAAGGGGTAGAGATCAGCCTCGGCAGTTCTGGCGAGCCGCGACGATTCAAACGAGCCGATGGCACGATTTTCGATTACGAAGTCGGCGAGCGGATACCGCCTTTTCAAACGTTCCGCCAGAGTGTTACTCCACTCCTGGGCGGTGATCGACTGGCCGTAGAAGAGGATGCGAACCGTGTTCCGCTTGATACCCGTGCTGGTTGCCATTAGCGACATAGAACGCTGAATGTTCGCACCGTAGGTCTCGACCGGTCCGAGCGTTTTGGGCGCGGGAAACGCCGACGGCTGGCGGCTCATCGAGGGAGCGACAATGCCGAGTGTCGCCAGGCAACCCAGAAATGAGATCGATGTCAGTCGAAGCATGGTGAACCTACGGCGAGTCAAACGGACTGCTGCTTTCGTTCCGTTCGGCGTTCCTGCCGCGAGTGGCTCAGTGTCGGGCGGATTCCAACGTGGCCGAGTGCGAGTTCGGCACGCACAACCGCCACAGTTCGCGTAGTGTGTAGTTCCGGTTCCCGACTACAATACCGGCATCCGAGGATGAGCCATGAGCCTGCCACTCGCCAAGACCCGACCGCTTCCGCCGCTTCAGAACGGCGACCTCCTCACGCGCGACGAGTTCGAGCGGCGCTACCGCGCGATGCCGCACGTGAAGAAAGCAGAACTCATTGAAGGAGTGGTCATCATGGGTTCGCCCGTCAGTTGCGAATATCACGGCAACCAGCACTTCGACCTGATCACTTGGCTCGGCGTCTATCGAGCTTCCACTCCGGGGGTCGCGGGTGGCGATAACATCACCGTCAAGTTGGATGAGGATAACGAACCTCAGCCAGATGTCGCACTATTCGTCCACCCGGATTTCGGAGGTCGGGTCGAACTGGAGGAAGGGTATCTGTGCGGCTCGCCGGAGTTAGTTGGAGAAGTGTCCGCGAGCACGACGAGCATCGACCTGAATCGCAAGTTCAAGGTCTATCGCCGGAATCGAGTCAGCGAGTATGTGGTGTGGCGAACGTACGACGACGAACTCGACTGGTTCGTCTTTCGGAATGGCCAGTTCGAGCGGATGGAACCCGACGCCGCCGACGGCCTCTTGAAGAGCATCGCGTTCCCGGGCCTCTGGCTCGATTCGGCAGCACTGTTGCGCCGCGACCTCGCGGTCGTTCTCGCCGTCCTCGCACGCGGCATCGCTTCCCCCGAACACGCCGACTTCGTCGCCAAACTCGCCTCTCAGCGCAAATCTTGATGGCCCCCACCTCGGAGTTTTCACAGTAAGCCGCGGAGTTCCGTGGCCTTGGCGACGCGGCCGATCGCCAGCGCGAACGCCGCGGTGCGCAGATCGCACGAGTGCTTCTTCTGCACCGCTCGCAAGTCCGCGTAGGCGGAGCGCATCCGCTTCCGCAACTCCGCGTTCACGTGGTCTTCGTCCCAGCGATATTGCTGCACGTTCTGCACCCACTCGAAGTAGCTCACCGTCACGCCGCCGGCGTTCGCATAAATGTCCGGCAGCACCGTGATCCCCTTCTTCTGGAAGATCGCGTCAGCGTCCGGATCGGTCGGGTGATTCGCGCCTTCGATGACGATCCGAGCCTGTACCGATTCCGCCGTGTGCTTGGTGAGTACGTCGCCGAGTGCCGCGGGGATGAGTACGTCGCAGGGTTCGGAAAGCAGTTGATCGGGCGGGAAACTCTCGCCGCCGGGGAAGCCGAGTACGCCTTTGGTCGCGGCCACGTACTCGAAGAGTTTCGGCACATCGAGGCCGGCCCGATTGCGAACCGCACCGGTGACATCGCTGATGGCGACGATCTTGCCGCCGGTCGCATGGAAGAGCCGTGCCGCCCACGAGCCGACGTTCCCAAACCCCTGAATGGCGTAAGTGAAGTCCGAAACCTTCTTGCCGAGATCCTCGGTGAGGCATTCCGCGGCGAAGAGCAACCCACGGCCCGTGGCGGCGTCGCGGCCGAGCGAGCCGCCGAGTTCCACGGGCTTCCCCGTGACCACGGCCGGCGCGTGCCCGGCGAACTTCTCGTACTCGTCCACCATCCACGCCATCGTCTGGGCGTTCGTTCCCATGTCCGGAGCGGGGATGTCCTTGTACGGCCCGATGACATCGTGAATGCGTTGGGTGAAGACGCGCGTCAGGCGTTGAAGTTCGTTGTTGGAGAGTTGCCTCGGATCGACGGCGATGCCGCCCTTCGCCCCGCCGTACGGCAGATCGACCACGGCGGTCTTCCACGTCATGAGTGCCGCGAGGGCGTTGACTTCGTCGAGGTTCACGTCCTGGTGGTAGCGGATGCCGCCCTTCATGGGGCCGCGGGTATTGTCGTGTTGAACTCGGAAGCCGATGAAGGTGGCGAGCGTGCCGTCGTCGCGAACGAGGGGGCACTCGACCTTCACTTCGCGAAACGGCGTGACGAGGGACTTCTCGATGCGTTCGTCGAGCCCGATGAGCTTCGCGGCCCGGTCGAAGTAGAAGGCCTGCGATTCGGATGGAGTCATGGGGGAGGTCCATTTCCAGGGTACGACACGATACTTGGAGATCGTAAAGCACGGATTGAACTCGTCTTGCGCGAAACGAATCCGTCCCAGGGAAGTCAGGCTGCCACATTGCCACTTCCCGTCACACGGACTTTGGCAGCCTGACCTGTTTGAGCCCTGATTTCATGGCATTTTTGAAGAAATCTGTGAGATCCGGGATACGAACTCCGAGAACCTCTGGCTCGCCCCAGTTCGAGGGGTTTACCTATAGATTTTGGCACTCGCTGATTTTCCTGGCGAACCGGCGACGTAAGTCGCCGGGTTTCTTGCACACCCGGCGACTT
>JAYTGN010000073.1:0-17360 GCA_043733485.1 Gemmataceae bacterium
CTGCTGTGGCCTGGTCTCCTGACCGTGCCACTCGGCCCGCCTGCTGTGGCCTGGTCTCCTGACCGTGCCACTCGGCCCGCCTGCTGTGGCCTGGTCTCCTGACCGTGCCACAACAATCGTCTCCCCAGGTGGCACGGTCAGGAGACCGGGCCACAACAATCGGTGGCACGGTCAGGAGACCGGGCCACAACTTGCGAAGGTTTCCAGGTGGCACGGTCAGGAGACCGGGCCACAACCAAGCTCGGTAAATGGTCTGAATAGCCGGGCTCGAAATTATTTCTGGCCCGGTCTGAAACCGCGTTCTACGCTACCCGAATTGCAGAACCACTCGCCCTCATTCGCGGAGCGCTCCAGCATTCCACTGATGTTGATGAATCCATACGACCAGTCAGGCTTCGCACATGCTCTGTTTGAAGAGAGCGGCGACGCCCTCTTTCTGCTCGATCCCGAGACCGATCGGTTGCTCGACGTGAATCCGGTCGCCCTGCGGATGACGGGCTTCAGCCGGTCCGAGGTCGTTCAATACCACGCGACGAACATGTTTCGGGTCGAACTTTCGGGCGGGATGCAAAAGTTGCGCGGAGCCTTCGGCAAGACCGTGGTGTTTCACGGCCAAGACGGCTACTTGCTTCGCGCGAAGATCGACACGGCGTGGATTCCGGTGAGCATCACGGTCTCGCGATTGCACGTGTCGCCGAAGCCGCTCGGGTTGATCGTGGCCCGCGACGACCGCGAGCGTCGGGCAGCACTCGCCCAGGCCCGGCGCGTGGAGGCGGAACTTCGCACGGTTCTGGCCAGTGCCCCCGCCGCCCTCTGGAGCGCGGAACGGATCCCCGGCCCGGATGTACAATCCGGCTGGCAATTCCGCTACGTCTCGCCGAATCTCGCCGTCCTCGCCGAACGCCCACCCGAGTTCCTCGATCACCCGTTCCGCTGGGCCGAGGTCATCCACCCCGCCGATCGCGAACGCTATCGCACGGCCGTCCGCAAACTGCTGACGGGTACCGAGACCGAGGTGGAACAACTCTATCGCGTGCCGGCCGCGCGCGTGGGAATTCGCTGGGTGCGCGACCGCCTTCAAGTGGTTCGAGACAAAACCGGCCGCCCGACGCGACTCGATGGTTGCGTGGCGGATGTGACGGCTCAACGCGAAGCGGAGGAAGCGGTTCGCCAGAGCGAGCGCCGCTTCCGGGCTTTGGTCGAAAAGGGCGGCGACGTCATCGTTCTCCTCGACGAGAAGGCCGTCATTCTTTACGCCAGCCCGTCCGTTCGAACCATCTCCGGGTACGATCCCAGCGCGATGGTGGGCCGCGACGGGTTCAGCCTCGTGGTTCCGGAGGATGTGGAGTCGGCGCGCAACTTGGTCCGCGATTCGATCCGACAGCCGGGCGAAGGCCTCGTTTGGCGCGGTCGCATGATCTCGGCCGATGGCCGCGTCCAACTCATCGAAGTCAACATGTGCAACCGGTTGGACGACCCGAGCGTCCGCTCGATCGTCGTGAACTATCGAGACGTATCCGAGCGAACTCGGCTCGAAGATGCGTTGAGGCAAGCCGCGAAGATGGAGGTCGTGGGCCGACTCGCCGGCGGCATCGCACACGATTTCAACAACCTGCTCACCGTCGTGCTCGGCAACCTCGAACTCGTCCGCGGGGGCGACATCGAACCGGACGATGTCGAGGAGTTGCTCGCTTCCGCCGAGAAGGCCGCCAAGCAGGCCGCCGATCTGACGAAGCAGATGCTGGGGTTCGCCCGGCGGCAGCCGCTCCAATCCGCCGTGATCGACCTCAATGCCCTGGCCCGCGAGGAACTCTCGCTCATCCGCCACTCGATCGACGCGCGAGTCGCGATCGCGTTCCAACCCGCCGCCGATCTCCACGCCGTATTCGTCGATCCGATTCAGGTGCAGCAGGTGCTCATGAACCTGTGCTTGAACGCCCGCGATGCAATGCCGGACGGCGGAACGATCACGATTATCACGGAGAACGTCGCTTCGCTGGCGGCCGTTCACGCCGATGGCGTTTCGACCGAGGGTTACGTAAGGCTGAGCGTTTCGGACACCGGGACCGGGATGACGGAAGAAGTGCGGGCCAAGGTCTTCGAGCCGTTCTTCACCACGAAGGATGTGGGCCGCGGAACGGGACTCGGACTGTCCGTGGTCTACGGAGTGGCCCGCGCTCACGGCGGCTGGGTCGAGTGCCATAGCGAACTCGGTCGAGGCAGCCGTTTTGAAGTCTATCTTCCCCAGGCCGCACTCGGCCAAGCTCCCGCCATCCCCGCCATTAAGCGTCCCGACCCCTTCAAGGGAAAGGGTGAAGTCATCCTCTTGGCCGACGACGAGCCCTCCGTGCGAGCACTGGCCGAGACCGGACTCACGCATTTCGGCTACCGCGTCCATTCCGTCGAAGACGGAGCCAAGGCCGTGGAGGTTTTTCGCGCGAATCCCGAAGGCTTCGCCGCGATCGTGCTCGACCTGATGATGCCCACCATGACGGGCCGCCAGGCCTACGAGGCCATTCGGGAACGCGCACCGCTCGTGCCCGTGCTTTTCGTAAGTGGCTACGATGCGGCCGAGCAACTCCCCGAACCGCTGCCGAGCGGGTCTGCGTTCCTCAGCAAACCTTACACGCCGATGCAACTGAGCGCGGCCATTCGCCGATTGCTCAGTTCGGAATCGCAGCACCTCGGCGAAGGGATTTGAACGTCGCAGGCATCATCGAGCGGGCTGCAAGTAGCGGATGAATGCCTCGGCGGCTGGCGCGGGCTTTTCGCCGCGGCGCATCAGAATGCCCGAGTGAATGGGTCGAATTTGGCCGGCGAGACTGCGGGCACCCACCTTCACCCCGCGAGTCACCGCGCCATTGGGCATCAGAGGGACGAGCGAAACGCCGAGTCCAGCTTCCACCATTTTCACCACGATTCCCGTGGTCGTTGCTTCCATGTCCACGCGGGGCGTGAGGCCGAGCCCGCGGAAGGCATCGAGTACGTGTTGTCGGCCCGTCGAACCCTGCTCGAACAAGATCAGTGGAACTCCGACGAGATGTTGAAGGGTGAGCCCGCGCTTGCGGAGTAACGGATGGCCGGGAGGTGCGATGAGCCCCCATTCCTGCGAGAAGAGGTGGCGATAATCGAGGTCGGCCCCCGATTCGTAGGGAGCCGCGACGCCGAAGGAGAGGTCGGGGTCGCGGAGCAGGGCATCTTCGATGTCGCGTTCGGTCTTCGTGCTCAGTCGAACGCGGATCGAAGGATAGGCCTTGTGGAACGCGCGAATGGCGTCGAGCAGCACGTACAGCGTGAGGTATTGTGTGGCGGCCACGCGAATTTCGCTGGGGCTCTCGACTCCCGTGAAGAGATCGCCGAGCCGCCGCGCCCGTTCGAGAAACGAGAGCGCGTGCGGCAGGAAAAGTTCGCCCTGACGCGTGAGCGGCGAACGGACCCGCGGCCCCCGCTGCTTGTGGTACAGTTCCGTTTTGAGCCGCGATTCGAGGGCGACGAGCCGGTTTCGCACTCCCTGTTCCGTCAGGTGCAAGGTCTCGGCGGCGACCCGCAGGCTACCGGCCTTCGCCAGTTCTACGAACGCTGCCACCTGATCGGTCGAGAGAGAAGGAATCTGAGACATACAACAACTCGCTGTTTACTATTCACGATTAACCACATTCGCTCGTGAGTTCAAGGCTGTAGAGTTGAAGCAGCCCGTGAACTTCCGAGGAGGCAACATGATCCGATTCCTGGTTATTGCGTTGTTCGCCGTCAGCCCGACGCTAGCCAATGAGCCTGGTGACGGTCGAGAGGCGGCGATTGCCGCGATCCAGAAGCTGGGAGGGACCGTTGAATACGGAGATCGGAGGAAGGCAGCGAGCCTTCGGGATTGCAAGATCATCGATGCCGATCTCAAGCACTTGAAGGAACTTCCCGATCTCACGGATCTGGAGCTGCGCGGCACGCCGATCACCGACGCTGGCCTGGCCCATTTGAAGGGACTGACCAAGCTCGAAGATCTGAACCTCTACGACACGACCGTCGGCGACGCTGGCCTGGAGCATCTGAAGGGTCTGAAGAAACTCCGGTTTCTGATGCTCAAGCAAACCAACGTCACCGATGCCGGTTTCGCGAAGATCAAGCAAGCTTTGCCGAATTGCGATGTAATCGGGCACTCTTCCTCATCGCGTACCCCAGCACCGCCCGCCATCTTCCTCCCGGCCGGCAAGTGGAGCGTCGAGTTCGCCAACGGAGTCAAGCAAACGTGCGCGATTCGAGCGGACGGGACAACTTCCGTGGTGGAACCGCGGCGAACCTCCGGAGGCAAGGCGACAGCGGTCAAAGGCGGTGCGGTCGTGGTTGTCTTCGAGGACGACGTCGTCGAGCGCTGGACCCCAGTCGGCAAGAGTTACGTCGTGCAGTTCTGGGTCTCCGGTTCGCAGTACCCGACCGCAACCCCGTTACTCGGTATCGCCGAGCGCGCCCCGTGAGGTGAAGTGGATTCTCTCCCGCGAACGGGTAAAATCATCGTGGGAGGACACGCCGATGCCGATGCACGACTGGACCCGCGTCGATCCGAACGACTACCATCACTTCCACGGGAGTTGGATCTTTGCGATCACGGATGCCTTCAATAACGGTCTGCTTCCCAAAGGCTATTTCGCTTTGGGCAAGTACACGACTCCACCCTTCGTTCCAGACGTGGTGACGCTCACACTCCCCGACGACCCGCCGCCGTTGCCGAGGATGTTCGACGACGATGGCGGCGGTGTTGCGGTCGCAGAGCCACCATCGCGCCGTGTCGCTACCGCTCCCGGGAAGAAAGTCCAGCCGCGCCGCCGCATCGTGATCCACCACGCCCGCAGCCGACAGATCGCTGCCGTGATCGAGATCGTTTCGCCGAGCAACAAGAAGAGCAAACCGGAGTTCGCGGACCTGATCGGGAAGACCGTGCAACTGCTCCGTCAGGGTGCTCACGTGATGCTGATCGATCCGTTCCCGCCGACGCCGCGCGATCCGAACGGAATCCATGCGAAAGTGTGGAAGGAACTCACCGGCAAGTCCTCGCCGTCGCAAGACAAGCCCTTGACAATCGCCTCGTATGTGGCGCTTGGCGGCAACACCTTCAAGTACGATGTCGCGGCACTGGCCGTCGGCGATTCGCTTCCCGAGATGCCGCTCTACCTCAGCGACGAGTACTATGTGAAGACGCCGCTCGAAGCGACCTACGGCGTCGCCTGGCACGGCTTCCCGGAAGTACTCCGCGACATCGTCACTTCGCAACCTGCAAGCCCGCAATGACCACTTCCAAAAACTCGCGGGCCCGTTTCGCCAAAGTATCGACGCCTTCCGCTTCCTCGGGCCGCGGCACGAGGGGTGCGAAGATGTTCTCGCACGCCAACGGCAGGTCGAGGCCCGAGAACGCCACTGGATGCAGCAGTTTGTAGTGGTCGATCTCGCCGAAGCCGGGGCCGCAATCTTCGTCCTTCGGCCAGTTGCGGTGGTCTTTGATGCAGAAGCTCCGCACCTCGTTCGCGCACAATTTGATGTCCGGGATCGGATCCTTGTCGAGGTAATCGAGCACGTTGCCCGCGTCGTAGTTCACCTTGATGTTCGCGTGGTTCACTTCGCGGGTGATCGCGGCGCAGGCTTCGCCCGTGCCGGTTTCGCCGCCGTGTTGCTTCACGACGAGCAACACGTTGTTGTCCTTGGCGATGGGCGCGAGTTTTTTGAGCCGTTCGATCCAGAGTTGTTTGTTGCCGCCCTTGGTGTGGCCGAAGGTGAGGACTTGCGACACTCCGGCGGCCCCGGCTTGGAGGATGCGCTGCTTGTGAACTTCGAAGCCGTCCGCCGCTTCCGGGTAGGTGCCGCTGAACATCATGACGGGTTCGAGCCCCAGATCGCGGCAGCGTTTCGCGAGTTCCTTGGCGGTCTGAGGCAAGGCGTCTTTTGCGAGCACGGGCACGTCCTTGCCGTCCTCTTTGTGCGTGGTGCCCCAAGCCACGTACTTGTAGCCGGCTTCTCGAATACCTTGGAGCGCACGGGCGAGTGGGAACCGCGAATACGGCAGCGTCATGCAGGCGATTTGGAACCGCGTGGGCTTGCGAACTTCGACGACGGCAAGCGGTGCGATCGAGGCAACCGATGCGAGGAACGTGCGGCGATCCATGACGGGGTTCTCGGGCAGGCATCGCTCATTGGAAAAACGCACGGACTGCGACTGCGAAGCCGGGGAGGACGTCCGGGAGGGTGAGTTGTTCGTCGCTGCCGAGCCGTATCGGCAGTTCCTCGCTGCGGTAAACTGCGGCCGTCTGCGTATCGGGCATCAAGACGACAACCGCGGAAACGCCCGCTTCGAGATACTCGGTTGCCTTGCCCGTCAATTGGTTGAGTCGATCGGTCGGCGAGCGGACTTCAACGACGAGGTCGGGAACGGGAATCGGCCCGTCTGGTATTTCACAATTCTTGGGCAATCGCGAGTAGCTCAGGAAGCAAACATCGGCACCGCGAAAGGTGTCGGGATCGGTTCCCACGCGAACGAAGGTGTCGTTCGTCATGAGCCGACCCAGATCGCGGCTCTCCACGAAGGCACGAAGGAGGAAGTAGGCGTTGCCGCAGATCTGACCGTGTTTTCCGCCCGGCATCGGAGACCGCACGAGTCGGCCCTTGACCAATTCCACCCCGGATTCTTCACCGTGAAGTTTGAGGAACTCCTCGGCCGTCAACAGCGGTACCGCAGGGCTCGTCGGCGGAAAGGTGGCGGTCGCGTTCATGTCGAATCTCCTCGATTCCCGTCGAACGTCGAGCCGCGGAGATGCATTCCGAGGCTCGAAGCCGGCGCTACTTACTTCTTCCCCGTAATCTCATTCGCCAGGTCGTTCGCGTCGTAGACCTTCCGCAGCGATTCGATGATCGCCCGGCTATCCACCGACACCGCCCGAGCGATGTCTTCATCGAAGATGAAGTCCAGCACCAGGGACTGGATGTTGCCGTCGAAGATGAGGCCGATCACTTCGCCCTTGGCGTTGACCACGGGCGAGCCGCTGTTGCCGCCGATGATGTCCGCGGTACACACGAAGTTGAACGGCGTCTTCAGATCGATCTTGTCCTTGCGTTCGACCCAGCGTTTCGGCAACTCGAACGGCCCCTTGTTCCCCTGCTCCTTGCTCCGTTCGTAGAGCCCGCCCATTTGCGTGAACGCGGGCACGTCCTTGCCGTCCTCCTTGTAGCCCTTGATGGTGCCGAAGGCGATGCGGAGGCTGAACGTGGCATCGGGATAGACCTTGTCGCCGTCCATCGCGTAGCGGGCTTGGGCCAGTGCCGCGTAGGCACCGCGCTTCGGTTCCTCGACCTCGTTCTCGGAACGCTTGCGGAGCGCCCGGGCCTGCGGATCGACGAGCCGCGCCAGTTCGATCAGCGGATCCTTCGCGGCATCGACCGTCGCTTTGCCGCCCTCGAACATCTTCTTGCGCAACTCGGGGTCGCGGACTTTGGTGCTGCTGATCAGTTCGAAGGCCCGTTCGCGCGGCGACTTCCCGGCCAGCACCTTCAGCGACAACTCGTGGTCCGGCCCGAGAGTCGTGGCGAGGAATGCCAAGCCATCCGCGAGCTTGATGATCTCCAGGTCCTCGTAGATCGGCTCGTCCGAAAACAGCGAGTGCTTGAAGGACGTGAGGCGGGCGTCGGCGAATTCGCGAAGGCGTTCGCCGGAAGGCTTGGGCAGTTCTTCCGAGGAACGCAGCAAGTTGCGAGCGATACCGAACGACGCACAGTTGAAGCCGGCGGAACCTTCGAGAACTGTGTAGTCGCGAATGATCTCGGCGCGAATCTTCTCCGCTTTCGCGATCGTGTCGAAGGCAGTCTGTGCGTCGGCCAACCACGGGACTGCGACCGGGCTCGCGGACATGCTCTTCGCGGTGATGAATGCGCGAAGCCGCTTCTCGTCGGCTTCCTTGCGGCCGAACAGCTTCGGGTCGAGCAAGCCGCCGATGCCGCCGAGCCGAGCCTTGCGGCTATTTTGAATGCTGAACAAGTCTTCTTCGCAGCGCTGCATGTTCTTCTCGCTGCGGCCGCCCCACGCTTGCAGCATCACCTCCCAGCGATTGAGGCGCTGGAGCACGTAGGGGTAGCCGGTGTCGCGGAGGTACTTCAACTCCGCCGTCGTGTTCATGCGGTTGGTGCGGCCGGGATGCCCCGACACGAACGCGAGTTCGCCGTCCTTCGAGCCGGCCTCGCTCCACTTCAAATAGTGCTCGCACTCGATCGGTTTGTCGTTCTCGTAAACGCGGAAGAACGCCATGTCGAGGTCGTAGCGCGGGTACTCGAAATTGTCCGCGTCGCCGCCGAAGAAGGCGATCTGTTTCTCGGGAGCGAAGACGATGCGGATGTCCGTGTAGCGCTTGAAAATGTAAAGGTGATACTGGCCGCCAGCGTAAAGCGTGACCACGTCCGCACGGATGTTGTTCTTCTCGTCGGCTGCGCCCTTCTCGATCTCGGCGATCTTGGATTGCCGAGCCTTGAAGGCTTCGCTCGCGGCCATCTCGGGCTTCACCGCCGCCTTCACTTCATCGGTCACGATCTTGATGCTCTGCAGCACGTTGAGTTCGAGCCCTTTGCACTTGATCTCGTCGGCGTGGGTCTTGGCGTGGAAGCCATCGCGGAGGTAGTTCTTCTCGGGCGTGGAGACTTTATCGAGGTCGTGGGCCGCAACGTGGTGGTTCGTCATGACCAGGCCGTTGCGCGAGACGAAGCTGCCCGAGCCGCCCGAGTTGAACCGCACCGACGCCTTCTGGAGGTGGTTGAGCCACGCGTCCGTCGGTTCGAAGTTGTAGCGTTGCTTGAGTTGGGCGCGGGGCGGGTTGTTGAACAACCACATGCCTTCGTCGCCGTAGGATTCGGTGGGGATCATGGACAGTCCCATCAAGGCTGCGGTGGCTGCGAGAGCCGGAAAGCGGAGGGTCATGGAATCGCTCCGGGTGAAGCCCGGCATCGACAGCGCCGGTGGTGGAGGTTATAGCCTGAACGGGCGGCAACGGAAACGAGCCGTGGGTTGCCCCACGGCTCGCGGTTTTTTCGGCGTTCGACCTGCACCGGCTGGAAGCACGGTGCCACCCTGAATGAACTTCAACCGGCGATCTTGCGTCGCATCAGGCGGGCGCGGCCCAGCAGGCCGAGGAACCCGATGCCGGCGAGGACGATGCCCGGAGGCGCGGGCACGGCTTTCGGCCGCAGGGTAATCTGGTTCTGCCACAACTGGTTCTTCGGTGGCACTGGCGTGTACAGCACCACGAGTTCCCGGTTCGCGAACCGGGAGTTGAACAGCGAGGTGTTGCCGTTGAGCCCGTTCAACCAGGCCTGGGCCGTGGTGACGGTCGAACCGATCAGCGGGCTGGCGGTGAAGGTTCCGTTCTGGACGTCGGTGGTGTTGCCGGCGACAGGCTTGCCGTCGATGGCGAGTTCCCACATCGCGAGTTGGAAGGCGATGGAGGCGGTCGAACCGGTGAAGGACGAGCTATCCCACGCGGTGTCGTAGAATTTGCCGTAAAGTTCGGTGATGGCGCTGGCTTTGGCTGCACCGAGGAAGCCATCGACGCTGGAGACGCCGAACACGGCCGAGCTACCCACCGAGGGAAGCGCGCCGTTCACGTCGATGCAGAAGGTGGCGGTGGGTGGCGGGAAGTTCGTGTTGGCGGGCAGGCCGCTGTCGTGCCAGTAGAACGGGCCGGTCGAGGTGTACGGGCCGGTCGAACTGCCGCTCAGGCTCACGGCCGGATTCACGGACTTGTCGAACTGAAGGCTCACGGACTCGGCCGAGGCTTGCGGGCTCCCGACCACCATGACTACAGCGCAGGCTGCAGCCATGCAGGCGAAACGTAGACGGGTCATGATGCAACTCGCGGTGGGAAGTAAGGGGGCTTCACACGGTTGGAGGGTCTCAAGTGGCATTCGCAGCCGATCCGGATCATCTGCTGCAATTCTCACTTCAAGAACTGTTGTAACAGAGCCCCTAGCCGGAGTAAACGGTACAAAAGGCGGAATCTAGCATACAATTCGAGAAAGTGCGAATCGCGACCCCGGATGTAACGCTTGGTTTACAGCCGATCGCGAGGAGTGAACGGATCGTTCGCAACAGGAGGCAGACGTGAACCCGAAGCTGATTCTGCTGGTGCTTGGGATGATCGGGGTCGTGCCGATTGGCGCGGCCCGCGCCGAGCAACCGCTGGCGATCGCGCCGGCTCCGCACGTGCCAGCCCCGCCGGTGTCGGTCGTCGCCGTGAAAGGGGGCTACCAGATTACCCTGAACCGGGCCACGGCCGAGATGTTCCGCGATGGGCTCGCCTCGGCCGACGAGAAGGAGATCGCGGCGACCCTTCGCAAGATGGCCAAGGACAAGAAGGATGCGAATCCGGACGACAAGTCGGCCGGGACGCTGGAACTGGTTGCGTTCGTGGTGTCGAGTCAGATGCCGGGTTTCAAGAAGTCGCTGACGGAGAACATGGGGCCGGGCGGTGCCGTGATTACGATGACGGGCTTGCAGGGGAAGGCGATCAAGCTCTCGAAGCCTCGTCCGGCGCTGGAGCAGGCGCTGTCCGCGGTTCGTGCGGTGATGCCGTTGTTGCCGGAAGAGGCCCAGGAAGCATTGGAAGCGATGCGAGCGGTGGGCCGAACGACGCCGCTCTTTTGGAAGGTGGAACCGCGAGAATAGCGAACCCTGGGTTGATGTCTTCTTCCCTGGGTCCGCGGCCGTCCCGGCCGCACGATTCACCTTTTCAAGAAATTGAATCGGCCGTCCAATCAACTCTCGCGTCGAAAAATGCGGGCGGGACGCCCGCGAACCCAGGGGATGCCCCAAAACTGACTTCGCTCAGCGATTAATGCTGACGTGTTCGTCGCGTGCCGCTTGAATCTGCGCCAACGTGACGGGCCGGGATGTTCGACCACCGGGACGCGTATAGTAGACCATCGTTTCCGTGGGGTTGAGCCCTTCCGGAAGGATGTGCTCGGGGCCGACGGGATACGCCATTTCGCGGTCGGATCGCTTGACCATCCAGCGGCCCGAAGACGGCAAGTCGTAGAAGGTGAGTTTGCGGTCGCGTGCGGAATAGTCGATCCACGCGCTGCGGGGTGCCGCAAGTTGCGACATGGACGGCCGTTCCGAAACGAGCGTCGGCTCGACGGCGTCGGGATCGACGGGGAGTTCCCGCGATTCCGCACCGCAGCCGAGTATCCCGATCAGTGCGAAGCCGAATCCCAGTGCCAGAGTCGAGGCCAATCCTTGACCCGTCGCGTGGGCCGGTCGTCGTTCGCGATCCGATCGGGTCTTCCGTAACATTGCCATGACGACTCTCCAGAGCCGTGTGAGGAGAGAAAAACCGCGGAGGGTCCGAGGTCTTGACGAGAGTGTATCGAGGATGGCACTCTCAACCAGCATTCTAGCATGGAATTACGTCGAATGTAAGTCGGAGTTCACTTCGCGGCGGTCTCCGCCGGAGCTGGCGTCTCCTCGGGCCTTCGCAACAGCAGCCCTGCCGCGAGCATCCCGACGCTGAGTACGGCCACGGCGATGCCGAAGGTAATCGCATCGAAGTAGAACGCCTGCAAGCGCGGTCCCAGCCACGGCCAGGCAAGCCAAGTGGCGACGATGCCCACCGCCAAACCCGGCCCGAACGGCAGTTCGTGTTCCACGGCCGAACCGCGCACGAAACCCATCACCAGACTCGGTAACTTGAACACGAGCAACGCCGCGAACGCTCCCACGAACAGCGAAATCACGGTCGGCTGCCAGCCCAGAAACGCGCCGGCCATCAGCAGCAGGTCCGCGTCGCCCAGGCCGAGCGCTTCCTTCCCGAAGCCCACTTCGAAGAGCCACTTCACCCAGCGTACCACGAAGGTGCCGGCGAGGGCACCGATCAGCGAGTTCAGCAGCCCCAACTTCCAAGTTCCGGCCGCGGCCCACTCCGGCGGCGGCCCCCAGAACGGCCACGGCTGCACCCCGATGGCGATCTTCCCGTGTACCTCCGGCAACTGCCAAAAGATCCCCGTGGGTATCGCCCCCACCACGCTCGCAAGGTGAGGCCACGGCCACGGCATCAACGCCCCGCCGATGATCCCAATCACCGCGCCCGTGTACGGAATCACGGGCGGAATGATCCGATGCTCCGCGTCGATCAATGCCGCCGCGATGAGCAGGCTGATGAAGCAAGCGTGGTATCCGAACAGGGCCAGCGACGCCAGCGGGGGCAGCGCGTTCGTCGCAAGGATCTTGGCATCGGGAAACTTGTGGTACGGGTAAAGCACTTCGACCACGAAGAGCGCGAGGAAGGCGAGCGCGGTTCCCACTTCCACCCAAAGGTAGCGGCTGGAGAACGCGGCACCGCACTTCCCACACTTCCCGCGAAGCCGCAGGTACCCGATGAGGGGAAGGTTGTCGAACCAGCGGATCGGCTGGAGGCACGAGAAGCAGCGCGAGCCGGGCCAGATAATGCTCTTCTCGAATGGCAACCGCGCCACGAGTACGTTCAGAAACGACCCGACCATCAGGCCGAGGAGGACGACGAAGACGCACCAGAAGATGGTGGTGCTTTTGAGCCAGAGTTCCATGCCGAGAGGATAGCGTCGGCAACGGCTTCCGGCGACAGCGCACCGGTGGCGATCGCGAAATCCGCACATTCCCGATACAGCGGCGCGCGGGCCGCCATCAGCGTCCGGACCTCCTCGATCCCGCCTTGCGCCGTGAGTTTGGGCCGTCGTGAAGCAGTCGTGGGGTCGGCTTGAAGCCGTGCGAACGCGGCTTCGGGTGAAGCTGTGAGCCACGCCACGAACCCGGACGCCTTCAACAGTTCGCGGTTCGCGGGCCTCAGCACGACGCCGCCACCCGTCGCCAAAACGTGCTTCTCGCGCTGGCACAATTCCGCGAGTACGGTGGCTTCGCGGTCGCGGAATCCCGCTTCCCCTTCGGCCGAAAAAATCTCGGCGATCGACTTCCCGGCATCGGCTTCGATCCGTTCATCGGCATCGACGAACGCCCACCCCAGGCGTGCGGCGAGGGCGCGACCCACGGTGGACTTTCCCGTGCCGCGCGCGCCGATCAGGATGAGATGGGAAGGGGACATAGGGTCGTGAGTTTGGACAGAACATTGGCCCGTTCGAAGCGCCTTATTTTTTCAGTAGTCGAACGAAGCCTGCCTGCTCGAAATGGTGATCGGACGTCAATGCGTCTGTGAGCTTTCGGAACTCCATCACAACGAAACTCGCGCAATCGACGAGCGACCAATCTTTGTCGGGACGAGCTTCCCAAAGCTTCCAAGCGGAAGCCTCGATGGTGCGTTCGATGGAGATAACGATGATGGAAGGATCCACCCGCAGGCAACCAAGCGTCTTGATCTGCTGAGATTTCGGCATCCGGAATCGGGTGAGCAACCCCGTCAGTTCCGCAAGAACCCAGTTCGTGGTGATCAGGCTCTGCCCATCGTCCCAAGCGCGATCCACGATCTCGCGAGCCCGAGGGTGGAATTGTTCGCCGCGATCGATCCATGCCGCCCACCCAGAAGTATCCACGAACGTCTCAGCCATGCCTGCCTCGCTGCAACTCTTCCTCGTGCAACTGACCGAGATACTCGTCGTGGCGGGTACCGAGATCGTCGACACCCGATGCCCACGAACCGGCTAAGGAACGCAGTTCGTCGTTTGGCCCAGGCATAGGTTGAGCCCGATTCACGAAGTCGGCAGCGAGAGCTTCGGGAGTCGTGCCTTGCTCGTCCGCGCGTTTCTTCAGTCGCGCCAGAACGGCCTCGGTCAAGGAAATTGTTAAGGTCGCCATGTTGGTCTGCCCCTTACACGAAGTCTATCATTTGCGACTCAGGACTG
Source organism: Gemmataceae bacterium (assembly GCA_043733485.1). Taxonomy (GTDB): domain Bacteria; phylum Planctomycetota; class Planctomycetia; order Gemmatales; family Gemmataceae; genus Urbifossiella. The sequence goes on from JAYTGN010000073.1 coordinate 13,846, forward strand.
CTACGGAAGAAAGCTTAAATGCGTTGCTCCTTGCCTTCAAACGCCATCGTGTTACCATTGGAGCCATGCCCGATTTCCCGCCCACTTCGGTTCGTACTCCGACCGACCCCGATGAACCCGACCGCACCGGCCGGCACGAAGGCACGATTACGCCCGCGCTGTTCTCCTCGGCAGACGCCGTCGAGGCCGGCACCATCATTGCCGGCAAGTACAAGCTCCTCGAATCGATCGGCGAAGGCGGCATGGGTGCCGTCTGGATGGCTCAGCAAATCGAACCCGTCAAGCGGCTCGTCGCCATCAAGCTCATCAAGGCCGGGATGGATTCGAAGTCCGTAATCGCGCGGTTCGAAGCGGAACGACAAGCGCTCTCGATGATGGACCACCCGAACATCGCCCGCGTGTTCGACGTCGGTGCCACGAGTACCGGCCGTCCTTTCCTGGTCATGGAACTGGTGAAGGGCACGCCGATCACCGAGTTCTGCGACCGGCGCAAAATGACGCCGCGCGAGCGCCTCGAACTCTTCGTTCCCGTGTGCCAGGCGATCCAGCACGCCCACCAGAAGGGCATCATCCACCGCGACATCAAGCCCTCGAACGTCCTCGTCGCGGTTCACGACGACAAGCCGGTGCCGAAGGTGATCGACTTCGGCGTGGCCAAGGCGACCGGTACGCCGCTCACCGAGAAGACGCTGCACACCGGCTTCGAACAAGTCGTCGGCACTCCGGCCTACATGAGCCCCGAGCAAGCCACCTTCAACCAAATGGACATCGACACGCGCTCGGACGTGTACTCGCTCGGCGTGCTGCTGTACGAATTACTCACGGGCTCGACGCCGATCGAACGCGAACGGTTTAAGAAGGTGGCGCTCTTGGAGGTGCTGCGAGTCGTGCGGGAGGAGGAGCCGCCGCGGCCGAGTACGCGGCTGAGCGCGACCAGTACCCTGCCGAGCATCGCCGCGAACCGGCACACCGAGCCGGCCACCCTGAGCAAGCTGATGAAGGGCGAACTCGACTGGGTGGTGATGAAGGCGCTGGAGAAAGACCGCACCCGACGCTACGAGACGGCCAATGGCTTCGCCGCGGATGTTCTCCGCTACCTCTGCGGCGAGTCGGTGCAGGCCGTCCCTCCGAGCGCGGGCTACCGGCTCCGGAAGTTTTTCCGCCGGAACAAGGCACCGGTCGCGGTCGGGGCGGCGCTCGCCGCACTCTTACTGTTGGGGACGGTGAGTACCTCGATCGGCATGGCCTGGGCGTTGCGGGCGGAAGAGAAAGCGGCCGCGGCGGCGGCGGACGAGGCCCGGCAGCGAACGGACGCGGAGGGGCAACGCGACCGCGCGCGAACGGCCGAGGCGGATGCCACGGTTTCCCGCAATGCGGCGATCGCGGCCGGTGCCGTGGCCGACGCGGCGCGCGAGCGCGAATTCCTCCAGCGCTACGCCGGCGACATGCTGCTTGCCAGCCGCGCCGTGATCGAAGGCCCGCTCGCCCGCGCCGTCGAGTTACTGGACGTCTGGCTCCCCGAACACCACGGCGGCAAAGACAACCGGGGCCGCGAATGGCACCTCCTCCGCCGCCTGTGCGACACGTCGGAACGGACCATGCTCGGGCACGTCGGCCCCCTGCGCGCTTTGGCGTGGTCGGCGGATGGCAAGCGGCTCGCCTCGGGCGGCGCGGACCGCGTCATCCGCGTCTGGGAGGCGGCGACCGGCCGGTGCGTCCACACCCTCGTCGGACATTCCGCCGGCGTCTTCGACGTGGCCTTCAGCCCCGATGGCGCGTGGCTCGCCTCCGCCTCCGCGGACAGCACGGTTCGCCTGTGGGAACTCGATTCCGGTCAGGAGCGGCACATCCTGCGCGGGCACATCCTCTCCGTCTATGCGGTCGCGTTCCATCCCGACGGGAAGCGGCTCGCTTCCGCGGGAGGCGACTCCGCGATCAAGCTCTGGGACGCCGCCGCCGGCACCGAGTTGTTCACTCTGCAAGGGCATGAAGCCGCCGTCGGCCGGTTGCAATTCGATGCGACGGGAAGCAAGCTCGCTTCCAGTGGGATCGGTCGCGGGACGCTGATTTGGAACCTCGCCACGCGGAAGGTCGTCGAGCGACTCCGGCCGACGGGCGACATCGCGTTGACCGCCGATTTTGACACGGGTGTATTCGCCGCACCAGGGGGAGAGATCGGCATCCTCGACGTGAAGGCGAGCGACATCAGCCGGGGCAACCCCGGCGTCAACGGTATTCATGCCCTCGACGTGAGTGCCACGGCGCGGCTCGTCGCGATCGCGGGGGCCGACGACACCATCCGCGTCGTCGACCGAGAAACGGATTCGACTCTTGTAACCCACCGCGGACACATCGGACCGGCCCGGCGCGTCGTCTTGCGGTCGGACGCCCGCAAGCTGGCGAGCGCCGGCGACGACGGCACGATCCGCATCTGGAACGTGCCCGACCCGAACGAGCCGGTGCCCTATTCGCGCCACCACGAGCACAACGTCACGGCCGCTTCGTTTTCCCCCGATGGATCATTGCTGGCGTCCGGCGACTACCTGGGGAGCATCGCCGTGTGGAACGCGCAGACGGGACGGCGCGACGTGATCCTCGGGTCGCACTACCTGCGGCGCAAGTCGCAGCCCGTTCCGCTGGAGATCGGCACGGGCAAGCCACTGGACAAAGGCAAGACCCCTCTGAAGTCGTCCACCTCCTTCACGGCCGGCGCGACCAGCCGGAATCCCATCGTCGAATGCTTCACGACGCGCGGGCACTCCGGCGAAATCCGCGGAGTTGCCTTCACACCGGACAAGAAGACCGTGGTGTCCATCGGCGCGAAGGATCTGATCGTCTGGGACCTCAAGAGCGGAAAGCCGCTGAGGGAAATCGAGCACCCGAGCCTCGTGTCGTCCTTGGCCGTGAGTCCGGACGGCACGCTCGCCGCCACCGGCTGCTGGGACGACATCGTCCGCGTCTTCCGCCTCCCCTCCGGCGAACTCGTGAAGGAACTCGAGGGTCACGGCGACGACGTCATGTGCGTGGCGTTTAGTCCCTCCGGCAAGGAGTTGGCAACGGGCGGCCGGGACCACACGGCGATCGTCTGGGATGTCGCGACCGGCCGGATCAAGCACCGCCTCAACCGCCATGGCAACACGGTCTCCGCCGTGCATTACACCCCAGACGGGACCCGCCTCGTGACCGGCGGGATGGACAAGGCCATCCACGTCTGGAACTCGGAATCGGGGAAGTACGAATCGACCCTCCACGGCCACACCGATGGGATCACGAGCCTGGCCTTCTCGGCCGACGGGAAGTGGCTGGTCAGCGCGTCCGACGGAGCCGAGGACACGACCGCGAAGATCTGGCTCTGGTATCCGGGGCAGCAGCAGTTCCGTCACGGGGCACTGATCGAGACTGCCGGCAGCAAAGGTCCAACGGCACTCGCCGTTCACCCCGTGACCGGCGATCTTCTCATCGGACGGAACCAGTTGAGAACCCTCGAGACTTCAAACGCGATCGTGGTGCCGCCG
>JAYTGN010000074.1:0-6906 GCA_043733485.1 Gemmataceae bacterium
CCCGGCCGCACCATCGCCGGTGAGTTGCCATAAGCACCGGAGCCGCATGCGGCCGGGACGGCCGCGCTCCCAGGACTGCCTACTTCGAGAGGCACACCCTCGGCGCGAAGTCGGAATGGCGTTCATGCCGTCAGCGCACCGTCGAAGCGGAATCGCTGCAAGGATGAGGCGAGGGTGCGGTATCCTCGTCGTTCCTCACACACTCGGGAGCCAGTCATGAAGTGGGCCGTACTCGCTGCGCGCGTTCTCGTCGGTTTGCCGTTCTTCGTGCTGGGGCTGGATCACTTTTTGAAAGTGTTACCGATGACGCCGCCGGAGTTTCCGGACCTCGCGTTGAAGTTCATCGGGGCTCTCGCCGCGTCGGGCTACCTCTACGTGGTGAAGGCGTTGGAAGTGGGGGGCGGGGCGCTCATTCTATCGGGCCGAATGACGCCGCTCGGGTTGGTCCTGGCTACGCCGGTCGCGGTGAACATCGCGTTGTTCGACGTCTTCCTCGTGGGTCAGCCGGGTCTTGGCGTGGTGCTCACCGGGCTCTGCTTCTTCCTGGTCTGGGCGTACCGTTCGCACTTCGTAAGGGTGTTCTCGACCGACGCGAAAATCGGATAGGTGAAGCCGGACCCCGCATTCCCCGTTGACAGGCACTCCAACTTTTTGCCATCATTGCGGACCGCGGAACGGGGGTTCCGCCATCGCCTTCACACTACTCAAGGATGAGTGCAGCATGTCGGACATGCTCGCCGGTTTGCTGTCGCGCATTCACGCGCGGAGCGCCACGGTCGGAATCATCGGTCTCGGGTACGTGGGGCTGCCGCTGGCGCGGGCCTTCGCCCGGACCGGCTTCCACGTCATCGGCTTCGACATCGACCCGGTCAAGGTCGCGAAGCTGAACGCCGGAAAGTCGTACATCAAGCAGATTCCCGACTCCACAATCGTGGGGATGCGCGAGAAGGGCTTCGAAGCCACCGACCGCTTCGACCGCTTGAACGAGCCGGACGCGATCCTGATCTGCGTTCCCACGCCGCTCACGGAGTCGCGCGAACCGGACCTCAGCTACGTGGTCGATTCGGCTCACGCCGTCGCGGCCCAACTTCGACCCGGGCAACTCGTCGTACTCGAAAGCACCACCTATCCCACGACCACGCGCAAGGTGCTGTTGCCGATCCTGGAACGGACCGGCCTCATTCCCGGCAAAGAATTCCTCCTCGCGTTCAGCCCCGAGCGCGAAGACCCCGGCAACGCGACCTTCTCCGTGAACAACATTCCCAAGGTCGTCGGCGGGCTCGACGCACCGAGCGGTGAAGCCGCCTGCGCGCTCTATTCCGCCGTCGTGCCGCAGGTCGTGAAGGTGAGTGCGCCGGAAATTGCCGAGGCGTGCAAGATTCTGGAGAACACGTACCGCGCCGTGAACATCGCCCTCGTGAACGAACTGAAGGTGCTCTACGACCGCATGGGCATCGACGTGTGGGAAGTGATCGACGCGGCGAAGACGAAGCCGTTCGGCTTCCAGGCGTTCTACCCCGGCCCCGGCCTCGGCGGGCACTGCATCCCGGTCGATCCGTTCTACCTCACGTGGGTCGCCCGGCAGTACGGGTTCAACACGCGCTTCATCGAACTGGCCGGCGAAGTGAACACCGGCATGCCCGAGTTCGTGATCTCGAAGATTGCCGACGCGCTGAACGACCGCGGCCTCCCGCTCAAGGGAAGCAAGATCGCACTGCTCGGCATGGCCTATAAGAAGGACGTGGACGACCCGCGCGAGTCGCCCTCGTTCGAACTGCTGGATCGACTTCTTAAGAAGGGTGCGGACGTGACTTACAACGATCCGCACATTCCCGCGTTGCCGCGAATGCGGCACTGGCCCAACCTCGGCGCGATGGCGAGCCAGGAACTCTCCGAAGAATATCTGGGCGAACAGGACTGCGTGCTGATCGCGACCGACCACACGGCCTACGACTACGACTTCATCGTGATGAACAGCAAGCTCGTGGTCGACACACGGAACGCGACCAAGAGCATCCGCGCCGGCTGGGACCGCGTCGTCCGGGCATGATTACTTCTTCTCGACCGGCGCGGGTGCAGCCGGCTTCACCACGCTCTCGGGAACGCGCGACGGAACCATTTGTCCTGGCAACTTCATGGGGTCGGCCGGCTTCAGGCTTGCTGGCTTCTCGAAGAGAGTGATCCCGTCCGTCACGTAACCGGCTGGAATCGCGACCTGCCGCTCGCTGAACAGGTTCAACTCGGTCTGAGTCGTGAGCCGTTCCGCGTTCTCCTTCGACGTGATGTAGTAGACGTTGTCCACGACGGCGGGGGCCACGTCGCACATGTCGCTGGCGATCTTCAAAACCGTCATGAGTCGGGTATCGTTCGCGGTGATGGTGACGGGCGTGGTCAGTTTCTCCTTGATGCGGGGGTCTACCACGATGTTCGCTCCGCTCGATTCGCGAAGCTGATGGACGATGTCGGCGAGCGGCTTTTGCTCCACGGCGAGTGAAACCGTGGGGCCGTACATCATCTCCAAGCGATCCATCAGGGGAATGATCGGCTCAGGTCCATCGCCGTACTTGTGAGCCCCGGGAATGGAAGGGGGAATGAACTTCTTGCCGAGGATGATCTGCGAACCCCTCACCTGGATGCCGATGACGAACTCGCTATCTTCCTTGATTCCCGCGATCACTTCTTGAAGGACGTCGCGCACCGACAACCCTTTGACGATGGGGAGCGAAACTTTGGTCTCGTATGGTTTCAGAACCCTCTCTCGAAAGTAGCCCGTATCGAGGCGGAAGGTGACGCCGTGGAGGTCGCTGAGCTTGCGGAACAACTCGGCGACGGAGATGGAGTCGATCGGCTTGTCGATCTTCGCGGGCTGATCGAGAATCGCCGTGGTGGCCGTCGTGGCTCCCGCAGCGGGTGGCGCTTTTGGCGGAGCCTCCTGGCCCGAGCCGGCGGAGAAGAACAAAGCCGCCGCTGCGAATGCGAGCGGCATGGCGAACACGTGAGCGCGCTTCATCGTTTGCCTCCTGGATGGTGGGACTGCTTGGTCAAACGGTCAACTTCGGCTATCGTTGGTCGTGTCGGCGGAATTCCTGCTTTCCAGCAGCACGATTGCTACACTGTCGCAATCAGTCGTGCTCCGCCACTTCAATCGGGGTCGCCCATGTACCGCGCATTCGGATTGCTTCAAGCAGCCACCGACCTGACGCTCGACGAGGTCGCGGTGCGGCTCCGCGCCAAGTTTCCCGGCTACGGCGTGGGCATGAGTCCTGGACTAATCACGGTTGCCAAGGGCGATTGGGATATCCAGTTGCGTTTGAACGAAGAACCGGCCGTGCTCGTGGAATCCGCGGAACTCGCGGAGAAAATTGCCGGCACGATCGATGGCTCGGAGATTGCGGCGTGTGCCCGGCGGGTCGAAGTGTGGAGCGATACGCCGGACCCGATGATGGAGCACTTCAACGAATTCCTTTTCGTGGTCGAGGTTCTGCAGTCGTTTCGCGGCGTGATCGCGGTCGACCCCCGCGAACCGGCTTTGATGTAACGTGCGACCGGGAGGAAGTCTGTTGACGTTCGATTCCATTCTCAAAGTCGCGATCCTGGCCGTGGCCTATTTCGCGATGGGCTGGCTCGGGCTGATGCTCGCCATTCCCCCCGGATATGCCACTGCCGTTTGGCCCCCCTCGGGGATCGCCTTGGCCGGGCTCTTGTGGTGGGGTCCGCGGGTCTGGCCCGGCGTTTGGCTGGGGGCGTTTTTGGTCAATGTTTGGATCTCGCTCACCGCGTCGATTGCGGAGGTCGGGCTCACGAGCCTGCTGCTCGCGGCCAGCATTGCCGTTGGCTCCACGCTGCAAGCGCTGTTGGGAGCTTTTTTGCTGCAACGCTGGGTCGGGTCGGGTCGATTATTCGAACGCGGCTCGGCGATCCTTTCCTTCGCAGCCATCGAGGCATTGAGCTGCTTGCTGGCCCCGACCTGGGGCGTTACCAGCCTGTACCTTGCGGGCGTCGTGGACTCAGCGGCGTTTCTCAACTCGTGGCGGACGTGGTGGCTCGGGGATCTGCTCGGCGTACTCGTCGTGACCCCCGTGCTCCTCACTTGGCATCGACTACCACAACTCGACCGTCAGCCCTGGCGTTTGGCGGAAGGCATCGGATCGATCGTTCTGTTCTCCCTGTTGACGGTCATCGTCTTCTTCGGTCCGTCGTCGTGGGGGGGTAGCGAGTATCCGCTGGCTTTCTTACCGCTGCCGTTCCTGGTGTGGATCGCGTTCCGTTTCGTTCCCGGCGGCGTGGCACTGGCGACGCTCCTCTTGTCCGGCATCGCGGTCTACGCAACCAGCCTCGGCTCCGGTCCCTTCGTCCGCGACTTCGAACAGGAATCCCTCCTCTTGCTGCAAACGTTCACGGGCTTGGCTACCATGACGGCACTGACCCTGGCGGCGGCAATCACCGGGCACAAGAAGGCCGAAGCAGACCTCCTCGTCAGCCAGATCCGCTTCGAGTTGGCGGTGCGCGGCAGCAACGAAGGCATCTGGGACTGGAAAATCCCGACGAATGAGGACTACTTTTCGGACCGCTGGTGCGAGCTCCTGGGCTACCAGGCGTCGGAACTGTCGCCAACATTTAAGACCTGGTCCGAACTCATCCATCCGGACGACCGCCCCCGCGTATTCGAGCACGTCCAACGGCACCTCGAGGAGCGTATCCCTTACGACGCGGAATATCGGATGTTGACGAAGTCTGGGGTCTATCGCTGGTATCGCGCCCGGGGGCAAGCGGTGTGGGACGAAACGGAGGGGATCGCCACGCGTATGGCCGGGTCCATCGGCGACATTACCGACCGCAAACTGGCCGAGGAGCAGATCCGGGAACTCAACGCCGATCTGGAGCAACGCGTGACGAAGCGGACGGCGCAGCTCCAGGTCGCAGTCGAGGAACTGACGGCGGCGCTCGCCGAGATCAAGACCCTCAAGGGGCTCGTCCCCATTTGTGCCTGGTGCAAGAAGATCCGCGACGACCAGGGCTTCTGGCAGCACCTGGAATCCTACTTGAGTACCCATACCGGTGCGGAATTCACGCATGGCATGTGTACGACGTGCTTTGAAGAACAATCTAAAATCGCGTCGCTCGGCGAAGTTTCGTGATGGGGCCGCCACGGCGTCGCTGCCGGGAACGGAACGGTCGGTAGCTTGGACTCGGCGAACGCCGCGCGGTACAATTCAACTCATGCCCGATCGCAGAGTCCGGCCGAACCGGGAGGTTCACCATGATGCCAGTCAATCCATCCAGCAGCCGTAAAGGCTCCAGCGCCGCTCAGAAACTCGACCTGTTCGGCAGCTTCCTCGATAGCCCGGGAGTGGATGCCGACCTTCCGATGGTCATTTTGAACTCCGCAGCCAGCGCCGTGGAGGGCGTGCCATACAACGAATTGATCCGCCAGGTTCGCAAGGCGGGGCACTCGGTTGGGGAGTTCATCACCGCCTTCAAGGGTCTGGAAGGAGCCGAGCTGGTCGAGCGCAAACCAATTCCGGACACCGACGACCGTCTGGTTATTTTGACATCGGCCGGGAAGGCCGCACTTGAGAACCCGCTGGCCTAGCCCGCAGCCAATTCACTTTCGTTCAGGGGCCGCCCATGCACCCGCTTTTCCGAACGGCCGCGATGGTCTTCGTCTCCGCGTTCGCCCTTCTCCTCGCAATCGGACTCATCGTGGCGGCTGGGCACCACCTCAATTTTTTCGCTCCCAATGCGTGGAACGACCTCCGCATGCCGGACGCCTTGGCCGTGCTCCTGGTCGGCGGGATAGTTGGAGCCGGCGAACTCGTGTCCCGGTACAAGACCAATCCGTGGCGAGCGGTGCAGTCCGCGCCCGGCGTGGCGTACGTTGCCGTGAATGGTCTCGCCGGGCTCCTGGCCCTGACGATCCTCTACGCCGGCGACATCCGATTCACGGTCGATACGACACCCCCCGCGCAGCAGCCAGCGACACCCACGGCCGGGGAACCGAAGGCCAAACCGAACGACGAGGCAAAGACCAAACCCGCGGAAGCCGAACCGCTCGTGCCGAGCCCCGCACCGACGATTTTCTGGGATGCGGACACGCGGTTGCGGTTCCTCCGCGTCCTCGTCGCCGGGTTCGGCGCGATGGCTCTGTTTCGCTCGTCCTTCTTCAACGTCCGCGTCGGCGATCGCGACGTGCCCGTCGGCTTCAACATCGCGCTGCAGGTAATCCTGACCGCCGTGGATCGGGCGGTGGATCGCCTCCAGGGACTGCACCGTCACGTAGTCGTAGCCACACGACTGCTGAGAGACCCTTTGAAGTTGAAGTTCGCGGACATCGCCATCGCCCTGCCGTCGTACTGTTTCGGTCTGCTTGAAAACATGACCTCGGAGGAGCAAACCGCCACCCGCGCGCAGGTCGATAAGATCGCCAGTAACGTGGGGAACCGCTTGAAAGATATGGACCAACTCCGGCTGCTCTACTTGCTGCTATTGACCGTAGTCGGAGAGGAAGTACTGGAGCAGGCGGTGACGCACTTCGGCACTCCGTCCTAGTAATATGTCGTCGAGCTATCCCTTCTTCGGCATGAGAACGCGCTCGATGTACGTCGTGTCGACGTTCCCTTCCACGAATTCCTTCGCCTCGAAGATGCGCTGGTGAATCGGGATCGTCGTGTGGATGCCCTCCACGACGAACTCGCGCAAGGCCCGCTTCATCACGGCGAACGCCTCGGCCCGCGTCGGCTGGAACACGAGCAACTTCGCCACCATCGAATCGTAGTTCGGCGGCACGCGATAGCCCGCGACCACGTGCGAATCGACCCGCACGCCGGGGCCGCCCGGCAGTTGCCACGTCTTGATCGTACCGGGGCTCGGGCGGAAATCGTTGTCCGGATCCTCGGCGTTGATCCG
>JAYTGN010000075.1:0-6902 GCA_043733485.1 Gemmataceae bacterium
CGTAAGCCCGGAGAACAGCCGGCTCACGCCGGCCGCTCGCCGCTGGTCGATGAGTTGAGCTGGCTAGCCGAGCAGTCGCCGGACAACGTCTTCGTTCGCGATCAGATCGTTCCCAAGGTCATGCGGCGGCTCGTTGCCACCGGAAAGGCCGAGGACCTCAAACTGTGCATCGACTTCGTCGCGAAGTTGAAGGACGCGAATAGCCGCGAGAAGGCCTTGGATGGCCTCGTGATCGCGCTCGCCGGGCAGACCGTGAACGCACCGGAAGGCTGGGCCACGCTCGAACCGGAACTTCGCAAAGACCCAAAGCTCGTCGCGCTCGCCAACAAGCTGGCCGTCTCGTTCCGCGATCCGGCCGCGATCAAGCGGGCCGTCGATGCCGCGACGAATGAGGTCTTTGTGGATGAAATCCGCATCGAGGCCATCCGGCAAATCGGGTTGCTCAAGCCGACCGAGGGCGTCAAGGTGCTGCTCGATCTGGTCTCCCGCGAGAAGATCGCCGCAGTCCGTGTCGAGGCCGTGCGAGCGCTCGCTTCCTTCGACGACCCGAAGATTCCCGTCGCACTTCTCACGACGTGGAAAGACCTTCCCAAAGAACTCCGTAGCGAAGCCGTCAACACGCTCGCCACCCGCAAGGAGTGGGCGCGGGCGCTGTTCACCGCGATGGACGCCAAGAAGGTCGATCGCACCGCCGTGACGGACAACACGATCCTCCGCATCCAGGCATTCAACGACGCCGAGATCAACAAGCTGATCGAGAAGGCGTGGGGCCGGACCCGGCCGACGCCGAAGGAACTCAACGATCTCATCGACAAGACGCGGGCTTCGCTCCACGAAGCGCCGGGTTCGTTCGCCCGCGGCAAGCTCGTCTTCGAGAACACCTGCGGCAAGTGCCACAAGTTCGACGGCAAGGGCCCGGATGTCGGCCCGGCACTCGATGGAGCCGGCCGCGACATCGAGTACATTCTCGCCAACGTCATCGACCCCAACCGCGTGATCGGGGCCCCGTACTTCTTGCGCATCGCCCGCCTTCAAGACGGCACCGTGCAGCAAGGCGTACTCGCCGAGGAAGACGACAAGTTCATCACGCTCAAGCTCGAAAACGGGGTCGTGAAGAAAATCGCCAAGGCGGATCTGGAAGGCCCCGTGCAGACGGTCGAAAAGAGCCTCATGCCCGAGGGGCTCGGCTACAACATGACGCCTCAGGACTTCCGCGACATGGTTCGCTACGTGATGGCGAATCCGTTCCTCACGGAAGTGAGCATCAACGGCGAGAAGAAATCGTTCGGCGTGCCGGGCCGCATCGCGGTGCCGGACACGAAGGGCGGCCCCGCCGTCATCGAGGCCGAGATCGTCGTTCCGGACGACTTCAAAACCAGGTTGATGCTTGGTTCGTCCGCCGACTTCGAGGTGCGCCTCGACGGTAAGCCACTCGGCACGGCCAAGGGAACCGGTTCGAAGGTGCAGCCCGATCAGAGTTCGTTCGAGGTGGTGTTGTCGAAGGGCAAGCACACGATTGCGATCGTGACGAAGGGCAACGGCGTCGTGTTCGCGCGACTGGCGGACCCGGATAGAAAGCTGCAGAAGTAATTCAATATTGGCGGCAATTCACGACGACAACTCGGTTTTTAGACTCGTCGATTCTATAGATCACGACAAGGGGAGAATCGAACATGATGCGATGGCGAGGTGGCCGTTCCTCGCCTTGATCGGCTGGAGCAACAGCAAGAAGCTGGTCGATCCGGTAGGACGCTTCGGTGACTGCTTCTCGATCGCGCGAAGCGTTCCAGATTGCGGCGAGTTGATTGATCGCTTCTTTGGTCCAGTGAATTCTGTAGGTCACGGAAGCTCTCCGCGACGGATCATTGCCCAGGCTTCGTCGAGAGTGTAAGTCTCACCCTCTTCGCTCTCCGCGAGTTCCTCGTCGGTTGGATCCGGAGGCATCACGAAGCCGGCAAACTTGCTCGGCTCGAAATAGCCCACGATCCGACCTTCCGGGTCACAGACCTCGACGCGCTTACGCTGCTCGCGCAGAGACTCCAGGGCTGGCCCCTCGATCGAAATTTTCTGCATGATCACTCCTCCTCGCTTCCATCATAACCCATCGTTCGCGCATGAATCAACACCTCACACCTTCTTGAATTGCGTGGTCACTTCAAAAGTGCCGTCGGGCAGTGGGATCTTCTCGTAGTCGCCGAAGAGGTTGGGGCTTTCCTTCTTCATCACGTCCAACACGGCGCAGGCGAGCTTGCGAATCTCGGGCTCGGCGTGGGCACTCCCGCGCATTTCGAGGAAGTGGCGAATGGCCCGTGCGTTCGCGGTCACGAAGATTTTCGTCTCGGTGGCGTTGGGCAGCACGCTGCGGGCGGCCTGTCGCGCGGCCTTGCGCCGAGTCGTGCGGTCGGCGTTGGGCGGGATCATCGCGGCGGCCGCGGCAAGCGGGTCGGCCAGCTTCGCATTCAGCCCTTCCGCGAGCTTCATGTAGGCCGAATGAGCGTGGTTCACGGCATCGAGCCAGAGCGCGTGCAACTCGGGGTCGGCCGCAATGATGTCCGGCTCCACGTACTCCGCAACCGATTCGTCCACGTAGCGCTGAGACAGCTGCGAGTAGCCCATCCCCGCGCGATGCCGCACCAATTCGTGCGTGAGGCTCCGCGACACCCCGGTGAACAGCAGGTTCCACACCGCGTGTTCGAGCACGGAGCCGTGCCCCACTTCCTTGATGTGGTGCAGGTACGCGGCGTTCCCGCCCGGCCGCGGCTTCGCGAAGCTCATGTAACACAATCGCCCCGCCGTCTCGGTGGCCACCTCCGCGGCAATCTCGCTGTCCGATTCCCACGTCACGCCGTGGTCGCCGAGGAAGCGATCGAGCTCGGTGTCGTCGATGATTTGCCGCCCAAGAACGTAGACGGAAGGCTCGGCAATCACGCGAAGGTCGGCAATGGACATGCGGTCACTCACGAAACGAGGGTGGAACGGGCCGGTTCATCAATTCTGGGTGGCACCGGCTTCCAGCCGGTGTTCAATTCTGGGTGGCACCGGCTTCCAGCCGGTGTTCGGCGATTGCACCGGCTGGAAGCCGGTGCCACCCAGAAATTTTGGCTTCCAGCAGTATTCTATCGGGCGAAGCACTTCGAGAAATGTCGGGGACCCGACGCGGAATTTTCTTGCATCTCGGAAAGCGGAAGGTAATGAACTTCCGTTCACATCTCACTCCGCACCTCAATCCCCGGGTTCTCACCATGACATCTTTGCTCCTGGCCGCATCCCTCGGGATGCCGACGATCGCATTGCCGGCCGAGGTGAACGCCTCGCCCGGCCGCCTCGTGAAACTCACCGCGACCACCGAAGGCAAACTCGTTCGCTGGGTGCTCGCTTCGGACGACGCCGATCTGGTTCCGTTTCCCGATGGAAAGACGGCGCTGTTTTGTTCGCCGAAGCCGGGCCGCTACGTCGTGTTCGCCTGGACCGCGGCGGGCGACGTTCCTTCTGAAGCGGCGAAGTGCGTGGTCGTGGTCGGCGAACCGCAGCCGATCCCGCCGCCGAAACCGGTAGACGTGCTCGCGGCGGAGTTTCGCAAGTTGCTCGCGGCCGATCTTCTGCCTGGGAAGCTGGCCCACCTCGCTCAACTGGCGGCGCTCTATCGCGAGGCGGTCGCGTTCGTCGACCTCCCGGAGGTGAAGTCGGCCGGCGATCTCGCGGCTCGACTTCGCACCGCGGCCAACGTGCTGCTTCCCGCCGATGCTTTGGTTGCGATTCGCAGGCGCATCGCCGAGGAGATCGCGAAGGAACTGCCGGTTGAAGGCGACGCACCGCTCGATGCCGCGGCCCGCAAGAAGGCCGCACAACTCTTCGCCCGCATCGCTTCATCCCTGGAGGCCGCCAAATGAAACGCCGAAGCCTACTCCTCGCTGCGATCTTCGTGGCCGGTGCCGCGGTGGGCGCGTTCCGCCTTCCCACGCGCGAGGCGGAGCCGCCCCCGTCCGACGACTCGGTACGCGCCTTCGGCTGGGTCGATGACCCGCGCGAAGTGAGCGCCATCGCCGAGAGTCAGCGGTTCGGGCGCTTCTGCGACACGGAAGCGTTCGGTGCCGTTTACGAAGGCCCGGACGATGTCTTCCTCTGGGAGGCGTGCCGCAAGGCAACCGGCGAGTTGTTGCCGGCCCGCGATCAGAAGAGCGTGGGAAGTTGCGTCGGGTTCGGTACCGCGTCCGCCATCGAGCATTTGCTCTGCGTTCAAATCGCCAACGGTGCTTCGGAAGAATATCGCGATCTGGCACAGGAAGTGATCTACGGCGGATCGCGCGTCGAGATCGGCGGCGGCACCATTCGCGGCGACGGCAGCATCGGAGCCTGGGCCGCTCAGTTCGTCACGCGGTTCGGAGTCGTCGCTCGCGGCAAGTTCGGCACCCACGACCTGCGCAGTTACGACGAGGCCCGATGCCGCGAGTTCGGAGCGCGCGGAGTGCCCGACGACCTCGAACCGATTGCGAAGCAGCACCCGGTGAGGAGCGCCTCGAACGTTCGCAACTGGGACGAATGTCGGGCCGCGATTCGCAACGGGTATCCGGTGGCCGTGTGCAGCAGTCAGGGTTTCACAATGCATCGCGACGCGGACGGCTTCTGCCGGGCAAGCGGCACCTGGGCCCACTGCATGGCCATCGTCGGCATTCGCGGCGGCCCTCGACCCGGAGCATTCCTGTTGAACTCGTGGGGCCCGAACGCTCACACCGGCCCTCGCGGCCTCGGCGACCCATCGCCCGCCGGTTTCTGGGCGGATTCGACCATTTTGGACCGCATGCTGAAACAAGGCGACTCATGGTCCTTCAGCAACGCGGTCGGCTTCCCGGCCCGCAAACTGAACTGGTATGCGGCCGAAACCCGGTTTCTGCCTTGGAAACCGGGTTTCTGTTCCATCGGCGAGAAACCCGGTTTCCAAAGCAGAAACCGGGTTTCAACTCACCCTTTCACCCTTCAGAGGAACATTCCATACGTGCAATTCTGAGTCTCGCGGCGATGCTGAGCGTGGGTGCGAGTTCGGTCGAGCCGGAAGTCCTTCGCGCTCGTGCAGCCCTCGCATTGGCATTCGCCTCTCCGAAGGCGAGCTATGCCGAGTCTTACAAGAAGGCCTTGGCGGAAGGGAAGCCGCTGATCGTGTTCGTCGGCCAACCCGCGAAGGAGGTCGCGGGTTGTGTCTGCGTTCGCGTGGAGGTGTTCCCCGAGTGCGAAGGCCCGGCCGTTGTCATCGGCGTGCCTTCGCTTGCGGGCCTGCGTCGCGTCGATCTTCCCGGGAAGCCAACAGTCGAATCGATCCAGCGCCTGCTACCGGCTGGCCGCTGCGACGGTACAACGAACTGCGAGAAGCCATCGCCTTGAGCCAACATGAACCTCGCCCTTCGACATCAACCGATTCCCGATTCGCCGTTGGCCCAGTGGGATTGCCGCTGGAAGCTCGCGGCGTTTTTTTTTGCCGTGAGTGGTACCGCCTCCCTCGATCATCTCGCTCCCGCGGTCGCGGCCCTCGCATTCGGGTTGCTGCTACTCGCGCTCGCAAAACTATCCGCGAAGTGGATCCAGACGCGGCTCGCGGTCTTCGCACTGGCGGCGTTGCCCTTCGTGATCATCTTGCCCTTCACGCTCGAAGGGCCAGGCTGGGAACTGTTCTCATTCCCCATCTCCGAACGCGGGCTGATCTCGGGATTGGCCGTGTTCTGTCGCGGCCTCGGAATCGGCAGCTTCGTGCTCATTCTCGTCGGCACCGCACCGCTCCACCACACCTTCACTGCGGCTCGCCGGCTCCGAATTCCCGGCGTGCTCGTCCTCCTCGCACTTCTCGCCTACCGATACACCTTCCTGTTGAACGACGAGTTGCGCAGGCTCCGCGTCGCCCTCTGGGTTCGCGGCTTCCGCACCCGCCTCGCACGACACACCTACCACACGTTGGGTCACGTCGTCGGCGCGGTTCTCGTTCGCGGTTCGGATCGCGCCGAGCGCGTGGCCGACGCGATGCGCTGCCGAGGCTTCGACGGCCGCTTCCACACGCTCGCCGAGTTCCGAACGCAGCCGCACGATGTCGTATTCTTTCTGCTGGCGATTCTGACGGCCTCGGGGCTCGTCGTCTGGGACAGGTTGTTCATCGCGTGACTCCTCAGCCTTCACTCTCCACCCTGCACTTGAGCCACGTCTATGCCGATGGCCGCACGGCACTCGACGACGTTTCGTTTTCCGTGGAAGCGGGCGAGTGCGTTGCGATTGTCGGGCCCAACGGTGCCGGGAAGACGACGCTCTTCCTACGGCTCTGCGGCGTGCTTTCGGGCAAGCTCGGGCAGGCGTCCGTGAACGGCCTCGATCCTGCCGATCCGAAGCAACGCAGGAATCTGCCCGCGACCGTCGGCGTCGTGTTCCAGAATCCGGACGATCAACTCTTCTCCTCGACCGTTGCGGAAGACGTGGCCTTCGGGCCGTTGAACCTGGGCGCGACGGTCGACGATGCGAAGCAGCGGGTCGCCTCCGCATTGCAAGCCGTGGGTCTGCCGGACGCCGGCGAGCGGGTGCCGTTTCAACTTTCGGGCGGTGAGAAGCGTCGGGCCGCGCTCGCCGGCGTGCTCGCCATGCGGCCCGCGGTGCTCCTACTCGACGAGCCGAGCATGTTCCTCGACCCCCGCGGCCGGCGCGAACTCCTCGGCCTGATCCGATCCCTTCCCGGAACGAAGCTCATCGCCACCCACGATCTCGAACTCGTTCTCGATTTGTGTTCGCGCGTGATCGTGCTCGATGGAGGGAAGTTGCTCGCCGACGGCCCCGCGAAGCAACTGCTCGCCGATCCGGAACTCATGGACCGCCACGGGTTGGAAGTGCCGTATCGGCTGCGAACGAATCGTTGATCGCGCTGAGTGTGTACC
>JAYTGN010000076.1:0-6898 GCA_043733485.1 Gemmataceae bacterium
GCGATGCCCGTGGGCCTCACTCGGCAAGGCTGAAGCCTTGCCTCGCTCCGGCCCACCCTACGCACCCCGGAATGGGTAACAGAAGAACTGCCGCTCGCCCAACGCAGTTACGAGTCGCGGAACCGGACGTTCCCCATTGCCACGGCGACTTGCAAGCGCGCCAGGTACGAGTCGCGGGCGATCTCCACGGCACCCATCCGCTCGGTGTGCTCGGTCTTCATTTGAACGTCGAAGAGCGCGTAGCCGCGATTCTTGAGGTGTTCGACGAGTGCGGCGAGCGCGACCTTCGAAGCATCGGTTACGGTGTGGAACATGGATTCGCCGGCGAACAAGCCGCCGATAGCGACGCCATAGATTCCGCCGGCGAGTTGCCACCCTGGGAGCGCGGCCGTCCCGGCCGCTTCTTCGACCGGGTGCCACACTTCCACACTATGCGCGTGCCCTTCGCGATTTAGCCGGCTATACGCCGCGATCATCTCGTCCGTCACCCAGGTGCCATCGGGCCGCGCTTCGCCGCAGGCCCGCATCACGGCTTCAAACTGCCGATCGATGGTGACGCGGAACTTGCCGGAACGGATCGTGCGGGCGAGCCGGCGCGAGACGTGAAGACCGTCCAGTTCGATGATGGCGCGCGGGTCGGGGGACCACCACAGCACGGGGTCACCTTCGGAAAACCACGGGAAGACGCCTTCGGAATAGGCTCGAAGTAGCAGCGCGGGCGAGAGGTCGCCGCCGACCCCGATGAGCCCTTCCGGCTCGCCGAGTCGCGGTTCGATCCACGGCACGTCGCGCTCCTCTTCGAAGTCGCGACCCATCGGCCAGGGCCACGTCACTTGTCCAGTTTCTCCAATAAGGCCTTGGCCTCGGCCGCGGCCTTGGTCTTGGGGAATTTCTCGACGATGCCGTTAAGCACGGCCTTGGCCGTGGCGGCGCGGCCCTTCTCGATCTGCTCCTTGGCCACGGCGAGCCGCGCCGCGGCTTTCGTTTCGTCTTCATCTTCGGCCTTGGGTGTACCAACGAGCGTGCCGAACCCGCGTTCCATTCCCGATGTGATCTTCACCCAACCGTCGCGGGCATGTTCGTCTTGCGAGATCACGAAGAAGCCGAGCTTCAACTTCGTGCAAAGTTCAATGAGCGCTGCGTCGAGCGGCTTGTCCGTGCAGGTGTAAGTGAGGGACTTGCTGCCGAGTTCAGCATCGGCGTAGGTCCACATCACGGGATGCGTGAATTCCTTGTCCATCTGCACCTGTGCGGCGAACTCCTTGAGAATTTCGCGCAGCGCCACGTCCTTGAACTCGCCGGTGACTTTCACCTTGAGGTAGCGATCGCGGGTGAACTCGGCGGCACGCGTATCCTTCGGAGCAGCCTTATCCGCTGGCTGAATCGCGACGGGAACGGCCCAGCCGTAGGCTGCGACTGCAACCAAAACCCCGAGTGAAATCGCACGCATACTCGACCCCTCTTCTGAACGGTTCCGCTTTGAGCTCCAAACCCTGCAATCCTGAGACGTTCCGGCGTCAAAATTCGTTCCAATCCGCACCGTTCGCAGGTGGTTCGCACACACCACTTCCCATAAAATAACGCATTGGACGACGACTGGAAACCACGGAATTCGCAACCGAGAGATTAAACCACGGAAGACACGGAACACACGGAAAGAAAACACTTGCGTTTTGCTCCGTTTTTCGTTCCGTGTTTTCCGTGTATTCTGTGGTGAACTCGTTCTGAGTTGAAGGAGTGAACGTTGGCTGACGACGCATTGCCGCCCGATGAACCCCTCGTTCCGAGCGCTCCCGCGCCGGGCGACCTGCCCATCGGCCCCCTCGATATCGTAGATGAACTCCGCGATAGTTACCTCACCTACGCTCAATCGGTGATCGTGAGCCGGGCGCTGCCGGACGTGCGCGACGGCCTCAAGCCTTCGCAGCGCCGCATCCTCGTCGCCATGAACGACCTCGGCCTCGGGCCCACCTCGGCCACCAGCAAATGCGCCGGTATCATCGGCGAAACGATGAAGCGCTACCACCCGCACGGCGACGCGTCCATCTACGACGCACTCGTGCGCATGGCCCAGGATTGGGTACTCCGCAACAAGCTGATTCACGGCCAGGGAAACTTCGGCTCCATCTTCGGCCTGCCGCCCGCTGCCCACCGTTATACCGAAGCCCGCCTGGCGTTTCCCGCGGCCGAGATGCTCACCGATCTCGACCACGAGACGGTCGACTTCATCGACAACTACGATGGCAAGTACCGCGAGCCGCTCGTGCTGCCGGGTAAGTTCCCGAACCTGCTCGTGAACGGGGCCGACGGCATCGCGGTCGGCATGGCCACCCACATCCCGCCGCACAACTTGAAGGAAATCTGCGCCGGGCTCATCCGCCTCATCGACAACCCCGAGACCACGCTCTTCGACTTGATCTCGCCGCAAAGCGATGGCACCCCCGCGACGATCCAGGGACCGGACTTCCCCACCGGCGGCACCATCATGGGCCGTCAGGGGTTGGTCGATGGCTACCGCGATGGCCGCGGCAAGATTACGCTGCGCGCTCGTGCCGAGATCATCGAGGAAGGCAAAGGCAAGACGCCGTCGATTCTCATTCGCGAAGTGCCGTTCCAGGTTACCCGCGAACGCCTGCTCCAATCGATGACCGATCTGGTGAAGGAAGACCGCATTGCCGGGATCAGCGGGCTCCGCGATGAATCGAGCGCCCGCAGCGGCGAACCGGTTCGCGTGATCGTGGAACTCAAGCGCGGTGCCGACCCGCACCTCGTTCTCAACCAGCTTTATCAGTTCTCGTCGCTTCAAGAAACCATCAGCATCATTCTGTTGGCGATCGTCGATGGCCGCCCGCAAGTGCTCAGCCTCATCGGCATGATGCAGAAGTTCCTGGCCCATCGCTTGCAGGTGATTCGCCGGCGAACCGAGTACTTGCTTCGCGAAGCGAAGCGGCGCGGGCACGTGCTTGAAGGGCAACTGATCGCCATCGCGGATATCGAGGAAGTGATTCGCATTTGCCGCACCTCGCCGAACCGCTCCGAAACGAAAGTTCGGCTTCAACAGATGGAAGTGGCCGCCAGCCTCATGGAGCGGGCACTCGGCTCCGACGCCTTCGCGGCACTCCAAGCGGAACTCGGCGTCACCTCCGTTTACAAGATGACCGAGCAGCAAGCCGAGGCCGTGGTCCGGCTTCAACTCGGTCAGTTGGCCGCACTCGAAAGCGAGGAAATTCTCAAGGAGTACAACAAGCTCCGCGAGGAGATTCGCACCCACGAGACGCTGCTTTCCGACGATGCGAACATGAAGGCCGTGATTCGCGCCGACCTCGCGCAGATGAGCGACAAGTACGGCGACGCTCGCCGCACCACGTTCTCCATGGACGATGCCGACCTCGATATCGAAGACCTGATCGAAGACGAACAGAACGTCGTCACGATCACACACGAAGGGTTCATGAAGCGGATGCCGTTGACCGAGTACCGCGTGCAGGGTCGCGGCGGCAAGGGCGTCCAGGGCGGGCTTCGCGAGAACGATTTCGTCGAACACTTCTTCACGGCATCGACCAAGGAATACCTGCTCTGCTTCACGGACAAGGGGCAGGTGTACTGGCTGAAGGTGTACAAGATTCCCGTCGCGGCCCGCACCTCGCCGGGGCGTTCCATCGCCAACGTGCTCTCGCTTCGCACCGAGGAAAAGATCACCGGCATCATCCCGGTCCGCGAGTTCACCGAAGGCTATTACCTGCTCACGGCCACGCGCAAGGGCCTCGTGAAGAAGACGAAACTGACCGAGTACAGCCGGCCGAGGCAAGGCGGCATCATCGGCATGGGCCTCGACGACAACGACGCGCTCATCAGCGTCGGGCTCACCAAGCCCGGCGACGAACTGATCCTGTGTACCCGCAACGGCATGGCGATCCGCTTCTCCGAGGCCGACGCCCGTTCTACCGGCCGCGGCACTTATGGCGTGAAGGGCATCCGCCTCATCGGCGACGACGAAGTCGTCGGCATGGTCGTCGCCGACCCCGACGGCTACCTCATGACCATCTGCGAACTCGGTTACGGGAAGCGCACTCCATTCGGAGCGAACGAAGCGATTACAGAGGCCATCGTCGGGGGCGACGACGAAACACCCGAAGCGATACCGATTAGCCGCGAGGCGGAGTCCGCGGAGCCGAGCGCGGAGGAACCCGAGGGCGAAGACGACCGTTCTTCGATGCGCTACCGCCGCCAGCGACGCGGCGGCAAAGGCCTCAAGGACGTTCGCGTGACCGCCAAGAACGGCAAGGTGATGGGTATCGCCCCGATTCGCGACGGCGACGAAATCATGTTCATCACGATGCAGGGCATGGTGACGCGTAGCCGCGTGGACGACGTCCGCATCGTCGGCCGCAACACCCAGGGCGTCCGCGTGATGAATTTGGCTGAAGGAGACAAGATCGTGTCGCTGGCGAAGATCGCCCCGGAGAATGTGGCAGGGGAAACGACGGCGGTGAGCGAACCGCCTACCGGCGAACCGGCGACGTAAGTCGCCGGGTGCTTCCTTTGCCGAACGATTTCCCTCACCCAGCGACTTACGTCGCCGGTTCGCCCGGAGTGTCCCATGCGCGTTTTGATCACCGGCGGGTACGGCTTCATCGGAGCGTGGATCGCCAAGAATCTGCTCGCCCAGGGCGATCAGGTCTGGGTGTACGACCTGAAGGAAGACGCCCGCCGCCTGCGCCTCATCCTTCCCGAGACGCAGGTGAAGCAAGTTGCGTTCGTCCCCGGCGACGTCTGCGATCTCAAGGCGCTCTCCGCCGCGATCGCCACCTACAAGATCACGCACATCATCCACCTCGCGGGGTTGCAGGTGCCGACGTGCCGCGTCGATCCGATGCTCGGCGCGAAGGTGAACGTACTCGGCACGCTCTCCGTGTTCGAGGCCGTGAAGGCCGCCGGCGATCAGGTGAAACGCCTCGTCTACGCCAGTTCCGCCGCCGTGTTCGGTGGGCCGGACAAGTACCCGCAGGACAAGTTCCCCTGGCCGCTGGCCGACGACGTGCCCCTCGTGCCGAGCACGCACTACGGCGTCCTCAAGTGCTGCAACGAGGGCAACGCCCGCATCTACTTCCAAGACAACGGCATCTCGAGCATCGGCCTCCGCCCGTGGACCGTCTACGGCGTCGGCCGCGACCTCGGCATGACCAGCGAACCCACCAAGGCCATCAAGGCCGTACTCCTCGGCCGGCCCTACCACATCAACTTTGGCGGCTGGTCCGACTTCCAATACGTGAACGACGTGGCCCGGGCGTTCGTGCTGAGCCTGGAACGGCCCTTCACCGGCGCGAAGAGCTTCAACCTCCGCGGCGACGTCATCACGCTTACCGACTATCACAAGACGTTGACGAAGGTGCTGCCCGAGGCGGCGAAACTGGTGACGACCGGCACCACGCAGATCGCGATTGCCTACGACCTCTCGGATGCGGGCATTCAGCGCGACCTGGGTCCGCTGCCGAAGACGAGCCTGGAAGATGGCATCCGCGAAACGGTGGCAATCTTCCGCGAACAGATGGCGACCGGTAGCTTCGATGCGAGCGACCTCGACGCGCCGAAGCCCCTGCCCGTGACGGTTGTAGATGAGGTATGAGGTCTCGAAAAAGCTCGCGCAAAGTCGCGAAGACGCAAAGAGAAGAACCGGTCAGCGTGAGGTTTCTCCATTGCGGCTTGGCGCGAGAAAATGGCTTTAGGCTCTGTTCGACAAACGGAAGCTCCGTGAACGCAAATTCACCACGAAGGCACAAAGTTCACACAGAGAGCCACAAAGAGAAGCAAGGTTCATCATGATCCTTTGTGTTTCTTTGTGTGATCTTCGTGCCTCTTTGGTGAAATTTCCGAGAGGGAGAGAGGGCCTTTCCCACGTTTGCGGCTCTCCCGCGCGTTAACCGGCCGAAAGAAATCCTCGCGGAAGAAGTGACTCTGAGGCGTGACTTCTGAAATCCCCGCGGCTCGCAAACGTCATCTCCAGAGAGGTGAATCATGCTGTACATCTCGTTGACCCTGTCTGCCGTGCTGCTCGGTGCCGTCAACCTCATCGTGGCCAAGTGGCGGAACCCGGTTCCCGCCACGATTGGGCTCGGAATCGGCTTCTCGGTTCTACCGATCTGCATGATGCTCGTCTTTCCAGCAGTGGCCATTCAGGCATTGTCGCTGTGTATCTTGCTGTTCGTTTTGCTTGCCCCCCGTCGCGGTCGAAAACTGTACCTGCCCCTGTCGTGTGTGGCGACACTCTTGGCCTATGGCGTCGTGTTCGTGCCATATATCGAACAGCGCCGGGAAACCATTCAGCTTCGCGAAGAATACCCATACGAGTCTTTCGAGAAACGGATGCCGAGCCGTCCAAAACTGGAATCGGCCGAGCCGAAGGACCTTAATTATTTGGGCGACCTTGAAGACGTAATCGATCGGGATACGAACGAGCGATACCGAAATTCGCGTTCCGCCAGCCTCCGCTCTTTGCACGAACGCTCGGTCGAAGACTTTGTGAATAGCGCGGGCTTTGGGAATGGTCGCATGGGTGGAATGATCGTTCCCCCCAGCGCGGATTCGCTCAAGCACGATTCGCGTGATGCGATTCCGCAACCAGACTACCTCAATCCGTATGTTCCCCCCACGGGCGTTCCCACGGACATAGTGGAATCGTGGGATGAAGGAAAGATGAGGCAGTTTCATGCAGAAAGCGCCGTCGACTTCCTCAATCCAAAAGGCTTCGGCTACTTCAAGAACCGCAAGGAAGTGGCCGGGTTTCTGAGCCACGGAATGAGCAAGGTTCAAGCCGCACCGGCACCGTGGCTCATTGCACGTATCGAGCTGATCGGCGTCGTGATTCACGCGAAGCCCGTTGCCTATCTCTCAGCAAATC
>JAYTGN010000077.1:0-6895 GCA_043733485.1 Gemmataceae bacterium
CTCACTGGCTACTGTGCCGCGGTTATTTCTAGAAAACTGAAACGCTCTACTCGCGGTGCCACCTTGGCTGTCAGTCAAGTTCGATCTTATCGCGCTTCGCTCCGCAGACTCCGCGTCGCGGCTAAACTGTATGGAGCTGTTTCATGCGTTCCCTCGCTTTCCTCGCGCTGGCCATTCTGTTGACTGCGTCGTCCAACGCGCCGACGCAGGAAAAGAAAGACCCCAAGGACCTGCCGCCGATCCCGACCGTGGATCTGAAGCGGAAAGATCCCGTCGAATACTCGAAAGACGTCGAGCCGATCTTCGAGAACAAATGCTTCGTCTGCCACTCGGGGAGCATCGTCGAAGCGAAGTTCGACATGAGCACCTACGCCGGGGTGATGAAGGGAGGCAAGCGCGGCGTCGCCGTGGTGCCGGGGAAGTCCGCGGAGAGCAACCTGTTTATGTTCTGTAGCCGACAGAAGAAGCCGATCATGCCTCCGAAGAGCGAGGAGCCGCTCACGTCGCAGGAACTGTCGCTGCTGAAGCTGTGGATCGAGGAAGGCGCGAAGATGCCGACGATGGCCCGCGTTAAGAAGAAGATCGTGGTCGACCTGCCGCCGATCCTCGTGAAGCCGGTGCGGGCCGTCGCGATCTCCCCGGACGGCAAGACGGTTGCCGCCAGCCGCGGCAACGAGATTCACCTGTTTGCGATCAAGTCCGAACCCGCGGACGCCAAGAAGGGCACGCCGAAGAAGGACGACTGGACCTACGCGAAGTCGCTCGTCGATCCGACGTTGAAGTCGCCGAGCGGCAAGGTGGCGAAGGCCGCCCACATCTCGCTCGTCGAATCGATGGCCTTCAGCCCCGACGGCAAGACCCTGGCCACCGGCAGCTTTCAGGAACTCACCCTGTGGGATGCCGAGAAGGGCGAAGTGAAACAGCGCCTCGGCGCGGTCGGCGACAAGCCCAGCATCTTCGCCGATCGCGTAGTCGCCATCGCATTCTCCGCCGACGGCAAGCTCTTCGCCACGGGCGGCGGCGCACCCACCGAAGACGGCGAGATTAAGATCTTCGAGACCGCCGGCGGCAAGCTCGTCGGCGACATCAAGAACGGCCACTCGGACACGGTCTTCGGCGTCGCCTTCAGCCCCGACGGCAAGCTCCTCGCCTCTTGTGCCGCGGACAAATTCGTGAAGGTGTTTTCGGTGCCCGACGGCAAGTTCGTCAAGTCCTTCGAAGGGCACACGCACCACGTGATGGGCGTGGGCTGGGCCCCGGACGGCAAGAAGATCGCCTCGTGCGGGGCCGACAATTTCGTGAAGGTCTGGGACTTCGAGAAGGGCGAGAAGATCCGCGACATGCAGGGGCACACCAAGCAGGTGACGCAACTTCTGTTCGTGGGCAAGACGCCGCAGTTCCTCACCGTGTCCGGAGATTCGACGGTACGCATGTGGAACGCCGAGAACGGCGGCAACGTGAGGCAGTACCCCGGCGCGACCGACTACCTTTATGCGGTGGGCTGCAGCACGGACGGCACGGTGGTCGCCGCCGGCGGCGAAGACGGCATCGTCCGCATCTACAACGGCACGACCGGCGCTCTCTTGAAAGCGGCACTGCCTCCCGATGCCGAGCCGAAGAAGGACGAACCCAAGAAGGAAGAGCCGAAGAAGAAGTAACCTGGGTCCGCGGGCGTCCCGCCCGCGACTCGTCCGGAGAGTCAAACACACCGGCATTTCACTCCGCGCGCCGATTCGCTATCAATTCAGTGGCGAACGGCGCGTTCGCGTTCCCGCAAATCTTCCGGAGCCAGCCATCATGCGTGCGATCTCGTGCCTCGCCCTGTTCGCCCTGGTCGGCGTCCTCGTTCCCGCAGTCGCCGACGATAAGGCCGATGCCGACCTCAAGGCGATGGTCGGCAAATGGGACATCGTGAAGGCCGAACTCGGCGGCAAGGACGTGACCGAACACCTCAAGGCGATGAAATTCGAAATCGCCGAGGGCGGCAAGTACACCGCCGAACTCGGCACGGAGAAAGACGTGGGTACGTTTACGGTCGATGTCGCGAAGGCACCGAAGGCGATGGACATCAAGGCGACCGGCGGCCCCGATAAGGACAAGCTGATCAAGGCGATCTACAAGCTCGACGGCGACGCGATGGTCGTCTGCTACGAACTCGGCGGCGACAAGCGCCCGGAGAAGTTCGAGAGCAAAGCCGACACGAAGCAGCTTCTGACTACTTACAAACGGAAGAAGTGAGGAAGCCTTCAAGCCCACCCATTGCTATGGGTGGGCTTTCAAGGATTGAACAGCTCCATGGCCCGCGAAAAAGTCATCACCACCGTGCCGGACGACGACGACCGCAAGAAGGTCGATGCCGCGCTGCGCCCCAAGTTCCTCAAGGAAGTCATCGGCCAGAAGAAGGTCGCCCAGCGGCTCGAGATCGCCGTTCGGGCTTCCAAAAAACTCAAGGAACCGCTCGGGCACATCCTCTTCGACGGCCCACCGGGGCTCGGCAAGACGACCTTCGCTACCGTGCTGCCCAACGAACTCGGCACCTCCATCCAGACCACCAGCGGCCCGGCGCTGAGCCGGCCCTCCGATCTCCTGCCGTTCCTCACGCACCTCGAAGAAGGTTCGATCCTGTTCATCGACGAAATTCACCGCATGCCGCGCGTCGTCGAGGAGTTCATCTACCCCGCGATGGAAGACTTCCGCATCGACATCGTGCTGGGTGAAGGGATGGGCGCCCGCACCATCTCGATGCAGTTGAAGAGGTTCACACTCATCGGCGCGACCACCCGCAGCGGCATGCTTTCGGGGCCGATGCGCGATCGCTTCAAGATGCACGAGCACCTCGAATTTTACTCCGTGGAAGAATTGGCAACGATCGTGCGGGTGAACGCGGCGAAGTTGAGTACGCCGATCACGGACGCTGCGGCTCACGAACTGGCGCACCGCAGCCGGGGCACGCCGCGGGTGGCGAACGCCCGGCTCCACTGGGCGCGGAGCTATGCCGCGGCCATGCACGAAGGCGCGATCACCGAGGAGATCGGCCGGGCGGCGCTGGACATGGCCGAGGTCGATCGCGACGGCCTCGACAAGAACGACCGCAAGTACCTCGAAATCTTGATCGACACGTTCCTCGGAGGGCCCACCGGCGTGGAGGCGCTCGGGGCCACGCTGAACCTGGCGAACGACACGCTCTCCGAGGAGATCGAGCCGTACTTGTTGCGGGAGCAGTACATCACGCGTTCGCCGCGCGGCCGAGTGGCGATGCCGCGAGCTTACGAAGTGCTCGGCCGCAAGGTGCCGAAAGCGAAGCCGCCCGGGCAGATGCTGTTCGAATAGCAACGGCGACCCTCATGCGGTCGCTAGCTCCCATTGGCGTGCGCGGCTGGCAAGCGCCTCGGAGTGAATTGGCCAATCGTGCAGTGTTGCCGGATCGAAGTCCGCGCCGTTCGGCCAAACCAACGTGTGGACTTCGGGATCGATTTGCACCCGGTTAAACACGGCTAAATCCCGGAGCGGGCGGTATAGCTCGCCGGCCAGCACCGGCCCGAAGTCGATGACCTGCTCCGTTTGGTCGTCGAACTCCACACGCAGAGTATGAGGTGCCGCAATCGAAAATGATTTGACGCGGTGGATCGGATGTGCGCTCACCTTCATCTCTCCAGAGGTGGCGCTCCGACCTCCATGTACATACGAATGATGATACCAAAAAAGCGGCTGAGTTCTGGCATGGCCTTTTCTCAACAGGAAAGCAAGCGTTCTGCACCTCTTCATTCCCCATCTCGCGTCCTCCGCCAGTCTTCCAGCTTTCGCGCGTGGTCCTCCTCGGCGTCTTCAATCGAATGCGAGACGTTCATCTCCAAATCCTTCTTGGCGAGTTCCACCAGCTTGGCGTAGTGAAGGTGTAAGGTGCGGACTTCCTGCTCCGTCAAATCCTCGACGTTGATCAAGCGGTTGCTCGCGCCCTGCACGGCGGCCACGAGTTCGTTCAACTTGAGTTGAATGGACATGGAGTCTTTGTTTTGGCCGCGCTGGATCAGGAACACCATTAAGAACGTCACGATCGTGGTGCCGGTGTTGATGACGAGTTGCCAGGTGTCGGAGAAGTGGAAGAACGGCCCCGTGATGAGCCAGATCGCGATGATCCCGACGGCACAGGCGAAGGCCCACGAACTCCCGGACCATCGCGTGGCCCAGGTCGAGGTGCGTTCCAGGATGCTGGCCTTGCGCGACATGAGTGTTCCTTTTGTGATTTACGATGAACGCTCGGGGCTGGGAGGGCGAGAAACTCCACTTGCCCACAGTGGGATTCTTGTTACTATTAACTGAGAACGGCACTTCAAGCGCTAGGATTGGATTCGAGCATGATTGCTAAAACTCGGAAGGCCGACTCGAAATCGCGCGTGGTGCTGCCCGAGCAGTTCGCGGGTCGTTTAGTCGTCGTCGAGCTCGTTGCTCACGACGAGGTCCGCGTCAAACTCGCTCGAGCGGTTCGTAAGCGACCGTCTCTGAGCGACTTACTGGCTGGCGTCACCGTCTCGAATCTTCCCGAGAAGGTCGATTTCGGCCCGCCGGTCGGAAAGGAAATCTTGTGAAGGAAACGGCTCCAAAATGACTTCCGACAAAGTGCCGGAGCGAGGCGACGTGGTTCGGTTGGATTACGATGCGAATCCCGCCGGCCACGAGCAAGGGGGCAGACGACCTGCTTTATGCCTTTCTCCCGTCGAATACAACCGAAAAGTTGGGCTCGCACTGTTCTGTCCGCTCACGAATCAAGCGAAGGGCTATCCCTTTGAAGTTCAAATCCCGCCTGGAAATCCCCCAACCGGTGTCGTGCTCGCGGACCAAGTGAAAAGCCTCGACTGGAGAGAACGTCGAGCGGAGTACTGGTGTAAATTGGATGAAGAGACGCTCAACTCGGTTACCGGAAAGAGTCTGACACTCCTCGACCCCGATGGTGTGTTCGGTACGTCCGAGTAGTCGATTGCAATTCGTACGTACTCCGAAAGTCGAATCGGCTGGCGATTGATCGCCAGCCGCTTTCGTCGAGCGATCGAACGAAGTAGCCATCCATTGCAAAATCGTCGTGCGACTGTGTGGCAAGCACCGCGGCGGCAAGTTTCCAACTTGCTGAGAGCGAGCGAGTTGGAAACTCGTTCACACACCGCGCACGGAGCCGCGGGTTTCTTGAGTCGCTTTGTAATTCTTACGCGGTGAAGTCGCGAAAACCCCGTCGCTAACCCGTCCAACGCATCGCGTCTGAACACCGGTCAGAATCGTCACACCTCGGGGGATAACGTCAACCCGCAGATCGGTGCGCGGACCCCAGGCCTTTTCCGGTTCAACTTGCCCAGTTCGATTTCCCATTTGCGGCGGCGCGTCAATGATCTCCCAAGCACTATGGGACCGACTGCCGTTGTCAGCGGCGAACGGAACGGTCGCGACGGCGGTGGACCGTAGTGCTCTAGGACCGGAACAGGGTGAGGGATTCCATGAGCATCCTTCGTATCAAGGCTTCTTTGCTGACGGCCGTGTGTATCGGGCTGATCGGCCTCACGAGTTCGAGCGCCGCGGCGTTCGGCGGCAAACTCTTCGGCAAGAAGAGCGATTGCAATAACTCGTGCGACTCCTGCGCCGCGCCCGCTGGCGGTTGCGGCACTGGCAATACCGAGTGGGTTCAAACGTGGGTCGAAGAGACCGTCAACGTCATGAAGCCCACCCAGGTCACGGAAACGTACACGGCCTACCGGTACGAGTGCGTGCCCGAGACCGTCACCAAGCAGGTGATGGTGAACAAGATGGTCACCCAGACCACCACCGTCAACAAGATGGTGACGGAACGCGTTCCCGTGCAGAAGACCGTGACGGTCAACGAACGGGTTGCCGTTCAGAAGACCGTAACGGTGAACGAAACGCACTGGAAGACGGTCCAGGTCACCGAAATGCAGACCAAGACGGTTCACAAGACCGTTCAGGTTCAGGAAGTGGTCGAGGACAAGGGCGGCCTGTTCGGCACCGGCATCGGCGCCAACCGCGGCGGTCGCTCCGGCGGCGGCCTGCTCGGCAAGCTCTGCCACAAGGACAAGTGCAACGACCCGTGCGCCGACCCTTGTGCCAACGCTTGCGACACGGGCTGCAGCAATGCCTGCCCGAAGACCAAGACCGTTTGCAAGACCAAGCGGATCTGCGAGACGGTGTGCTGCCCGGTGACCGTTTGCAAGAAGGTTTCCGAGTGCGTCCCGGTCACCAAGACGATCTGCACCTACGAGTGCCGTCCCGTCACCAAGACCGTGTGCAGCTACGAGTGCGTGACGAAGTGCGTCCCGACTCAGTGCACCGTGACCAAGTGCGTCCCGACCTGCGAGACCGTGACCTGCACCGTGAACACCAAGAAGTGCGTGCCTTACCAGGCGACCCGCACGGTGTGCAAGAACGTTTGCGTGCAGGAGAAGGTCAAGGTCTGCAAGATGGTGGCGAAGCCTTGTGCGGCTCCCGCCGCCCCAGCAGCCGCTTGCGGCCCAGCCTGCGGCGGATGCGACTCGGCCAGCACCTGCTGCGCCAAGGCCAGCATCCTCGACAAGCTCAAGAGCCGCATGGGCGGCCTCAAGGGCAAGCTCTGCCACAAGAAGGACACCTGCGACACGGGTTGCGGGGCGGCTGCTTCCTGCGGTGCGGCGGCTAGCTGCTGCCACTAAGCTGTAACCTCGGACCGGGCACCGTTCGCCCGGTCCACACTGCTCGGTTCAGGATCCCTCACCTGGGCCGAGCGATTGTCTCAGCCGCTGGTGGTCTCGCGATGCAAATCGCGAAACCACCAGCGGTTTTTTCGTTTCGTGCCTTCAGGATGTGAGTTGAAAACGAAACGCGGCGACTTACATCACCGGTTCGCCATGTAAAGATCCCC
>JAYTGN010000078.1:0-2437 GCA_043733485.1 Gemmataceae bacterium
CCGGTGCAGGTGAAGCACCGGCTGGAAGCACGGTGCCACCCAATTGCGGAGTCGGCCTCATCGGCTGAGCGACTGCCGCCAGAGCAAGCAAGAGTGAGCCGATGGCAGAGTACAAGATTTGTCGGTTCATGCGAACCCTCGCCTCCGTCGCGATTCGGCGGCCGCGAGCCGCGCTGTCGCGATCCCCAGGAATACTGCCGCGAACGCGGCGACGACCCACGCACTCTTCAACACATCCAGGAGCCCCTGCCCTTGCCAGGTCGCGGCATCGAGCCCGCGCATGGCCCAGGTCGTCGGCAAGGCCAAGGCGACATCGCGAAGCCAGCCGGGCAACAGGAACGCAGGTAACCACAGGCCGCCGAGCATCGAGACGCCCAGGATCACGAGAATGCTGACGCTCCGGGCCCGGGCCTCGGTGCCGCCGATCGCGGCGACGAGCAAACCCGTGGCCGCCGCGAGGCCGCTCGCCGCGAGCGCCAGGATTCCGAAGCCGAGCCACGACCCGTGAACGCGAACGCCGAAGGCGAGGTATCCGAAGGCGAAGGTGACCAGCACGACGAGCAGAGCGATGGCCGCAGTCGAAAGCGTTTTGCCGAGCAAGATTGCGC
Organism: Gemmataceae bacterium; assembly: GCA_043733485.1. Lineage (GTDB taxonomy): Bacteria > Planctomycetota > Planctomycetia > Gemmatales > Gemmataceae > Urbifossiella. The sequence continues at coordinate 609 of JAYTGN010000078.1, forward strand.
CCAGGGGCACGGGTGCCGTTCGCAGCCGCGTCCAGGAACTGCGCTGCCGTTCCCGCAGGAAGAGCAATCCGCTTTCCATTCCCCAGAAGAGCAGGTACTGGAGCGTCATGCCCGAGAAGCTATGCGTGTAAGCGTTGAACGATGCTTGGCCGGACCCGCCGATGGCCGCGGCTTCGATGCGAAACGGCGGCTCGATTGTTGCGAACGCACCGAACTTCTCGCGCGACAACTTTCGCATCACGATCTCGGTGAGCACGCCCTCGGCCCACTGCCGTTCCGCGGAGGCCATCGGGTGATGCAGCAGTTCGATCGGCGGTCGGTCAACGGAAGTTCCCGGCTGCCAGTCTTTCACGCGTTCGAAGCCGCGCGGCAACACGATCGCCACGCCGGGCCGCCGATCCGCCAGTCGCGATGCCGCCTCGCCGCGCGAAATCACGACGGCTTCCAACCGGTCGGAGGCTTGAAGTTCGAGCGCGATCTGCTGCGTGAACGGGCCATCGTCTTCGACCACGATTGCCACGGGAAGGCGCGTCGCGGTGCGAGCCTCGGTTTGCCTCGCGAAAATCAGGCCGAAGACGGAAGCGAGTACGATGGGTACCGCGAAGCCGAGCAACGCGGCGCGGCGATCGGCCCAGAAGAGCCGCCAATCCTTGAGCGCCAGAATCAGGACGAGCCGCAAGAACGGAGGTGGGTTCATGCCGCCTCCGCGCCGGTCGGCATGGCGGAGTTGCGATGGAAACCGCGCTCGATCCCGGTCGGTGGCGTGTGAAACGTCTCCAGTTCGAAGCCAGCAGCGAGCACCTTCGCCAGCGCCCGCCCGAGTTCCTCGGACGTGTCGGAGGCCAACCTCAACCTGCGGCCCGTCACTTCCACATCCGCTTTCGATCCGAGACGTTCGCGAAGGGATTGCAGGAGGAATCGTGCCGGTCGCGTTCGCAAGTAGCCGTAGAGCACGGAGCGGGCACCGGCCGGTCGGCGCGTCAGTTCGCGCGGCGCGCCGAGGGCGACGAGTTTGCCGCGTTCCAAAACGGCGACGCGATCGCAGCCGATCTCGGCTTCCTCCCAGTGGTGCGTGGAGAAGACGATCGCGTGGCCGTCGTCGCGCAGGCGAGCGAGGTCGGCGAGCAGGCGATCGCGCGAAGCGGAGTCGAGCGAAGCCGTTGGTTCATCGAGCAGCAGCACCGGCGGATCGTGCAACAGCGCGACCGCGAAGTTCACGCGCTGCTTCAAGCCGCCCGAGAGTGTGCCCACGCGACTTCCCGCGCGATCGCTCACGCCCATACGCGAAAGCGAGCGCAGCACCCGGCGACGGAGGTCCTTGCCAGCGAGGCCGTACAACTTGCCGAAGAAGAAGAGGTTCTCGGCCGCGGTCATTTCTTCGTAGAGGGCGCACTCTTGCGGAACGAGCCCGACCTTCATCGCGAACCCGGCGGGATCGGCGGAACGGGTTAGACCTTCGAGGGAAATGGTACCGCTGAGCGGGTCGAGGAGCCCGGCGGCGAGAGACAGCGTCGTACTTTTACCGGAGCCGTTGGGGCCAAGAAGACCCAGCACTTCCCCGCGCTGAACGTCCAGCGAGATGCCATCGACGGCTAAGCGATCGCCGAAGCGGATGCGAACGTCTTGGAGCGTCAAAGCCGGCGGCATGCGTGGCCCTTGAAGGTGGGCGATTCACGCGGCCTATACCAGGGTTGATTTCGCGCGGAAAGTGCAAAGTGAGGTCGAGTCGCACGGGGTGTACCCAGATTTCTTGGGGGTCAGGGGGTCAGGCGACCAGTTGCCAGTAGGCGTTCCACTGTGGCGAGTTGCGGACGCAGACGAGGCTCGCC
>JAYTGN010000079.1:0-6861 GCA_043733485.1 Gemmataceae bacterium
GCCGGTGCAGATGCAGCACCGGCTGGAAGCACGGTGCCACCCGGAAAAGATCCTGCTGCGTTTCGAGCAAGTTGGCAACTCGCTCCGCCAGACGATGCCGACTCGAATTTAGGTGCCGCGTTTCGTCACCTCACTGGCCGTCTCGGTCGCGATGCTCCCGCGGCAATCGTCGTGGTTTCGGACGGCCGGGTGCGCGACCCGGAGAAGCTGGACGAGATGGTGAGCGGCTGGCGACGGCGGCACGTCCCGGTTCACGTGGTGCCGGTCGGTCGCGCCGCGGCCGGGGGCGATGTCGCCATCGTCGCTGCGGTCGCACCGGCCAAGGCGCGGAAGCAAGCGCAGGTCACGGTCGACGTCTTCCTCCGTTCTTTCGGTTTCGCCGGTCGTCGCGTCGAACTTCAACTTCAAGCCCTCGACGAGAAGGGCAACTTCCGCCGCACCGTGAAGTCCCTTCCGATCACACTTCAAGACGGCGTGCAGCCCGTATCCGTGGCGTTCCGCTCGGAGCCGGACCTGAAGCGACTTCGGCTTCACGTTCCCCCGCCGCCCGGCGACCTGGCACCTTCCAACAACGACTTCCCCCTGGAGATCGAACTCGACCGCACGAAGATTCGCGTCCTCTTGCTCGAAGGTTCGAGCGAGTCCGGGTTCGCCGCGCCGCGCCCCGGCACGATCGTGGGGGAACCCGGCGAAGATTCGGATGCGGCGTACGCTCCCGTCCGCGACGTGCTGCTCGCCGACCCGGACGTTCAATGCACCGTGTACAGTGTCTCCGCGCGGGGCGAGCCGCGACGAGTCTTGACGCGTGAGACGGCCCACCTCGGATTCGCCTTCCCGCAGACGGCGGCCGAATTGCTGGCTTACGATGCCATCGTCTTGTCGAATGTGCCGCGAACGGCACTGAGCGACGAAGTCCTCGTCTGGGTGGAAGAGTGGATCGGCAAGCGCGGCGGCGGGCTGCTGATGGCGGGCGGCCCGCGGAGCTTCGGCGGCGGCGGATGGTCCGGCACGGCCGTCGAGCGCATGCTGCCCGTCGAGTTCCTCGCTTCACCCGATTGGGACGCCGCTCCAGCGACTCTCGAGCCGGCGGGTGCCGACCTCCACGCGATGTGGCGGCTGTTCGAGGACGAGCGAGCCACCCGCGCGGCAATCAAAACTCTGCCGGAGTCGCAGGGTCGCAACAACTGGGTGCGGGTGAAGCCGCAATCGGGGACGCTCCTCGGCACCCAGAAAGCCGGTACCGGTATCGGCACCCCCCCCCTGCTATCAGTCGGTGCCTATGGCCGCGGGCGAACGGCGGCGCTGGCCACGCCGCTCTCCGCCGCACTGTCGCCCGGCTTCACGCGGCAATGGGGTGAAGGCGGGGACAACCGCTACTTCGCCCGCTTCGTTCGCAACGCGATCTACTGGTTGACGGAAGACTCCGCGATCGGACGCCGCCGGCTGGTGGCGAACTCGGACAAGCGCTTCTACCGTCCCGGCGAGACGGTCTCGATTGGGGCCCAGACGTTCGACGAGTCGGCCAACCGCACCGGGCGATACCGGGTGGTCGCCCTGTTGGAACCGCGACAAATCGACGGCCCGGAACTGCCGCCCTGCCCGATAAAATGGCCGGCAGGCCGACCGCGAGCACCCGGCGAGACCGGCACGCTCGCCGGCTGGGGCGAGGAAATCGAACTCCACCTCGATCCCCAGACGAAAGAACATTCACTCGCGCTGCCGCTCGCCGAGGCACTGGCGAACGGGTCGGCCGGTCTGGCGTTCAAACTGGAACTGACGGCCTACGAAGGCCAGACGCAGATCGACAGTAGCTCGCTCGACATTCAGGTGCTGAGCGACCCGCACGAACAGCAGAACCCGCTGCCGAACCGCGAGTTCCTGGCGGAACTCGCTCGTTCGACCGGAGGGCGCGAGTTCACCGACGCCGGCGCGCTTGCGGAAGCCTTGAGGAACCTCCCCATCGCTGAGGGAGAACAATCGGTTCGCCGCACGCCACTCTGGAGTCGGGCGTGGCTATTGGGCAGTCTGCTGGGACTGTTGACAGTGGAATGGTTCTTTCGGCGGTGGCTCGGGCTGGCCTGAACGCGATGAGTCGATCTCAGTTAGCCGCCGGCTTGCCGGCGGTCGACTACACTGCAAGCAACGCGTACGACGAAGACCGCTGGCAAGCCAGCGGCTAACTGAAACAGGAGCAGATGCAATGGGTAGGGCGTCGCGGGAAATCACGGACACGGAACTCTCACTCCTCAACGAGTTGTGGGAGCAGCCCGCAATGACGGTCCAGGCACTGACCGAAGTGCTGTATGGAAACAACGCGCCGGCGCTGCTTGCCACGGTGCGGAAACTGCTCGATCGTCTGGAAGCGGAGGGCTGCGTGTCTCGCGACCGCACGACGTGGCCGAACCAATACCGGGCCGTGCTGAAGCGCGACGACCTCGCCGGCAAGCGCCTGCAATCTGCCGCGGACGAACTCTACGACGGCGACCTGGCACCGCTCCTGACCCATCTCGTCCGCTTGCAAAAGCTGACGCCGGAAGACCGCGCCAACCTCCGCGGGCTGCTCGACGAACTGGACAAGAAACGCCCCGGCAAGCGCAAGAGCTAGGCTCTGTTTTAGAAGTGTAAGATTCGCGAACGCTAGTTCACCACGAAGGCACAAAGTTCACACGAAGGGCCACAAAGAGGAACAAGTCCATCTCGATCCTTTGTGTTTCTTTGTGTGATCTTCGTGCCTCTGTGGTGAATGTGCGAGAGCATCTTTCCCACCGTTGCGGTTCTCAAACAGAGCCTGGCTAGAGCGTGTTCGGAAAGGGTTTAGCGTCGGCCCCGGAGGGGCCGCTTGGCATCCGATCAGTCCGAAGAGGGTTCCCCATGAGTGCTTCGCTGACGCTCCTGCTTCTGCTCGGCGGCGGTCTCGGTCAGCCGCCGAGCAATCCCCCCGCCCCCGATACCAAGGGCGAAGAGCAAGAGGCTCGCGCCACCGCCAAGAAGTACGCCGGCGAGTATGTCGTCCAGCTCGACGAGGTGAGGGGGAAGGACAAGAAGTTGCGGCTCGAACCCGAGCCGGTGTTCCGCTGGATCCTCCAGCTGGACCGCCGGTTCTACGGCGACATCTACGTGTGGACGAATGACGGGCGGCCCGAGGTCATCGCGTCGATCACCACCGTCTTCGGGCCGACGCGAAAGATGGAGACCGAGATGCACTCGCTCTCGACGGGCCGGCCGGTCATGTCGCACGACGGCAAGCCAATCTGGGAACCCGCCGCCGCGGGGGTGGAACTGAAGCCGGTGGCCGGTGCCCCGAAGCCCGGAGCGACCCCGGCCGAGCGCCTGCGCCAGATGCGCACCCTCGTCCCGGAGTTCTCCGTGGTCGCGGACTACGGCAGCGCCGCCAAGGAGCAAAAGGAAGACCTCCGGCTGCTGGGCACTCCGATCTACCGCTACGAGAGTGCGAGCCAGGGTGTGGCGGATGGGACGCTGTTCGCGTTCTCGCGAGGGACCGACCCCGAAGCGTTCCTGATGATCGAGGCCCGCGGGAAGAAGGGCGACCTCGAATGGCAGTTCGCGTTCGCCCGGTTCGTCGGCCACGCCTCGCTGCGGGCGGTCTGGGCCGAGAAGGAAGTCTGGCAGGTGGACAAACTGTCGCTCAAGGTGAATACGGATCCGAAGCAGCCGTATTTCGGTTTACGCAAGTGATTGGCGAGAGGATCGACCGTGTTCGTGGTCCACGCGATGCTTGGCAACGCCGCTGTCGCCGCCGTACTGGCGCTGCTCGCGTTGGCCATTGGGTTGGCGTGCCGTTCGGCCTCCATTCGCCACGCGGCATGGGTACTCGTTTTGTTGAAGCTGGTGACGCCGCCGCTGTTCAGCGTTCCCTTGCCCGTCTTGCCGGCGTCCTGGGAAGCGGAACCGCCCGCCAACGAACTGAGTCTGTTCTCGGCTTCTTCGAGCGGCACGAACCGCCCACCGATCGAATCGGCAACGTCTGAACCCCTGGGCGGCACGCGATACCGGCTGGCCGGAGTTGCAGACTGGGCGTTAGCAGCGTGGGTCGTGGGAACGGTCGCGTGGTTCGTTTGGCAAGGCCGTCGCATCGAGTCGTTCCGACGCCGCGTCGGCCGCGCGGAGAAAGTTCCACCGGAAGTGGCCGAGGCTGCGAGTCGTATTGCCGCGTCGCTCGGAATTGCCAATCCGCCCGAGGTGAAGCTCGCGACTGGGATCGGTTCGCCAATGCTGTGGGGTTGGGGGCGAAGCGCGGTCGTGCTGTTCCCCCGCGACCTGTTGGCCCGCCTCTCCCCCGAGGCGCGGGACACACTGCTGGGCCACGAACTGGCGCACTTCTTGCGCCGCGATCACTGGGTGCGCGTACTCGAGTTCCTCGCCACCGGCCTGTACTGGTGGCACCCCGCGGTCTGGCTCGCCCGGATGGGGCTCGAAGCCGCCGAGGAGGAATGCTGCGATGCGTGGGTCGTCGGTGGGCTCGCGGCGTCGCCCCGGCGCTACGCGGAGGCGCTGCTGGCGACCGTCGATTTCGAGGCCGAACTTCGGCGGCCGTGCCTTCCACCGGGGGCCTGCGCGGCCAACCGTAGCGCCCGACTCCTGCAGCGTCGCCTGGTCATGCTCCTCGACGCCAGCCGGCCCGGGCGGCTTCGCGGGGGGAATGCGATCCGGTTGGTGTTGGTTGCCGCGCTCCTCGCGCGACCCGTGCTCAGTGCCGCAACGCCCGAGGCAATCGAACCCACGCCCGATCCTACTGTCGCTGAAGTGCCGCGGCAAAACTTGCCCGAGAATCGAGCGCCGATCAAGGTTGCCGCCGAGCCCCGCGCCTGGGCAACCGCGGCGGCTCCAGGCGGAATTTTAACCGTGCTGGCGCGCGACCGCGAGGTTGTGCTGCGCCGTCCGGATGGGACGACTCGGGTACTCGGCCCCGGCCGGCCGTTCGCCGTGTCGTTCGCACCGGGTGGCCAACGGCTCGCCACCGCCGGGCCCGGAACTCGGGTGCGAACCTGGAACGATCGGGGCGAGTTGCTCGTTGAAGCCGATGCTCCCGACGCGGCGCGGGCCATTGCCTACACCCCGGACGCCACTCAGTTGCTGATCCTCGACGCAGCAGGTGGGCTCTCGGTTCTCGACCCGCAGACGCTGGCGGTCTTGGCGTTCTTTTCGGTCGAGGCACCGGCGAACAGCATTGCCATCTCCCCCGATGGGCGGACCGTCGCGGTCTCCTTCGGCTCGTGGCGGGACGAGACCGGTAGAGTCGAATGCTGGTCGATCGCCGAACGCCGAAAGCTCGCAACCTACTCGGTCTCTGCTCCAGTCGGGGCAGCGGGGTTCGCGCCGGACGGCCGGACGCTGGTGGTCGGTGGCTGGAACGGAACCGTGTTTTGGTTGTCGCTCCCGAGCGGACAGCTGCTCGCCGAGCGCCAGTTGACCAAGGATCTCGCTGCGACTGCCGCGTTCTGCCCCGATGCAGGAACGCTGCCGCTAGAACCTCCACCAATTCCGCCGCCGCTGGTGTTTCCGGAGTTGTTTCTCAGACCCGTTCGGATGACCGAACGCTGAGCCGAATTGTCGAAGAGGGCCGATCATGCTTCTGCTGAGTTTACTTCTGCTCGCCGCACCAGAACCGGACGAGGGGCTTGCGAAGAAGATGCTTCCCATCTACGTCCGGGATGCGACCGAGTATTCGTTGGCGGTCGAATCGAGCCCGAATGTCAAGAAGGAACTGGAGTTCAAAAAGGAGCCCGTCTTCGAGTGGTCCAACCCGACCCGGGAAGGCCTTCAGCAGGGCGTGGTCTTTCTGTGGTTGCGGGATGGCCGGCCGGCGGCACTCGGCAGCATTTTCTCCCAGGTCCACAACAAGCCGGTGGGCCGGGAGATCATCCACGAACTCCACGCACTGGATTCCGAGAAGCTGCTCGTGACCCGTGCGAAGGGCTCGCTGAACGAGTGGAAACCGGAGGCAGGCTTGGCGCGAAAGGAACTCACCGGCGCGCCCGCACCTGCGGCCACCCCCGCCGCGAGACTGCTTCAACTGAGGCGTTTGGCCCAAGAGTTCTCCGGACACACCGTCGATCTCGAAAAGAAGCGATGGGAACTTCGCCTCCTGCCCGCTCCGCTTTACCGGTACCCCACCGCCAAGACAGGGGTGATCGACGGCGCGCTGTTCACCCTCGTCTCCACGGCCGGGACCGACCCCGAAGTTCTGCTGCTCATCGAGGCCCAGGAGGTCGACGGGAAATCGCATTGGGAGTATGCCTGCGGCCGTTTCTCCGACCGGGACCTGCACGTGCAGCGAAACGACAAGGACGTTTGGTCCCTGGTTCGGAGCGACACCAATGGCTTTAACAACGATCCGCAGCACCTCTACCGCGTCTACGCCGACAAGGTCGTGAGCCTGGAGGGCAAGCTGCTCGCGCGGGTGCGGGCGACGAAGAAGGTGTGGTGGGGCGAAGTGATTCCCGTCGACGAGAAGTGACCCTGTCTTTAAACGGAGGAAACCAAGATGAACGTTCTTGGCTTGACACTGCTGCTGATCGCGGCGGGTGTGCCAACCATACTTGGAGTTCAGCCACTCGGAACAAATCGAGGCTGTTCGATCTTCAGGCTGAAAGCCTGGGATCCCTCAGCCCAGGGCAACGCCCTGGGATTCCGGCAGCAGTCCTGCACCCTGAAGGGGTGCGACTCCGAGCCTTACTCGCGTTCGTCCCGGTCGCAGCCCTTCAGGCTGCTGCTCGCGTCACACCTCACCCAGGGCGTTGCCCTGGGCTTAGGAATCCCAGGCTTTCAGCCTGAAAACCACTTCTATGTGGTCACTCTCGACCTCACCTCGTGTTTCCACCGTGTGGAAGCCCTCATCCG
>JAYTGN010000080.1:0-17223 GCA_043733485.1 Gemmataceae bacterium
AGCTACCACAAGTTGCTTAAGACGGCCGGCATGAACGCGGAGGAGTGGCTGCAGACGACGGGCGACGCATTCGCCAAACGATTGACGATCGCGTCGATGGCTTGCCTGACCGTTTGGCACCTCCAGCAGGACACCAGCGACGACGCGGCGGCTCTGAAGGCCATCCTGATCCGCATGAGCGGTCGCCAGATGAAGCATCGCGTGAAAGATACGGCCCCCGCGCTCTTGGCTGGCCTGGAGAAACTCCTGGCCGTGGTGGACCTTTTGCAGACGCACAACCTCGACGAGATTCTCGACCTCGCCCGACGCCTCTTGCCCAACCTGTTCGATTCCGCGTAAACCTCCCCAACGAGAAACCGTGGGTATACCTTTGCCCGTTGGGGAGAGGGTCTGAAGGGTTATCGGTTCGGTGCCTTCCTACCGTGATTTTGCTTTCCTGACTGTCAGTAGCCGTGAGAACACTATAGCACGCGCGCCTTGCATCACTGAAACTCGTAGCCGATCTGGAAACTGATGCGGTCGCCGGGGAGGCGGCGGATGTTCGTGATGTACACGGGCAGGCCGCCGCCGAGTTGGCTCTTGCTCGAAGGCATCGTGTACGGCGTGAACGCGTTGTTCGCCTTGCTCGGGTACGGCACCTCATCCAGGAAACTCCGCGGGCCGGCCGCACCTTCGACACCGTGCGATTCCTCCAGAACGGGACGATTGTTCACCACTCGCCAGATGAGCAACCCGCCCGCGGGCAGCGATTCGTCGAAACCCTTCTTCGCTCGATTCTCTAGCAGGAAATACTCGCTGCCGTCGGCCCGCACCGGAATCTTGAAGCACTGCGTGGGGTCGTCTTCGACCGGCGCGAGAATCAACTTCTGAGGCGTTCGCGGATCGATGGCGGTCGGCTTCACCCAGCCGAGCATCTCTTTGCTCCAGGCGCAGAAGTGCTGCGGCTTCCCGTTGCCGTTCTGGTTGGACATCGCACACCAGACCCAAGCCCCTTCGGAACCGGGCAACTCGGGGCGGGCATAGAGGTCGGGCAGGCCGAGCATGTGGCCGAACTCGTGGCAGAAGACGCTGATGTCGTTCATGCGGGTGCCGCCTTCCTGCACGATGAAGTACGGCAGGCGGCGGCCCTTGTGCGTGACGTTGGCTCGGTGCGGCCAATAAAGCCCGCCGCGAGTCGTGTTCACCCGGCCTCCCGCATACAGGAAGAAAATGCCGTCGTACTCCTTGAGCGAATCCTTTCCGTGCTTGTCCACGTAGAGGTCGAGTGCCTCGGTGAGAAGGCTGAGTTTCTCGCCGGTGTCGGTGCCGCTGCCGGTGGAATAGTCGAGGCGTTTCTTCTTGGCTTCGACCCAGCCGATGAACTTGCCGTCGACCTTGAACTTGCCGTTGCTGAGTTCCTTGTAGTAGTCGCTCATGCTGCCGTGAACGGTCTCGCCGGTGGCGGATTTGCCGTGGTACGTGCCGAGGCTGAACATCGACTCTTCCCAGTTTTTGCCCTCGATCTTGGGGTTGTGCTTCACGTCCGGGTATTCGACGCCGAGGATGGCGAGCTTGTAGCTGGGCTTCTGCCAGTAACCGGCAAGGCGATCGTCCCAGCCGCGGCCGCCGAGCCCGCTCCCGCCTTCGGGCACGAGCGTGACCTTGGTTCCTTCGCGCTTGCCGTTGCGTTCGAGGAGCAGTTCGACGATGTCGCCGGGGCGGCGGTTGGCCATAAACTCGCGGAACGATTCGGGGCCCGACACATCGCGACCATCGACTTTGGTAATCACGTCGCCGACCTTCACGCCGCTCTTATCGGCCGGCATGTCGGTGGTCACGGCATCCACCTTCGCACCGGTACCCTTGCCGTCGATGGGGATCACGTTGATGCCCATGACGGCGCGCGGCCCGGCACTCTTCGGTTGCGTCGTCGGATTCAAAGTGGCAGTCAGTTCGAGCGGCTTCCCCTCGCGGACGACGTGAAACGAAAGTGCGTCGCCGGCGAGGCGGGACCGCAGCAGATCGCGAACCTCGACGTCGGAGGTGACGGAAGAATTGTCGAGTTTGAGCAGCAGGTCGCCGGTCTTAAACCCAGCCGAGTCGGCGGGGGAATCGCGTTCGACGGCCTCGATCACGGGCCGATTCGCCGAGTCGGGGCGAATGACGACGCCGAGGTAGCCGGCGGCAGCGGGAGCGCTCTTGAACAGCTTGGGGTTCGCGGCTTGAGCCTGGGCCGCCGTGACGTAACCGCGAAGTTCCGGGTGCGGCATCGGAGCGATGGGAATCGGGATGGCCCGCGGGGCCGGGGCCACGGGGCGATCCTGAGCAGTAACGGTGCCCAGCAGGGCCGCAACGAGTGCGGCCGCCGACGCGAAGCGAGTGCGAGTCATGCGGATGATCCGAGTCGTGATGAGAGGAGCTTCCATCGAGTTGTATCTCAAGAAATGTGAGAGTGCAATGAAGAACTTGCTCGGGTTGCTCATCTCGGCTGGCAGGCAGGGACAATCCCATTCGCACGGACGAACCAGAGAAGCGCAGCGTGTCTTGCCGCGCCCACCTTTACCGAGTCGAGTATTCACACTTGAGCGGGTTCGCCATTTCGCGTAAGCTTCACGTTACCTCGCACGCTCATTGCTGCCAACCGCGGCAGTCGTCTCTCCTCTTCCCGATCCGGAGGCATGCCCGTGCCCCGCCTTCAAGCATTGTTGGAATGTGTCGGCCAGGCCCTTTGCGAAAAGGGGAACAAGGCCCTGCGCCGTCAATGGCCGTATGCCGATCTGCTCCTCGACATCGCCAAGGCAGCTTACGAGAACGTGCATCGCAAGCTTCCGGGAGCAGACCTCCGGCTGGCACTCTCGGATCTCGCGGCCTGCCCCACGCACGAATACGATCGCCGGGTCGGCGAGTTGATCGTCGACTTATCGCAGACGCATTCCGTTCCCAAGGAAGCGCTCGCGGATTACCTGCGGGCGTTCCCGGCCGCAGTGCGGCTCGTGTTCCGCCGGCCCTCCGATCCCGAAGGGCACACCGCGCCGGAAAACATGACCTTCTACAAGGCGGACGAGTTCCTGCCGTTCCTCCCGCCGCGGGCACCGCGCTTCAAGCCGGGCGACCAGCCGCCGGGCCTCGACGGTTGGACGCTCGTCGAACTGCGCGGGTTGGGGGAATGCTCGGAGGTTTGGCGCGGCGAAGACCCCAACCGCCCGGACGATTCCCCCGCGGCTCTGAAGTTCGCAATCGATCCGGAAACCCGCGAGCGCGTGATGCACGCCCCGGAACTGTTCAAGAAGACGTTCGAACTGAACGCGATCGCGGGCGTGCTGCCGCTGCGATCCGTTTACCTGGAATCGGATCCGCCGTGCCTCGAGTCGCCGTTCGTTTACGGGTACGACCTCACGGGGTTGATGCTCGATTGGAAGTGGCGCTACGATCACGCGAAGCCCGAGGCCACGCTGAAACTGATGCGCCGGCTCACGGGAATCGTGGCCGAGGCGCACGCGAAGGGCGTGGTTCACCGCGACCTGAAGCCTTCCAACGTGATCCTCCATCCCACCGATGGCGGCAAGTTCACCATGTGGGTCACGGACTTCGGCTGGGGGCAAATCGAATCGGTGCGGTCGCTGCAACTCGCGAAGCTCGGGGCGCGCGGCGAACTCCAGCGGCTCGCTTACCGCGGCGCCTCGACCGTACTCTACGCTTCCCCCCAACAGGCGAAGAAGGAACCGCCCACCCCGTCGGACGACGTTCACGCACTCGGCGTGATCTGGTTCCAAATGCTCAAGCGCGATCCTACGGCCGCGGCACCGGTGGGCACCGATTGGATCGAAGACTTTCGCCCGCACGGCTTCACCGACTCGCAAGCCCGCCTCCTGCAATCGTGCCTCGCCACCCGGCCGGACAAGCGGCCCCGCACCGCGACTCACTTGCTCGAACAACTCGGACAGGTGACGGTCGGCACCGCCACCAAGGATGGGACGGACGGCTCGAAGCTGATCTCGTTGAAGACCCCGAGTTCGGTGAACGTGCCGATTGGCGCGCTGGCGACGTCGCGGGGCAAATCGATCGACACGGAGGCCGCCGCCTCGCAGGCCGCGGTCATGCTCGCCGCTGCCGGCGGCGGGCCGCTCACCTCCGGCGGGCCCCTCAGCACCAGCGGCTATCGGCTCGTCAAAAACACCATCGGGATGACCTTCGCGCGCATCCCCCCCGGCACTTTCCTCATGGGTTGCTCCGATCAAGAAGCGGGATACCGCAGCCACGAAGGGCCGCCGCACGAAGTGAAAATCAGCCGGCCCTTCTACCTCTCCGTCACGCCCGTCACGCAGGGGCAGTACTTGCAGGTGATGGGCAAGAACTCCGCGAAGTACAGTAAATCCCGGGGCGGAAGTAGCGAGCACCCCGCCGAGACGCTGCACTGGAAGGAAGCGGAATCGTTCTGTTCCCGGCTGGCGCAACTCAACGAGGAGGAAGTTCACAACCGCCGCTATCGGCTCCCCAGCGAAGCGGAGTGGGAGTACGCATGCCGGGCGGGAACGAAGACCGCCTTCCACTCCGGCGACAAGTTGACTCCGCACGATGCGATCACGGCCGCCTCGGGTGGCAAGTACGGCGGCAAGAGTACCGCGCCGGTCGGTTCGACCCCGCCCAACGCCTTCGGACTCACCGACATGCACGGCAACGTTCAAGAATGGGTGAACGACTGGTACGACGAGTACTACTACTTCGAGAGCCCGAAAGACGACCCCAACGGTCCGGGCCGAGGCGTGCTGCGAGTGGCCCGCGGTGGATGCTGGAGCATGCTCCCCTCCGACTGCCGCAGCGCGGCTCGCCGGCCTTACCCTCCGGACACGCACTCGGACACGATCGGCTTCCGCGTCGTCATGGTCGTGTCGTAGTGCAAGCGGCGATGATCCTTACTTCCCCTGAAAATCCTTTGCGAAGGCCTGGGCGCTCAGGTCTTCGCCGGTCGCGAACTTCGTCAGTCCCTTCCAATCGAGGGTGCGGCCGGGCTCGAAGACTTTCTTCTTCATGAAGTCGCCGACGGCCTTGTTGCCGATGTAGATCGTCGCGTTCGGGTTGGTGCCGAGTTCCTTCGATAAGGCGTGGTGTACTTGCGACGCGAAGAGTTGCCCCATCATGTAATTGTGGTAGTAGACCGGCGCGGAGCAGATGTGAATCTTGCTCGCGTAATCCGGGGCGCTGCGATCCTTGGGCCGCTTCACCTGCTGATACTGCTCCACGAGATCCCACCACAACTTGTTCAAGTCTTGGGCCGGGTTCTCGTACATCCCCTTCTCGAACCGCAGCATCACCTGGCACCAGCGGCTGAAGATGAGCAACTGGTTCCGCTGGACCTTGGCGGCGGCCTCTTCCCAGACCGGCGCATTGTCGATCTTCACGCCCATCTTGGTGAGCCACGCCCGGCTCTTGCTGAACCGCTCGAACTGCATCGCCACGCCCTCGGTCGTGAGGATGTGAGCCTCCGCCCGCAGCACGTACGGCAGCTTCTTCGGGATGTTCTTGCTCGAATAGACCGCGTGCCCCAGTTCGTGGAGCATCGTGCCCATCCAGTATTCGTTGTTCTTGATGTTGGCGAGCACGCGGACGTCGCCTTCTCGGTCGATGTCGGTGCAGAAGGCGTGCGGGCTCTTGCCACTCTTCTCCTTGAGATCGCTACGGGCGAGCACGTCCGCGATGGGGAGGCCGATGCCAGCGTAGAAGTCTTCGCACAACTTCTGAATGTCCGCGCCCTCGAACGGCTTGTCGAGGTCCGCCTTGAACACCGCCGGCGATTCCTGGAAGAACGGATCGAAGTAGTGCCACGGCATCAGTTCGTCGGCCTTGATCGAGTACTTGGCCGCGAGGCGGTCGTCGATGTCCGCCTTCGCCGCGGTGAACGGTGCCTTCGTGAGGTCGTCGAGGTCGTCGAACAGCTTGAGGAGTTCTTCGCCCTTTTGCTCGTTGAGGGTGAGCATCATGGCGTGGAAGTTGGCGAAGCCGAGCTTCTTGGCGGCTTCGTTGCGGAAGCCGACGAGTTCCTTCAGGTCCGCTTCCACGGCCTTGCCGACGCCCTTGCTCGCTTCCCAAACCTTCTGCCGAACCGCGGAATCGCTCGAATTCTTGAGGACGCTGCGCACCTCACTATCGGGCATTTCCTTGCCATCGACCTTGGCGCGGAACACGTTGAACTGCTGCTCGACGGCGTTGGACTTCGCCGTGATCCGCTTCAACAGATCGGGATCGACCTGCTTCTCGAGGTACGCCAGATAGAGCAATTCGATCTGCCGGGCGACGAGGGGATCCTTGAGTTCGCCTTGCTTGATGGCCTTCAGTTTGGCGAAGGCGTCCTTGTTCGAGAGGGCGGCGTCGATCTCGTTCTGGGCGTTTTCCTTCTTCTTGAAGTCCTCGTCCTTGCCCGTGATGTTGGCGTTCCACCACGCCATGCCGGCCTGCACTTCGAGCGGCTTGATGTTCTTCTCGTGGTCGGCGATGAACTTGGCGGCATCGTCGGCCGCATCTGCCCGCGCGACCTCGGCAGTCATGAGTCCGGCCACGGCGGCACCTCCAGCAAGCAGAAAGGTTCGGCGATCGGTAGACATGGTGAATCCTCATTTAGCGGCCGGTTCACCGGCCGTCTTGTTTGCATTACGTCGAGTAGACCCATTTTCCAATCAGAAGCGCCGGGGGCAACAACAAAAGGATGAACAATCCCGGCGCGCCGACGAACGCGGTCGCCAGGACGGCATCGAGTGCGACCAGCCCGAGCACGCATCGCTTCACGGCAATCTGCACTTCTCGCGGCCCCGGTTTGCCGATCGCCCGCGCGACGGGCAAGCCGACGAAGAAACCAAACGCCACCAGCAGGTACGGGAACAGAAACGCGGCCGGGCCGGGGCTCACTGTGAGACGGGCTTTCAGTGTGAGCGCGAGAACGAGTGACACCCCGATGACACTCGCCGCCCCGCGGAGGTGCCAGCGGTTGCTCGCGCTGGCCTCGGTGCGGGCGAACCACGTCACGCCCACGATGTAGATTCCGACCACCCCGGCCACGTGAACGCGAACGCCATCGACGAGCAGTTCCTCCGGAATGGCACTGAGCCCGAGCATCACGTTCAGGAATCGACACGCCGCCATCGCAATCGGGCCGATCGGCGTTCGCTTCAACCACGCATCGTAGAGCAACATGGCACACGCCAACCCGATCCCGATGCCAACGGCCCCGGCGAGGACCGCGAGGCCGACACCGGCGAGGGTGAGGATGCTGCCGAGGATGGCCGCGGTGCGAAGTGCGATTCGGCCGGAAGGGAGAGGCCGGAAGGGCCGATCGCGTTTGTCTTCCGCGAGGTCGAAGACGTCGTTCCAGACCATGCCCGCGAGGTAGAGGCAGCCAGACGCCGCCGCGAGCAACGCGATGGTTCGCACGTACTCTTCGCCGATACTCGGTAGCACTGCGACGCCGACGCACGCGGTCATGGCAATGTCGGCGAACGCCGTGAAGACGTTCGGCAACCGCATCAGTTGGGCAAAGGCGAGCACGCGCGGGCGGAAAGATGAAGGCATGAAGGGAATGGTAGGGAAAGCAAACCCGCATTCCTGTTCCGTCACGCGATTGGACACGACGCATCCTCCACCAACACAAACACCCCTGCTTCTCGCAGGGGTGTTGGCGATGCCGCGCTCCGCTCCGAGGACTCCGCGTCGCGGCTAAACGGTGAGCGGTTGCGGCGGTACGAAGCTTACCCCAGGTTCATGCTGATGAGGAACTCGGCGTTGGTCTTCGTCTTCTTCGCGCGGTTCACGAGCAGTTCCATCGCCTCCACCGGGTGCATGTCGGCCAGCACCTTGCGGAGCATCCGGATCCGCTCGTACTCGTCCGGGTGGAGCAAGAGTTCTTCCTTGCGGGTGCCCGAACGGTTGACGTCGATGGCGGGGTAGACCCGCTTCTCGACGAGCCGGCGATCGAGGTGGAGTTCGCTGTTGCCCGTACCCTTGAACTCCTCGAAGATCACCTCGTCCATGCGGCTGCCGGTGTCGATGAGGGCGGTAGCGATGATCGTCAGCGAACCGCCTTCCTCGACGTTGCGAGCCGCGCCGAAGAACCGCTTCGGCTTCTGCATGGCGTTGGAATCGAGGCCGCCGGAGAGCAGCTTGCCGCCACCGGGCGCCTCGGTGTTGTGAGCCCGAGCCAGCCGCGTGATCGAATCGAGCAGGATGATCACATCCTTCTTCATTTCGACCATGCGCTTGGCCTTTTCGAGCACGATTTCCGCGACGTGGATGTGCTCCTCGGGCGGTTCGTCGAACGTGCTCGCCACCACCTCGGCGTTCGGGCTGTTCACCAACTTCTGCATTTCCGTCACTTCCTCGGGACGCTCGTCGACGAGCAGCACGAAGACGTAGGACTCGGGCTGATTGTGAATGATGGCGTTGGCCATCTTCGCGAGCAGCACGGTCTTGCCGGTGCGGGGCGGCGCGACGATGAGGCCGCGCTGACCCTTGCCGATGGGCGTGACGAGATCGACGATCCGCATGCTGAGTTCGTCCGGCGACGTTTCGAGGATCAGGCGCTTATCCGGATGGAGCGGCGTGAGGTCTTCGAAGCTCGTGACGGCCGTGCCTTCATCCGGGGACTTGCCGTTCACCAGTTCGATCTGCATCAGGGCGAAGTTGTCCTGATTTTCGATCGGCAGGCGAATCGGCCCCTCGACGACGAGCCCTGTGCGGAGGCTCATGCGGCGAATCTGGGACGGCGAGACGTAGATGTCTTCGGGGCTGGCGAGGTAGTTGTGGGCGGCACTGCGGAGGAAGCCGTAGCCGTCCGGCAGAACTTCGAGTGTGCCGGACCCGCGGACGACTTCGCCTCGCTCGATCTGGCGGCGAACGACGCCGACGATGAGTTGCGCCCGCGACATGCCCGTGTGTTCGTGCATCCCCTCTTTTTCGGCGAGCTTGAAGAGGATCGGCATGGGCATGCGGTAGAGGTCGTCGAGCCGTGCGGGGTTGCCGTTGGCTCGCATCGGCGGCTGAGGCCGCTCGGGGCGATCGACGCGCTCGACCGGGGGCGGAGCGTGGTTGGTCGGGGGGGCGTGAGCCGGGGCGGATGTGGGGCCGGCCGAAGGGCCTGGCTCGCCGGGCTTACGCGGGAGAGGCCGCCGGGCGGCGGCTGCACGCAAAAGGGAAGGCCGAGGTGCCGGCGACCCTTCGACGCCCTTGGCGTCGGGCATAGCTAATCCTCACGAAGTGGGTTGTAAACGGGACGCGACGAAACCCTCGCCGCGCCAACAGGGGGTTGTGTCTCCTCACCCCCAAACAGGATCTGCCCAGGCCGAAAGGCCCGAGCCAGCAGAACTCGATGCTTGCGAAGAAAACCGGTTCGCTTCGCAGTCTCGCACAAACGGGTGCGGTGAGTCAACGTCCGCTTGAAGCTCCCGATTCCGATCCACCGTGCCTGCCGAACAACCCATCCATTTGGGATCGCGAAACGAGTTCGAATGGATGCAATCGTGCGAGAGGCAATGCGGATGCTGTTTCGTGGGGAGTTCGCAAAGAAGCGCTGCGGGTGGTGATTCCCAAGAATCGCGAGTACCTGCGGCGCGAAAAAGTGCGGGTGTCTGGACCAACCCAACAATCAGAGTTTAATCCATTCACGCAGAACGTCAATGGGATTATACGGGAGAAGGGGCAGAAATCCAGTCGGATTCGATCTTGGCCTCGAATTCGGCACGACACAAGGCCTCGATCGACACAACTCACCCAGCCCACTTACTGCAAGATCTCGCGAAGCCGGATCAACGGCTTCGCGTATTCGTCCCAACTCAGGCCGTCGACGGTCGCGGTCTGCTTGCCCGTCACGCCGTCGACGAGCGGCCCCTCCTTCACCATCACTTCGAGAATCTCGCGTTCGCGGTCCGGGTCGAAGAGATACGGTGGCGGCTTGATTCCTTTCAGCACGAAGATTCCCGCAGCCAGTGCGTAGGCACCCCAGTTGCTGACCCCGGCGACGATCAGATGATCGGTCGGCACGCGGCAATGGATGAGGTCGCCGTTGGGGATATTCCTGGCGACGATGTCGTGCGGAATCTTGCCCATGCCGATCTCGTTGCCGCCGTCGCCGATGCCGATTTCCAGTTGGGTGGTTTCGATCTGTTCGTTCAGTTCATCGAGATGCAGGGTGATGTCGACACCCCGCATCGTCCGGCACCTCCCGTCCGCACCCGGCCCACCGCGCTCGATGGCAATGAAGAATGCTTTGGGACCGACGTAGTAATCGCGATCGCGATCCGGTCGAGGGTGAACGGAATCGAATGCCCGTTGGACCGGCGCTTCGGCCAATACCTCAACACGATAGCCGAGCGGTTCGAATGCGCGGGCAAGGAAAGCAGCACCCAGCGGCCCGTCGGTTTCGAACGCGGGCGGCTTGGCGGATGGGATGTAGAAGCCTGTGGCGACGATGAGGGTTCTGTGCGGATGGGATTCCAGGCTCCGGCACGCGGCCGTGAAGTCGTCCGGACAATACGCGAACAGCTCGGCGAGGCCGCGGTGGCCGGGATCTGTTTGTATCGCGGCGAGGATCGCAGCCAGTTTTTCGTCGGTGGTCATGCCCATTCATCCTGCGGATTCGAAACGGCTCAGATTCTTGCCCATTCGCCATGAAAACCAGTACGAAACGGGTCAGGCTGCCAAAGTGGGTGTGACGCGAAGTGGCAATGTGGCAGCCTGACTCCTACGCCGGCTTCAACAAATGGGCGAACCGGCCGCGCCAGTACTTCGGCAACTCGGCCGTCAGCGCGATCGGTTCCTTCGTAATCGGGTGCAGGAAGGTCAGGCTGCGGGCGTGGAGCGCGATGCCGGGGCCGAGCGTGTGCATGCTGCCGTACTTCGCGTCGCCGTAGATCGGGCACCCGCGCGAAGACAGTTGCACGCGAAGCTGATGCTTGCGGCCCGTGTGCGGCCGAAGGTCGAGCCAGGTCAGGCCGTTGTGCCGGGCCTTCACGGTGAACAGCAACCGCGCGAACTGCGAGTCCGGCGACTCCGGCGGCACCACTTCCACCCGCGCCATCGCGTCGTTCTTCCGCAGCCAATCTTCGAGTGAACCGGTATCGGCAATCTTCCCGTCGACGACCGCCCAATACGTCTTCTCGATGGCTCCTTCGCGGAACTGCTCGCTGAGGCGCGCCGCGGCTTTACTCGTTCGCGCAAACAGCAGCACGCCGGAGGTCGGCTTGTCGAGGCGATGCACGACGCCGAGGAAGACGTTGCCCGGCTTGCCGTGTTTCTCCTTGAGGTAGGCCTTCGCAAGCCGGTCGACGGTTTCTTCGGTGCCGTCGAAGTGCGTGGTGGGCCAACCCGCCGGCTTGTTCAGCGCCAGGCAGTGGTTGTCTTCAAAAAGGATGTCGAGCGAATCGGCGAAGGACATGGCTTCATCATAAGGGCAGGGGCCGCGGCGTGAAACCGGCCGCGTCTTCGAGCATGGCCGCGACCGTAAGAAGATCGTCTTCGCACCAGTGGTCGCCGGTGAGTTGAGCACAGAGCGGCAGGCCGTCCGAAGACCAACCGATGGGCAGCGAAACGGTCGGCAAGCCGGAGTAACTCCAGGGAGAATTGAAGGCCGGGTCGCCGGTGGTCTCGGCGCTCGGGGCCGCACCGGCCGTCGCGGGCGTGATCAGCGTCTTCCAGGAATCGACGAACGTGCGTTCGATGTCCTCGCGGAACTGAACGAGGTGGTTCGTGATCTTTGCGAAGTGCGGGGCGGTGGTGACGAGGCCGTGTTCGATCAGCTTCGTGACGTTCGGCGGATAGTCTTCCGGATGCCGAGCGATGCGTTCGAAGTGAAACGATGCGGCTTCCACGGCCATGAGCGTGTGGTGGTAGCCGGGAACGTCCGTGAAGCTCGACGGCAACGGGAGCTTGTTCCAGGCCCAACCCGCAGCCTTGGTTCGCTCGCGCAAGTTCGCGAGCGCCGCCGTGATCTCGGGGTCCGCCTTCCCCGGCAGGAAGCCCGGCAGTTCCGAAAGGTGTCGAAAGTGCGAATAGCTTCCGTCCGGGTCGGCATCGTAGTGATGCGGTCGCGGGGCCGTTTCGTCCGCGCCCGTGAGCGGCTGCAACAGAATCCCGAGGTCGCGGACGCTGTTCGCCATCACGCCGACGTGGTCGAGGCTCGGAGCGAGCGGCATCACGCCATCGCTGCTCACGCGATGGTAGCTCGGCTTCAATCCGTAGACGCCGCAGTAGCTCGCCGGTCGCGTGATCGACCCGCCGGTCTGGCTGGCGAGCGCGCCGAAGCACATGCCGCAAGCCACGGCCGCGGCGGAACCGCTCGAACTGCCGCCCGGTGTCCGCTCCAGGTTCCACGGGTTCCGCGTGATCGGCGGGTCGAAGCTGGCGAACGCCGTGGTCACGGTCTTGCCGAGAATGATGGCTCCCGCTTGCCGCAGGCGTTCGACCACCGAGGCGTCCTTACGGGCGTAGCTCTTCGCCCACAGCTTCGAGCCGCAACCCGTTGGTAAGTCGAAGACGTCGATGATGTCCTTGATGCCGATGGGAACGCCGTGAAGCGGGCCGCGATTCTGGCCGGCCTTCAGTTCGGCGGTCAGGCGTTCGGCCTGACTGCGGGCACCATCCCGATCGACGACCACCCACGCCCGCACCTTCGGTTCGAAGCGATCGATCCGGGCGAGGCATTGATTGAGCAGATCGAGGGGCGTGAGTTCGCCGCGACGGATGAACTCGGTAGCCTCGGTGATGGTCCGTGGTTCGGGCATGGGAACATACTACATCAACGGCGTTGAAAAATCCTAGGGCTTCCGCCCTGGGATTCGGACGCTTGGAAGGCTAGCCGCGGATTCGATCCACCATCTGCTGCGTGGCCGCGATCTCCCGGGCCAGACCGATCGCAAGATCGGCGGGCT
Source organism: Gemmataceae bacterium (assembly GCA_043733485.1). Classification (GTDB taxonomy): domain Bacteria; phylum Planctomycetota; class Planctomycetia; order Gemmatales; family Gemmataceae; genus Urbifossiella. The sequence continues at coordinate 12,888 of JAYTGN010000080.1, forward strand.
CGGCCCCAGGCAGCACCTCCCACGTGTACGTCTCGACTTCCAGATGGGGCGCGTAGTCGAGCTTGCCGATCGCGGTGAGCGCTTCCGTCAAGGCGGGTCGGGTCGTGTTCAACGGCCCAATCCGCTCCGCATCCACCGGCACGTGGAAGTGAACCCGCCAGCACTCGGCCTCGGCAAACTCAAGCGGAGGAGAATCGAGCAAGCTCGCCGTCAGGTCGACGGCCTTCGAGACGCGGCCGTCCGCAGTTTGCGCGAAGGTCTGGTGCAAGTAGCGCGGCTCGACGTATCTGTGAAGGGCCTCGATGCCGTCGCGATTCCGACGCGGGTCGTCGAGTTGAATCGCACAACTGATTTGCACCTTGTTGATCCGCACGCCGGCGCGGTCGAGTGCCGAGACGGAGTCGGCGATGTTCTCGAATTCGACGGCCTGATGGCAGACGTCGTAACAGAGACCGATGTGCCCGCGAACGATGGCTTCCTGAGTACCGGCGGCCTTCCAGAGCCGTTCGAAAAAGGCGGTCGCTTCCGCCGTCGTTTCCAGGAGGCAGAACGGCTCCGGTTCGATGGCGAGCCGGATGGTGCGGCCCGTTTCTCGCTGCACCCGTTCGAACCAGCCAGCACAGGCGATCAAGTTTTGAATGCACGCGATTTCGAAGCCCGCCGGATGAGCGAATCCCTTGAAGCCGAGCGGCAGGGTCGAGATGCTTCCTTCGGTACCTTCCGGGAGCAGTGCCGCGAGGGTTGCGGCGCACTCGGCTGTGTAGGTGAGGCGGTCGGGTTGCGACCAGTCCGGCAGGTAGACGTTTTCCTTGACGCGGGCGGCGTGGAAGTCGCCGTACGGGAAGGCGTTGAGCGTGTGGCAGGTGAGGCCGCGCGCGGCGAGTTGATCCGCGAAGCGCGGTAGCCCTGCGGGGTCGGCCAACAGTTCGTCTACGACGGGCCGTGCGAACCAGAGCCCGACTGCGATGGGCCGGGCCACGGCTCGCATCACGGGCACCGCGTAGCGATCGAGGCCCGAAAGCACCTCGGCCACCGATTGCCCCGGATGGACGTTCGTGCAATACCCCAGGGGAAGTTCGGAGAGGGCCATCGGCGACCTGCGTGCGGATTCGGGGCAACCGCTACCTTATCGCGCCGATCCGCGAGAGGCCGTTCTTAGAAATCCTCGCCGAGCACTTCGCCCCCGCCGCGGGTGATCGCGCCGTGGAGCGTGACCTTGCTGATTTTCTTGTTCAAGGTGCGAACCGAGCCGTCGGCGAAGCCCACGATGCAGCCATCGCCGGGGAAGAGGCCGAGCAGCTTGGTCATGTCCTTGTCCGGGTCGAAGGCGAGTTCGTCCGGCTTCGTCCAGATCACGGCGTCCTTCGCGGTGACGACGAGGATCGTGTTCGAGGTGCCGTCTGGGAAGTCGGCGGGGAGTTTCGCGCCTTTGATGTAATCGAACGCGGCACCGTTGCCGACGAACGCGCGGTAGTGCGTCTCGTTAGCCTTGGCCGAGGTCGGCGTCGGGACGGCGTAGGTCTTCGGCATCTTCGCGATCAGCTTCTTGTTGTGGTCGCTGTCCCACGGCTCGTCCAGTTTGAACTCCTTGTACAGGTTGTCCTGTTCGATGTAGGGAAGGATGAGGACGCGCCAGCTGAGTATGGGTTTGCCGGTCTTGTCGCAGACGGCCGCGGGCGGGAACGCGTCGTTTGCGCTCGCGTAGTTGTGGAACGCGACCAGGATCTGCTTCAAGTTGTTGCTCGACTGCGAACGCGACGCGGACTCCATCACTTTGCGCTTGGCGGCGAGGAAGGCACCGGCGTAGGGAAGGTCCGCCGCGACCTTCGCGGTGACGCGAGTCACGTCGCCCTCCGTCGAATACTTCGCGTCCTTCAGCCCCGCTTGGAGCCGCGTCATGATCGTCACGACGTCCTTCAAGGCGGGATCTTTCTGCGTTTCCGCGGCGAGTTCTTTCACGCCTCCTTCCAGCGTTTGTTGCAAGAGAGCCGCCAAGAAGCCGAGCGCCTTTTCGGCGTCCTTGGCGCGGGGCGGAGTCGCGGCCTTCACGCGAACATCGACGGTGAGTTCCTTGTCGAGATCGATAGTCGCCGCGATGGTGTCGGCCCGGAGCAGCGGTTGGAAGGGGCGGAAGTCGGCGGGGAGGTCGTCGCCCCGAATTTCGTCCGGGAAGTTGGCGAGGTTCGCGGCAGCAGCGAGAAGGTGCTTGCCGGCGGCAGCTTCGCGAATGGCTCCGGACAGGGGGCCGGTTTTGCCCGCGGGTTGCGGCTTCCCGTAAATCCCGCGGTCGAGCCCGGCCAGAAGCACCGCGATCCGATCGGTCGGCGTCTCGATCGTCGCCTTGGTTCCATCGGGAAGCAGCGATTGAAACCCGCTCAAGAGCTGGGCCTTGTCGAAGGCAGTATTGAAGGTGAGGATCGCGCCGAATTCGCTGGTGTCCTGCGGGCCCTTCAGCTTGGGAAAGTAAAGGGCGATCGACTTCAACGAGTCCGGGTTGGCTCCAAAGAGTTTCTTGACCGTGGAAGCGAGTTCGTCGAAGGTCTTGGCATCGGCGGTGCGGAGCGACTGGCCGAGCGTCCCGGACCAGAGTTTGGCAGCGTCCGCGTGAACGAAGAAGGCCGCGTCGGCGGGGATGAACTGAAATTCCACGGGGAGAGCTGCCGCCTCGGCGGAGTTCGCGCGATCGTCCGGGCCGAGGAGCAGTGCCGCGAACAGGCTCGCGGGCAGGAGGACAGCGGCGAGGAGTTTCATGGGAGCGGTTTTCCGAAGGGTGGAGGGGAATTCTCAGGAACTCGTGGAATTTTGGCCAGGAGCACAAACCCGTTCGCGGCACTTCGCGTTCAGATTCATGACGCCGGACCGCCTTGTCGGTTTCACGGGTGCCCTCGCAATCGCTACCGTCATTCTGAAGTTTAAAAAATATCCTCGGAATTGGCGCAAGTGGAAGTGTGGAGTTGCATCTAATCGGTAAGTGGGTAATCTGTAGTATGCTTCGTCGCCTGCACCGAGCCTCCGAGGATGGGCCGGGTTAAGCGGGCGGGCGAAGCTGCTAGATCACCATGGCTGAAAGCCGTTGCCACGAGGGTGGAGAAACTGCCCAGCTTACCGCCTATCGCCCCGATTCTGTCTCTGCTCGGCAGGGTCCGCTCTGAAGCGGGTTATGGGCTGAAGGAGTCTGGCACTTTCCTTGATTGGTGGCACATGGATTCAGCCAGGGTGATCTAGACGGCGATCCGGGCGTCGGCAAGTCGCTCATCGCCATCGACCTCGCCGCCCGCCTCAGCCGCGGCAGTCCGCTTCCGGATGGCTCACCCTCCGGACGGGCTCATACGACGCTGCTTCTCGCCGCCGAAGACGCCGCCGCGGATACCACTCGTCCCCGCGCGGAAGCCGCCGGAGCCGATCTCGAACGCATCATCGCCGTCTCCGGCAAGAACGGCGTGCCCCTCCAGTTTCCAAACGATCTCGACAACCTCGAAACACTCGTTCACCGGCACAAACCCGACCTCATCGTCATCGACCCCATCGTCGCGTTCTTGCCGGCTTCGATCGTCGCCACGTCCGACCAGTGCGTTCGCCGCGTACTCGCCCTCCTGTCGCTCATGGCGGAACGCAGCGACTGTGCGATCCTCATGAACCGGCACTTGCGAAAGGCCGGGTCGGCAAAGGCACTGTACCGGGGTTCGGGAAGCATCGGATTCATCGCTTCCGCCCGAACGGGACTTTACGCGTCGAAGCATCCCTCCGAACCCGACCTCGGCGTGCTGGCCTTGGCGAAATCGAACCTGGCCCGGGCTGCGCCGTCGCTCGGTTATCGGTTGAAGACGAGCGAGTCGGGCCTACCGATTGTGGAGTGGATGGGGCCGGTGTCGATGGATGCGAACGAACTGGGCGAACGACCGGCGGCGGACTTACGACCGCGCGATCGCGCGTCGTTTTGGCTTCAGGAGCAGCTGGCCGGCGGACCGCGAAAGGCGGTCGATCTGTACTCCTCGGCGGCCGAGGCCGGCATTCCGGAGCGAACCCTGAGACGCGCCAAAGCCGACCTGCGGCTGGGCTCGAAAGTGGTACATCACTCGGGTGGCGAAAAGGAGTCGTTCTGGTTCGACCACGAAGCTCCGTGGCCGAAGAACGCACCGTTCAAGAAGCCGCTCGAGTTGCCTCCGCTGCCGGATTTGGAGGATTCGATGTGATCGCTGGGGGACCTTCTCAAGCCTGGGAGGCTAACTCAATCTTTAAGGCGAGCGGCAGATCGTGATCGACCCGTTTGAAGGGCTCGTAGGGTGGGCCGGACCGCGACTTGCGAATGCCAGTTGCGGGAGGCCCACGGGGAGTG
>JAYTGN010000081.1:0-6820 GCA_043733485.1 Gemmataceae bacterium
CAAACCTTGCGGGCGAACGTCCAGACCTTCGATCGTCCAGAACGCGCTGGTGCCGCCGAAGGTGGTCTCGATCGTGATCAGGATCGTCGAACTCGCACCCGGGTTGAACATGCCGTCGTACGAGACGAACTGGTGGGTGCCGCCGGTGGTGTCGAAGGAGGTGATGCTGGGGTTGAGTTTGGCGGCGAGCGGATTGCCGGGCACGCCGACGTAGACGTTCATTTTGTCGCGCGGGGCGTAGGTGTCGCCGATGAAGGCGGTGACGGCGACGTTCTGATTCGGGGCCACGGTGACCTGGAAGACGCCGTTGTTGGTGCCGCCGCCAGCGTAGCCCCATTCGCCGTCGCGGAGCAGGTTGACGAGTTGCGGCGAGTTCGGATTGCCCGCCGTGTTGAACTGCGCGAAGCGATCGAAGGCACCGGCCCCCGCGCTCAACCAGCCGACGTTGGCGAAGGCGTAGGTGCCGCTGGTCGGCGTATCGGTCGGCACGACCGGAATGAATCCGGCCTGGGTGGACGACCCTGGGGCCTGGAAATCGAAGGTGCCGCCGAGGCCCAGCGGCACGGGCAGCGATTCGATCGAGGTCCACGCCACGGTCTGGCGATTGCTGCTGGTGAACTGGCCGTCCGGCCGCGCGGGGTTGGGGGAAATCACCGGGAACGTGGCACCGATCACGCTCAGGATGAGCGTGTCGCCGGCACCGTTGGTCGGGTTGCCGCCGTTGACCGTGATCGCGGTCTGGGCGTCCGGCGTGACGATGAAGGAATCGGCCGCGTCGACCACGAGCGGCGCGGTGGGAACCACGTCCGCCGTCGGCGGCCCGTGAATGGTCAGCGCTTCGAGGGCCGCGGTGTAGGTGATCGTTTCGAGGACCGGGATCCCCGTCCCCCATCGCACGGTTTTTGCCGCGGCCGAGTTGACGTTGAAGACATCGCCGGCGACCGTGCCGAAGAGGAACGCCGCGTCGCCGGCCGTGGCACCGGAGTCCGCGATGGCGATGTTCGACAGCACCGGCGTGCCCACGCCGATGTTGTAGGTGTCGGACTGCCCCGCCCCGTCGAGGCTGAGGACCGGCGTCGCACTCACGTACATCTGCGGGTACTGCGGGCTGACCGACGGGTTCACCCCGAAGGTGATCGCGGTGGACGGGCCGGCCCCGCCGAGACCGGGGTTCATGATCGCCCCGAGGCCCAGGGTGATGACCTGCCCGGTGCCGTTATTGACGAAAACCTGCAGGTTGTTGAACCCAGCCGGGCCGGTGAAGGCGTTGTGCACCGGGGTGCCGTTGGTCAACTCGGCGTTGGTGATCATGAACCCGGCGGCGGCCAGGGCCGGGGTCTGAATCATGGTGTTGTTGTTGGCCGAGGTGATCGTGAATGGGTTGGGGATCTGCAGCCACCCGTACGGGTTGGTCAGCGTTTCCTCCGTCATGGCGAAGATTCCGCCGCCGGAGTTGATGAAGTCCCGGACATCGTTCACCCGTGCGTTCAGCAAGGCCAGGTCCGAGTTGCTGATTCCGCCCAGGGTCTGCGGCGTCTCGGCCGGGACGTACAGCACGCGGAAGTTGGCGAAGTTGGCCGAGGTGATCGCCGGCCCGGTGACGTAGGTCACGGTCATGCCGAGTACGGACGCGGCGCTGGCGACCGCAGCCTGCGCCTGGCTTCCGGTCACGCCGATCGCGAGGACCGAATTCGCCACCGCGCCGGCGTTGAAGGCGTTCGTCCGGAGGAAGTTCAAACTCTGTTCGATGAACTTCCAGCCGTTCTGATTCCCGCCACTGAAGAAACCGTGGTCGTCGCGGTCGCCGCCGTCGATCACGACCGGGCCTTGCTGCACGGCCCCGATGTCGCCCAGGTTCGGACCGGTGAACACGTTGATCGTGTCGCTGGAAGCGCTTGGCGTGGTGACCGCCAGGCTCGCGGCGGTCATCGAGTTGCGAATCGTCGGCGTGCCGGTGAACAGGATGTTCTGAGTCAGCACTCCCGGTGTGTTCGTGAAGCTGAGCGCCCCGGCCTGTACCCCCGTCGGGTTGTAGGTGCTGGTCCAGGTGGAGGCCCCGCCGATCATGTCGAGTTCGTCGCCCGCCTGCCCGCCTGCGTTGAACTGGATGCCACTCGTTGGGGCGAAGTGCGTTCCCGGTGGGCTCTGGAAGATCAGGATGTCGTTCCCGCCGTTGCCGTTGTAGATGAGTTGAGTCACGCCGGTGAGCGAGGTGAGGCCGATGCCGCCGGAGTTGTACAGGATGTCGGACGGAGTCGCGGTTGCCTGGATTTGAAGAGTGTCGCTTGCGGCATTGCTGGTGAAGGTGGCGACGCCGGCAGCGAAAGTCAGCGAGATGGCAGGCACGGTGCGGTCTTCGAGTGCCTCGATGGCGCGGCCGAGTGGCGCGAAGTGCCGGCGGGCCGGGTTGCTCTTGGGCGTTCGGAACGAACGCGTGATCAGGTTGCGGACGAGTTTACGAATCGACATGGGCGGGCCTCGACCGGGGTGAGGATCGTGATGCTTCGGCAAAGCGACTGAAGGCGACGAGTGCCTTCAGCCGGAATTTTCGGTGTAAGCGTTTTTACAAGTACCGCCCACGGTCCGATGAGGCAAGCAAATCCAGTAAAGAAGTCTGGGAAGACTGGATGCGTCGGGCGGGATATGCTGATTTTTCCGACAGTGACGCCGAAAGCCTTCAAAATCGGCTCTCAAAAAGCCGTGATTTCAGATGTCAGATTGGGTTCGCTCGTGGGCCGGACGATCCGCGCCACTTCCACGCCGTCCCGCAGCAGGATCAGCGTCGGCCACAGCTTCACGCGGAAGGATCGACCCAGCGGCCGACCCGGTCCGTCGCCCACCTTCAAATGGCGAACCTCCGGTCGGCCGGCCAGCGCGGCTTCGATCAACGGCTGAGCGGCCTGGCAAAAACCGCACCCGTTCGCCCCAAACTCCAACGCGAGCAACCCGCGGGAGGCGTCGATCTCCGCGCGGGTTGGGCCGGGTTCTTCGTACATCGTGAAACTCCGTTACTTCTCTTCTTCCGGCACTTCGCCGCCGCTGTGCGTGATTGCAGCGTGAAGCGCCTTCTTGCTGATGGTCTTGGCCAGCGCTCGAACGGAGCCATCGGCCATGGCCACCGGACAGACCTCGCCGTGGAAGAACCCCAACAACTTGGTCATGTCCTTATCCGGGTCGAAGGCGAGTTCGTCCGGCTTCGTCCAGGGCACGGCATCCTTCGCAGTCGCAACGAGGATTGTATTCGAAGTGCCGTCCGCGAAGTCCGTGAGCTTAGACCCTTTGATGTAGTCGAACGCGGCACCGTTCCCCACGAACACGCGGTAGTGCGTTTCGTTCGCCTTCGCCATCATCATCGACGGCAAAGTGTAGGTCGTGGGCATACCGGCGATGAGCTTCTTGTTGTGGTCGCTGTCCCACGCCTCGTCGAGCTTGAACTTCTTGTAGAGTGCCTCCTGCTCGACGTAAGGCAGGATGAGAACGCGCCAACTCAGCAGCGGCTTGCCCGTCTTGTCGCACACCGCGGCCGGCGGCAGCGAGCCATGTACATCGTGGTAATTGTGGAGTGCAATCGCGATCTGTTTGAGGTTGTTGCTCGACTTCGCTCGGGCCGCGGCGGCGGTCACTTTCTGCTTGCTCTTCAAATATGCCATGGCGAAGGGCAGATCGGCGGAGACCTTCGCGGTCATGCGGGCCACGTCGCCTTCGGTCGTATACTTGGCCTCCTTCATGCTTGAGATCAAAGCCATCATGATGGTCGTGTCATCCTTTTGGGCCGGGTCCTTCGCGATCTCCTCAATTCCCTTTCCGAGGAAAGTTTGGACGAATTCGGAGAGCGCGCTCAGAGCCTTCTCGGCTTCTTCGGCCTGCTTCGGAGTCGCCGCCTTCACGCGGATTCCGAACGTCAGATCCTTGTCGAGGTCGACGACCGCGGAGATGGCTTCCGCTTGAAGGAGCGGCTTGAACGCTTGGCCCGCCGGAGGCAGATTTGCAGCCCGAATTTCGTCCGGCAGGTTGGCCAGCGTGCTGCCGGCCGCGAGCAGGTGCTTGCCGATTCCCGCATCGCGAATCGCGGCCGTCAGCGGGCCGGTCTTCTCCGCGGGCTGGGGTTTGCCGTAAATCTTCGCATCGAGGCCGACGAGCAAAACGGCCATGCGATCCGAAGGCGTTTCGACCGAACAGACGGCGTTATTCGGCAGCTGATCCTTCAACCCCGCCAGGAGCTTGGCCTTGTCGTACGGACCGTTGAAGACCAGCACGATCCCGACGGCCGGGTCCCGTTCCATCTTGGGCACAAACAGCGTGGCCGATTTGAGTGCGTCGGGCGCGACGCCAAACGCCTTCTTCGTGCTTGCAATGAGTTCGTCGAACACCTTGGCATCGGCGGCGCGGAGCGACTTGCCGAGCGAACCGTTCCACAGCTTGGCGGCATCGACGTGCAGGAAGAACGCGGCATCGGCCGGAACGTAGCGCAGTTCCTCGGGAAGCGCCGGGGCCGTATCGGGCGCGACCGCGCTCGCCGTCGGGAAGAACGCAGGACTACCACCGGGGCGGGGCTGCGAAGGGGAATCGGGGTACATCGCGGCACCGAAGCCGCAGGCGACGAGCAGAGTTGCCGCCATCAGTTTGGATCGAATCATCATTGGCGTAACCTCGTGAACGAGAGCCAGGATCGCGGGCGAGACCGCCTCGCCCGCGCTCGATAGTGACAGTGCAGTGTCAATCAGATTTTGCGGAACGGCCGCGGTGGCCGTGGCGGCACCGAGCCCGAGGCTTCCGCCGGCCACGGCCGGGGCGAGCCCGCGGCTGGAGAGCCGCTCGATGAGTAGTTGCCGGGCTCGCGTGAGCCGGCTGGTGAGCGTGCTGGGCTTGCATCCGAGTTGCGCGGCCGCATCCGGCTGCCGCACGCCTTCCAACTCGCACAAAACGAATGCCGTTCGCATCGCGTCCGGAAGTCGCTGCACTTCCTCATGAACCGCGGCGAGGAGTGCATCCCACTTGGTATCGGGCACGGGATGATCGGCTTCACCATTGGCGGCGCGCTCTTCGCGCTGCCGCCGCCGCACCGCTGATCGCTTCACTTTATGGGCCACGCGCACGGCGACGCCGTGTAGCCAGCCCGCGATCTTGCCGCGACCGCGAACCGAATTCGCCGAACGAATCAGGGCTAAAAACGTCGCTTGAAAGGCATCTTCGGCGTCCGCGTGGTCCGGCAGCGACTGTCGGCACACGGCCCACACCATCGGCCCATGCCGACGCAGCAATTCCTCGAATGCCCGTTCGTCCCGCGTCTGGGTGAAGCGGGACAGCAACTCGCAATCGGCCTCCGCGTTCTGCCCGGAGGCGAACGCCTCGGCATGGCGAAGCACCAGTTGAAGCAGTGAACGGCTCATCTCAGTACAGTACCCGCGGCGCGGTCGTTCCTGCATCGCGAAAGGAATTTCTTCCCTTGGAGTGCGGGCGGGACGCCCGCGGACCCGGGGAATGCGGCGAGACGCCCGCGCTCCCAGGCTACTTCTTCTTCGCGAACACCACGACGTGCTGCCAAGGCAGGCTGTGCGTCTTCTCGTGCTCCATCTCCTTGAAGGCCTCCATCTCCTTGAGCACCTGCCGCTCGCTCATCTTGTGGACGAGCTTGATGTTCACCTTGTCGTCCTCGAGTTTGAACTCGACGAAGACGAGCTTGCCGCCGGGCTTCAACGCCTCCACCATCTTCTCGGTCATTTCAAACGGGAATTCGAACTCGTGATAAACGTCCACCATGAGAATGAGATCGACGCCGGCGGCGGGTAGCTTGGGATCCTGGGTCGTGCCCTTCACCGTCTCGACGTTGCTCACTTTGAGCTTCTTGGCTTTCTCCTCGATCAGTTTGAGCATCTCGGGCTGAATGTCCGACGCGATGACCTTGCCCTTTTCGCCGACGAGCGGCGACATGAGGAACGCGTGGTAACCGCTGCCGGCTCCGACATCCGCGACCACCATGCCCGGCTTGATGGCCAGTGCTTCGATCAGCTTGGCGGGTTCTTCTTCCTTCACGCGCTCGGGCCGTTCCAACCACGTGGCTCCGAGGTAACCCATGACCTGGGCGATCTCGCGGTTCATATAGAACTTGCCGATGCCGTTGGGGTCGTGCAGTTTCTTCGTCTCGTAGTTGGGCGGCTCGCGCTTCGGCGGCTCGGCCACGACCCCGCACGCGAGCCCGAACAGAAGTGCGACGGCCAGTGCGATTCGGAAGCGGTTCATGGTGCGATCTCCGTTCAGTCCAAACGGTCCCATCGAATTGTAGTTTACTGACGGCGAGGTTCGCAACGCGGAAGGAAGCAGGATGAACTTTGGGAGAAATTCGGTTTTCGTCTTGAACTTGCTCGGTCGCCTTGTTCCAATGATTTAAGCCCATTCAATCCGGATACTCCCTTCATCCGGAAGTTGCATCATGTCCATCACCGAGATCGCACGCCGTCTGTTTCGCCGCGCCGTCACCCCCCCCACGCGGCGTAACGGTTCGCGCCTCATGGTCACCCAACTCGAGGATCGCTCGCTGCCCGCCGCCATCATGGGGCTCGTTTATTACGACGCGAACAACGACGGTATCAAAAACAACAACGAAGCCACCGCCCCGAACATCCCGGTCTCGTACACGCCGGTCATGGGCGGTTCGACGGTCTCAGGAAACACGGACTTGCTCGGGTGGTACGCTTTCACGGGAATCGCGAGCGGCTCCTACTCGATCGCTTTCACAGCGCCAACCGGCTACTCGGTCGGCACGGTCACCGTCGCATCATCGAGTGGTTCCTTCTCCGGCCCGCCAACCAACGGATCGACG
>JAYTGN010000082.1:0-17102 GCA_043733485.1 Gemmataceae bacterium
TACGCCATCGACCACCCGGTGTCGCTCGCGCGCCAGAAGAGCGCGATGCTCCCCATCGTCGGCAAGGACGTCGAAGGCACCCGCGTTTCGATCTACAACTCGAGCGTGCAACCGAAGCATCCGCTGCTCGGATTGCGTTTCAAGAACACGTCTGGCCTGCATCTGAGTCAAGGCCCGATCACTGTGTTCGAAGGCAGCACCTACGCCGGCGACACCCGCGTGTTGGACGTTCAACCGAACGAAGAACGCCTCGTAAGCTATGCCATCGACCTCGGCACCGAGGTCGACCCGCAGAACGGCATCGGTTCTTCCAAGATCACGAGCGTGAAGGCCGTCAAGGGGATCGTCACGACCATGACCAAGATCCGCGAGGAGAAGAAGTACCGCATCGCGAATCGCAGCCAGCAGGATCGCGTGCTGCTCATCGAGCACCCGAACCGGACCAACCAGCAGTTCAAGTTGGTCGAAACCGACAAGCCGGTCGAGGACACGAAGGACGTGTATCGCTTCAGCACGAACGTGAAGGCGGGTCAGGAGACGAACTTCAAAGTGACCGAAGAGCGCGACGTGAACACGACCATCGCGCTGTCCAATAACGGCGATGGTCAGATTCGCTACTTCCTCAGTCTCAACGAAGCCAGCCCCGCCTTGAAGGCGAAGCTGACCGAGGTGCTGACCATCAAGGGCGTCTGGGACAACTCGCTCCGCGAGTTGAACCAGATCGTCGCGGACCTTCAGCGGCTCAACCTGGATCAGGATCGCATCCGCAAGAACCTGGCGACCACGCCGAAGGAAGCGGAGGTGTATCAGACCTACCTCAAGAAGCTGAGCGATCAGGAAAAGGAGATCGACGCCCTGACGGCGAAGCAGAAGAAGCTGATGGGCGAGGAGTTCGCGGCGAAGAAGAAGTTCGAGGACTATCTGGCGAACCTGTCGGATTGAAGTGGAGACACTTCATCGGATCGACGCAAGGCCCGGACCGCTCCGGGCCTTGTTCTTTTCCTTCGGTCAACTCCAGTAGTGCATCAGTTTGGTTTGTAAATTCACGTTTTCGCGCGGCACATGGAATTCGGTTGCCTTCGGCATAAGGCTTGCAGGTAAGACGCAGCCGAATTGTCCCAGGCTCAACCGTCTGGTTCATGCGGTACGTCCGACTCGCCGTTCGCCCCGTTCGCCTAATTCCACTTCGCCCCCACTCCTTCATGGAGGCACCAGGTGTCTTACGCAACCAGGACTCGCTTTTTCTCGGCACGACAAACGCGTCGCTTGCAACTGGAGGGTCTCGAAGATCGCTCGGTTCCCGCGACCTTGTTCGTCGATGACAGTCTGATCGCCGGCACGGCGATCGCCAGCCTGTCGTCGTCCGTTCAAGTGACCAACGACCGCGATGCCAGCGGGACGCTGACGACGAACGACGAAGTCAGTATCGCGGTGGGCGAAACGGGCGCGACGGTGAACCTCACGTTCAACGCGGCCGCGGCGAGCGGCGACGCGGGCTCGGCATACACCACGGTGAGTGCGGCGATCGCCGCCTCCGTGGCCGGCGACACGATCGCCATCGCCAAGGGCACGTATGCCGAGGCCATCGACGTTTCCAAACAGTTGACGCTGGACGGTTTAACCAATGCCTCGGCCGATGTGGTCATCGCACCGGCGTCCGGCGTCGGAATCACGGTGAGCGCGAATGGCGTCGTCATCCGCGATCTGAGCGTGAACGCTGCAGCAGGCAGCGAAATCGTCGCGTCGGCAGCAGGGATTGCGTCCCTGTCGTTGTCGAACCTCGTCGCGACCACCGCCTCGGGTTCCGCCGATGTCGGTCTCAATCTGACGGGGAACGCCGCGGCCGGTTCCGCTCTGACGTTAAACGGCGTCACGGTGACGGTGGGCACCAACGGTACGGGCGCGCCCCTGGTCATCAGTGGATTCGAGACGGTGAATCTGACCGGCCTGGTGGGGGCGGATGTGGCGACTGCGGCCGCAAGTTCCATTTCCTTGCCGAGCGGTTCGACGACCGCGACGGTCAACGTCTCCGTTTCGGGTAGCACCGCGACGGCATTCACCGCGTCCGCAACCTCGCTGCAAATCGGCACCGGGGATATTCTCACCCTGGCCAACGTGGACCGGTTGAACCTGAATGGTGGCGACGTCGCGGACGCTTTCGCCATTACGCCGAGTGCTGCGGGAGGGGCCATCATTACGATCAACGGGGGCCTGCCGGCCGGCGGCACCGGCGATACGCTCGATCTCAACCTCACGGGATTGACGGGCACCTCCATCACCAATCTCGTCTCGTCGGCTTCCGGCTTGTCTGGCACGTTCACCTTTACCAACGGGGCAAACGTCGCGTTCTCGGGAGTCGAATCGCTGGCCGACGCCGCGATTATCACGGGGACCGTGTTCAACGACGCGGACAGCGACGGCATCCAGGGCTCGGGTGAACTCGGCCGATCGAGCGTTACCGTGCAACTGGACACCAACGCGGACGGCAGCGTGGACCAGACGGCGATCACCGGCGCGGGGGGCTCCTTTGCCTTCGCCGTGACGGCCGCCGGTACTCAACGCGTTCGCATCGTAGTCCCGTCCGGAGGAATGCTGACCACCACGAATCCCGCGGACTTCAGCGTCGCGCTCGGAACCATCACCGCGGGTAAGAACTTCGGCGTGAATGTCCCGGGCACCAGCATCGTCAACGGTATCCTCTTCAACGATGTGGATGCCGACGGCACGCGCGACAGTGGCGAGATCGGGGTCAATGGGCTCACGGTCTACCTCGATCTGAATGAGAATGGCCGGCTCGATCGCAACGAACCGTCCACTCTCTCGGCGCGGGTCAACGGCGTGAACGGAACGTTCTCCCTGACGTCGAATGCGGTGGGCGGCACCGCGGACGTTCGGGTGGTTGAGAAGCCTGGGTTCCTCGAGAATACCACGAGTACCAGCGTCAGCCTTACGGATGGGGCGACGCAAACGGTGGACGTGGGTGCGAGGGCGGACTTGCCGCCCCAGGCGACGCCCGCGCGCCGCTTCGCGGTCGGCCTCGTGCAGGGCAACGCGAACAAGGTTCGCGTTTACGAAGGGGACGGAAGCCTCGCCTTCACAATCAATCTCTCCGGGTCATTCCGTGGGGGCATTCGCGTCGCGACGGGCGATGTGAACGGCGACGGCATCGAGGACGTCGTCGTCGCCGCCGGACCGGGTTCGGGCAACGTCATCATCGTCTTCGATGGAGCCACCCAACGGGAGATCTTCCGCAGCAGCCCGTTCGAAGGTTCATTCACGGGCGGCGCGTTCGTCACCCTGGGGGACATCGACCTGGACGGGATCCGGGACATCATCGTAACTCCGGATGAAGGCGGCGGTCCACGGGTCGTCGTCTTCAAGGGCGGCAACTTCCAGCAAATCCTCAGCTTCTTCGGTATCGCAGATGTGAGTTTCCGAGGCGGAGCCCGAGCCGGTTTCGCCGACATCAACGGGGACGGGCGCGTCGATCTGATCGTGGCTGCCGGATTCGGTGGTGGGCCGCGGGTTGCTGTTTTCGATGGCGCGAACCTGGCGACCGGTCAGTTTACCCGCCTACTGAACGACTTCTTCGTGTTCGAGACCGCGCTGCGAAACGGCACGTTCGTCGCGGGAGGCGACGTGAACGGCGATGGATTCGACGATCTGATCATCGGGGCCGGACCCGGCGGCGGGCCACGCGTGCTGGTCCTTTCGGGTCAAATCCTGCTCAGCCAGGGCATCGCGGCCGCCATCCAGAGCCCGCTGCTCAACTTCTTCGCGGGCAACTCCAACAACCGTGGCGGCGTGCGGATCGCAGCCAAGGATTTGGACAACGATGGCCTCGTCGATTTCGTCACCGGCGATGGGATCGGCGGCCGAGTCAAGGGTTTCCGAGGTACGGGCGAGCAGGAGTTCGAGTTCGAGGATAACGACGACAACTCCGCCAGTCGGGGAGTGTTCGTCGGCTAAGTAAAAATCGTTCCGGCCGCCGACAATCCCGGCGGCTGGATTCATTTCTTGGCAGCAGAACCCAACGCGGCCGAGGAAAGCACGTAACTCAACGCCGAACCGTTGCCACCGGCCACGGCCAGGCGCTGACCCGACGGATGGATCGCCATATCGCGGGCGCTGGCCGGCACCGTCACCATGTGGGAACTCACGAGTTCGTCGGGTTTCCAGAACCAGACGCGGCCGCCGTTGCCGCCGCTTGCGGCGATGACGTAACCCGCCGGATGGAAGCCTACACCCCACATCGTGCCCTGAAACGCATCTTTCGGCTTGAGTTGTTTGGACGTGCCGGTCTTCCAGTCGAAGAGTACCACCAGCGGATTCCCCACGCCGGCGAACGCATTCGAGACATTCGAGATGCCGGCGACGGCGAGGCTCGTGCCGCTGGAGTTGAAGCCCATCGCCCGCGCGCCGCCGATGTCCGCCATGAACGTGGGATCGTATTTGTGCAACACCTTCACGTCGAGATCGCGCGTACTCGTGCCGGTCTTCAGATCCCAGTCCTTGACGATGCCCTTGAGTTCCTGTGAGGCGAGTCGGGTGCCGTCGGGATGGAAGGCGACGTTGTAGACGTGCGAGGCGTGGCCTTCGAGGGTGCGGATCGGCTTGCCGTCGGCGGCATTCCAGAGTTTCACGGCGTTGTCGTTGCCGCACGAGGCGAGCGTCTTGCCATCCGGGCTCACGTCGACGGCCCGGACCCAGCCTTCGTGCGCCTTCACGGTGCGGATCGGTTTCGGAGCGTCGGCCTCGCCCGGCCACCAGATCAGGTTACCGTGGTAATCGGCGGAGATCAGCGTGAACGGCACCGCCTTCGGCGCGGGCAGTGTGACGCTGGCGAATCCCGTGACGGCCTCGAGCGTCGTTTGTCGCCGCGACCACGATTCGATTTCGCCCGGTGGTCCCAGGAACGCCATGCCGCGAACCCAACTCGCGTGGCCCGTGAACGCGACTTTCGCGCCGGTGAGCAAGTCGAAGCGCTGGATGGTGTTGTCTTCGGCGGAGGCGAAGAGGAAGCGTCCGGACGGGTCGAAGCGGCAGCCGATGAGCGGCCGTGCGTGCTTGAACTCGCGCTCGAGTTTCGTGGTGGTAGGGTCGAGGGTGTTCACGCCAGGATCTCGTCGATCGCGGCGGCCTTCGGGTCGGCGATCGGAACCGGGCGGTCGTTCGGGTAGAAGTTCTTCGTCGGGTCGACACCGACCGCCCGCATGTACGTGTGGAACAGATGGCTCGAATAGACTTCGCGCTCGGTGACCGTCGTTCCGGTCGCGTTCGTCTTGCCGACCACCGCGCCGCCCTTGATGCCGGCCCCGGCGAGCGCGACCGACCACGCGGCGGACCAGTGATCGCGGCCGTACGCCTGGTTGATCTTGGGCGTGCGGCCCATCTCGCTCATCACAACCACCAGCGTGCTGTCCAACATGCCGCGCTCGGCGAGATCGCTGAGCAGTGCGGCGAACGGCCGGTCGAACTCGCCGAGTTGCTCGATGTGGAAGTCGAAGTTCTCGTGGTGCGTGTCGTAGTTCGAGTGCGACACCTTGACGTAGGTCACGCCGGCTTCGAGCAAGCGGCGAGCGAGCAGCAGATGCCGGCCGAAGTCGTGGCGGCCGTAGCGATCCGCGACCTTCGCATCTTCCTTGGTCACGTCGAAGACATCGGACTGGCGGAAGACGCGTTCGGCCTGGTCGAAGGATTCGGTGTAAGCGTCGGTCGAGGCACTCTTGCGGGACTTCGCGAAGCGGTCGTTGAGCTTCTTGCGGAACTCTTCGCGCTGGCGATCGGCGGGGTCGGTGAGGGCTGCAGGGCGAAGCAGATCCGCCGGCGGCTTGCCGTTGCCGAGCGTGACGGCGCCGAACTTCGGGCCGAGGAAGGTGGAGTCGGACTTGTCGAATCCGCCGCCGCCGTTGGGCAGCACCTGGATGTTGCCGGGCAGGCCGAGCCCACCGCCGCCGAGTACCTTGGCGGATACGGCCCCGATGTGCGGGTACTCGATGCCGGGCTCCACCTTGCGGCCGGTGAGCATGATCTTTTCGCCGATGGCGTGGTCGGGGCTCTGGCTGTTGAGGCCGCGAACCAGCGCGATGCGGTGCATCAGCTTCGCGGTGTGCGGCAGCAGTTCGCAGATGTGCGTGCCGGGCACGGACGTGGCGATGGTGGCGAACGGCCCGCCGGTCTCGGTGTTCGGCTTCGGGTCCCAGGTTTCGAGCTGGCTGACGCCGCCGGCGAGGAAGATGACCAGCACGCGCTTTTGCGCCTTGGCGAGTTCGCGGGCGGCGAGCGGGTTGGCGAACCCGGCGACTCCGAGCGCGGCGGCAGACCCGAGGAACTGGCGGCGCGAGACGGCGTGCGTGCCGCAGGAATAATCGCAAGAGAGCATGGAGAAGGACCTCAATGGTTGAACCGGAACTCTGCGGACGCCAGCAACGACCAGACCAATTCATTCAGCGCCGTGGCCTTCAACGCCTCGGCCACGTCCTTCTTCTCATCGGCAGTCGCCGTGCGCGAATACACGCTCAGGAACAGTTCGTCGGCCAATGCGTTCGCGTCGGTCAATTTCGCGAGGCGGTCGGTGAGGCTGCCGCTGCGTGCGGCGATCATGCCGCGGACCGCGCCGCCGAACTTCAGAAACAGCGTCTGGTCGAGGTTCGTGGTCGCACCGGTGTCCGGTTGGCCGGGTTGCCCGCCGAACATGTTGCGGAAGGCGGGCAGCACGCCGGCCGCGTTGGGAGCCGGGGTCGTCATCGCCGCATCCTTCGCAATCGCACCCGTCGCCTGTGCCGAGGCGAACGCCAGTTGCTCGGCGGAGAGCGGCTTCAAAATCGCCACCAGATAGCGGTCGGCCGGCGGGTCCGAGACCCCGCTTGGCAACTCACTCGACCGCTGATAAGCCTGGCTCAATGCGATCTCGCGGAGCAACCACCTCACGTCGAACTTGTGCGAAGCGAATTCCTTCGTGAGAAGGTCGAGTAGTTCCGGATGCGACGGTGGATTGCTGGTGTGGTCGAGGTCCACGGGGTTCACGATGCCGCGACCGAGCATGAGCGCCCAGAGTCGGTTGGCCCCCGCCCGCGCGAAGACTGGGTTGTCAACACTCGTCATGGCTGCGGCGAGTTGCTCGCGCCGGCTGTACGCGGGCACCGGCCGCACGTCCTTCGTCCCCACCACCTTGAATTCCTTCCCCTTCTCCAGCTTCGGTTCGTCGAACGCCTTGCCCGTCATCACTCGCGGCAACGTCGTCTTTTGAAGCTTCGCCTTGTCGAACACGCTGACGAAGTTCACCTCGCCGTCCGGCTTTTCGGCCAGCACCGCCGTCGGGAGAGTCGCGTTCGGGAACAAGTACGACCGGTTGAGGAACGCGAGGATGCCGTAAAACTCGGACTGTTTGTACGTCTCGATCAGCGGGTGGTCGTGGCACTGGGCACACTGCAAATTGCGGCCCAGGAACACGCGGGCGATGTCCTTGGTCACGAGGTTCGGTTCGAAATCGCGATCGAGGTAGAACTTCGCGGCCGGCCGAGTCTTGGCATCGACGCCATCGGCGGAAAGGATTTCGCGCGCGAACTGATCGTAGGGCCGATTCTCGGCGAAGGCGGCCCTCAGGTACTCCTCCCACGCGGCGCGCGGCACGCGGTTATCGCGCCGGCGTTCCATCAGCACCACGTCGAAGTGCTGCGACATGCGGCGAGCATAGCCGGGGCTCGCGAGCAGTTTGTCGATCAACTTCTCGCGCTTCTTCGCATCGGTATCGGTGAGGAAGGCGCGCACTTCATCCGAAGACGGCAGCGTTCCGGCGAGGTCGAGGTAGGCGCGGCGAAGGAACTCGGCATCGGTTGCGGTCGGCGCGACCTGCTTCTCGTAAGCCGTTTGACCGGCGGCGATCAGCTTGTCGATCTGGACGTGCAGCGGTTCGGCGGCCGATGCCGCGAGTGTTGGAACGAGGAGGAGAAGCGCCGCGAGGAAGCGGTGGGAGCGAAACATCGACGGTCCTCGGGGAGGCAGCGAGCGTTCCGGTGCGGGACCACGCATTGGAACATCAACCAGCGGAAGAGTAAATCGTCGCCCAGAGCCGGGGAGAAGTCAAGCGCGAAAGCGTGCGGATTTTGGGTGGCACCGGCTTCCAGCCGGTGCAGGTTCAGGAACACCGGCTGGAAGCCGGTGCCACCCAGGACATCATGCCAACACTTCCCGGATGACGTGGCCGTGAACATCCGTAAGGCGACGGTTGGTGCCGTCGTGAAGCACGCTGAGCTTCTCGTGGTCGATGCCCATCAGGTGCAAGATGGTGGCGTGGATGTCGTAGCAGTAGGCCTTGCCCTCGGCGGCACGCCAGGCCCACGGGTCGCTTTCGCCGTGCGAGATGCCGGCCTTCACACCGGCCCCGGCGAGCCACGCCACCGAGGTGCCCGCGTTGTGATCGCGGCCCGTCGCACCTTGCGTGAACGGTTGCCGGCCGAACTCCGTACTCCAGATCAAGAGCGTGTCCGCGAGCATCCCGCGATCGTGCAGGTCTTGAAGCAGCGCCGCGGCCGGCCGATCCACTTGGCCCGCGATCGCCGGCAGTTCTTTGAGAATGTCCGTGTGGTTGTCCCAGTTATTGCTCGGCCCTCCGGCCCCGCTCCAGACTTGCACGAAACGCACGCCGCGTTCCAATAATCTCCGCGCGAGCAGGCAGCGTTTGGCGAAGTCGCCAGTGATGGGGTCGTCGATGCCGTAGCGTTTGCGGAGCTCGGCCGATTCCTTCGTGAGGTCGAGCGCTTCGGGTGCATGCTTCTGCATGCGTGCCGCGAGTTCATAACTCGCGATGCGGGCATCGAGGCGCGTGTCGCCGGGCCGCTCCGCCGCGTGCTGGCGGTTGATGTCGCCGAGCAGCTTCAACGCATCCGCATCGGCCTCGGGCGTCACGAAGTTCGTCTTCGCGGACGGGCTCAGGTCCGGGATCGGCGGCGTGCCCGAGGCGTTCAAAATCGTGCCTTGATGCAGCACGGGAAGGAAGCCCGACGCGAAGTTCCCCTTCTGGTTGTACGGCAATCCTCGCACGTCCGGCAGCACCACGAACGTCGGCAAATTCTCGCTGAGTCGGCCGAGCCCATACGAGAGCCACGCCCCCATGCACGGGAAGCCGGGGAGGATGAACCCGGTGTTCATCATGTAGCTGGCCGGGCCGTGAACGTTCGACTTCGACGGCACCGCCATGAGGAACGCCATGCGGTCGACCTGCGTGGCGAGGTGTGGGAAAATGCTGCTCACCCAGCGTCCAGACTTCCCGTGTTGTTTGAACGGGAACGGGCTCTTCATGAGGTTGCCCGGCGTGCTGGTGACGCCTTCGGGCTTCTCGGTTCCACCGGGGTTGAACGGCTTGCCGTGTCCTTTTTCCAGTTCGGGTTTGAAGTCGAAGGTGTCCTGCTGGCTGACGCCACCGTTCATGAACAGTTGGATGACGCGCTTGACTTTAGCGGGGTGGTGCAGCCCGCCGTTGAAGGCGGGATTGGGCTTGAGTGCGCCGGCAATCTCCCCGGCTTCGGCGAGTAGTTGTGCGAGCGCGATGCCTCCGAGACCGCCGCCGAGGTGGAACAGGAAGGATCGACGAGCAGCTGAGTTCATGGCGGATCCTGGCGAGCCGAGCCCCGTCAGGGGTCGGGTGACTTCGGCGCTCATTCAACCCGACCCCTGACGGGGTTCGGCTCGCCAGCGGACCACGTCGCTAATGGGTTCGGTTGTTTCTTCACCACGTACCAGATCGCGTTTCGCAGGGCGGCCTCGTCGGGCAACTTGCGCTTCGAGCCTTTTTCCGTCCAGAACGTGCCATTCGATGGAAGCGGTCGTTGCTTTTTCAACTTCCGCGTCGCCCAACTCTTGAATGTCTCCAGGAGGAAATCGGGATCGGGGTCGCCCGGAACTCCGACCACGACATGCGTGTGATTGTACATGACGCTCGCCGCTTCCAAACTCCACTTTCGGATCCGCGAAGTCTCCTGGTACTGAACGATCAGTGCATCCGCGTCGTGTTTGTCGAGTGTGACGGGTTCGCCTTTCATCTGTTCGCGAATCCAAGCTTCGAGCTTTGGAATGGCGGCATCATACGGTGCGCCGGGAACATTGTGGGTGGTTTGAGAGCCTTCGTCGTCGCGGATGTTGCCGACGAACCGCGTGCGTCGCCGGGGAGCCAGTGTCCGTAACAGGTCCAGGTCAGCAGCCAATAGCGGTCCATGGCGGTCCCTGGCGAGCCGAGCCCCGTAAGGGGCCGGGTTGGAGTTGTTATAGTCGTCGGATCGTCACTTCTTCGGCGGCATCGCCTTGATATCCTCGATGTGCGCCTTCCACGCCTTGACGAACTTCTCGTACATCAGCGTGCCGGCCAGGGCCACGTCCGTCACCAGGATCGGCGACTTCACCGCGGCCGGATCGACGAAGTTCACGAGGTTCCAGAGTGCCAGTTCGCGGACGGCCACGGAGGCGTTGCCGAGCAGTTCCACGAGCCGATCCAGATCGCGAGGGTCGGGCTTGGTCGGCGAAACGTACCCGCGAAGCAGCCGCAAAATGATCTCGGGATCTTGCTCGTTGCGGAGCTTCGCAGCGAGCGCGGTCCCGAGCGCGGCCGTGTTCCCCGGCGACTGTGCGATCCACGAGGCCAGCGCGTTCACCGTGGCCAGCCGAGCGTAGCCTTTCATTTCGTCGTTCAACAGGTCGATGAGCGGCTTGAGTTCGTCGGCGGCTCCGGCCCCGGTCACGATCGCGGTCTGGCCGTAGACCGCGACTTGAGCCGCCACGATTCGCTTCGGGTCGGCGGGCTCGGTGAGGACCTCGACGAGCAAGACCTTGATGCCGTTGCGATCCTTGAGTTGCCCGGCCATTTCGCTCAAGGCTTTTTGCACGGCCTTGCCCTGATCCGAACCGACGAGCAGGAAGCGATCGAAGTAGCCGTTGGCGGCGTCGATGGGCCTGGGATTGGCGAGCGTGCCGGCCTTGTTGTCCCAGGCGATTGAGTTGGGTGCGGCAACCTTAAGGAAGCTCTTAAAGCGTTCGGGCATGGCGAAACTCGCGGTGCCGCGAACCACGGCCGCTTGCGCTTCGACGCGTGGGAGTGCCCCGCCTTCCCGCGCGAACGGCGTGCCCGGATCGAACGACGCGATGACTTCGAACATCACATCAGACTTCGCGTCCGGCAGCGTCACGTCCCACACTTGTCCCGCGAAGCGAACCCGAACCCGACCGCCCGCAGGTTTCGTGCTGCTCAGGTAAATGCGACCCGAGATCAGCGTCAGGTCGGCATCGAAGTCTTCGCCCTTGTCGTTCGCTTTGCGCTCGGACATGTGAAAGCGGACGCGCGATTCGAGCAGCCGCGCCGGGAGAAGTTCGGGCACGTTCCCCCACATGTGAACCTTGATACCCGATTCCAGTTGCACATCCGCCTTGAACCCCGGCAGGCAGACGACCTGATGGGAGGAAATGACGGCGGGCTCGTCGGCGGGATCGAGCCGCAGCCAGCCGGGTGCCTCGTCGGCCCGCGTCAGCACGATGACGTTCGGCGTCTCGACTTTGCCGATCGCGACGGCGTCTGGCTTCGGTGCGGGGGCGCGGTTCACGAGGTCTTCGCCGCCCTTCTTAGGCGGCGGCGCGACCTCGACGGGTTCCACGTCCTTCGGCTTCACCGGCGGCATCGGGTCCGGCTCCTTGACGACCGGCAGAACCACGGGCGGCACCGGCTGTGGATGCGTTGCCGTCTGGTTCGAAGCCATCGCGTGGTGATCGACGGCGGGAGCGTCGGGTTGCTTGCCGGGAAGCGCCATGGCAACCGCGATGGCCAGGAGGATGCACACGCCGCAGACGGCCGCGACGGCCGCGACGCGCTTCGTCGTCGAGGCCCCCGAATAGCGGCCGAAGCCGAGCAGGTAGGCAGTATCCGCATCGTCCATTTCGCCCGGTGCCTCCGGTACGACATGGCCGCCGGATGCGGCCTTGCGCGTGCGGCGATTCGGATCGGAGAGCGGCGGCTTCACGAGCTTGTACATCCGCTGTCGAGCCTGAGGCGGCACCTGCACCGGCTCCGTGAGAATCAGCGTGAGAATCTGATGGCACGCCGCAACCTCGGCCAAGTGAGCATCCGACTGTAAGCAAGTTTCTTCGAGTCGCGTCACTTGTTCCGAGTCGAGCGTATTGCTCAGATACTCGGCGACGGTGTTCGGGTCCGAAACGCCATCGTCGTCGTCGTTAGTGGTGGGGGCCTTGAGCCCGCGTCGCCGCGTGACGCGCTTGATTTTCTCGATCAGTTCTTGGGCGAGTTCGCTGACGGCGACCTTGGCCCCGAGTTGCCGGGCCATGGCCGGTTCGAGGGTGTCGTCGATGTAAGCGAGCAGCGTGCGAAGCGTGAGTTGTGCCATATGAAGACTCCGGTATCGAGGCGTTCATCCTCAATAGGGGCAACTCGCGTCCGGTTTCGTGCAAGAAAATGGGAAATAATTTGGAAGTGCGGTATTCTGGTGTCGGCGAGCCGCTTGCGAGTTCGCGATTGGAGCCTCAAATGTCCACCGCCATTCTGCTTCTCGCGATGCTTCCCGGTGCGGCACCCGCGCCCGTGGCCGACGTCAAACTCCCTCCCGGCTTCGCCGCTTACCTCTACTCGGATCAAACGCTCGCCAACGACATCACCACGATGACGGTGGACGATGCCGGCCGCGTGATCGTCGCCGGCCGCGGCTACGTTCGCCTGCTGATCGACGACGATGGCGACGGCAAAGCCGACCGCGCGGTGAACCTGCTCGAAGGGCTGAAGGACAGCCCGATGGGTCTACTTGCGGAGGGCGATTCGCTCTACGTGGTCTCCGACGACGGGCTCAAACGCTATCGCGGCCTCTTGGCGAGCGGGGGGCGTCAGCCCCCTGATGCCAAGGGAGAGGTGCTTTACGCGGTGAAGACCAGCGGCGAGCACGAGGCCCACGCGGTTCGTCGCGGCCCGGACGGCTGGCTCTACCTCATGTGCGGCAACATGTCCGGCGTTAAGAAGGAGCACCTCGACCCACTGCGTTCGCCTGTGAAAGATCCGGTTGCCGGCAGCCTGCTTCGCATCAGCCCGGACGGCAAGACGATCGAGGCCGTCGCCGACGGGTTCCGCAACGCCTACAGCTTCGACTTCAACCTCGATGGCGAAGCCTTCACGTACGATTCGGACAACGAGCGCTGCGTGGGGCTGCCGTGGTACGAACCGTGCCGCTTCTACCACGTCGTGCCGGGCGGGAACTACGGCTGGCGGTCGCCGCAACTTTCGCAAACGTGGCGCAAGCCGCCCTACTTCGCGGATGTGGTGCCGCCGATCTGCACCACGGGCCGCGGCTCGCCCACCGGCGTCGCTTGCTATCGCAACACGCTTTTCCCCGGCTCCTACCGAGGCAACTTCTTCATCGCCGACTGGACCTTCGGCAAAATCTGGTTCGTGCCGCTGGAGAAGAAACACTCTTCCTACGCGGGCAAGCCGGAGGTGTTTTTGGAAGCGATCGGCGAGAGCGGCTTCGCCCCGACGGCGCTCGCGATCCATCCGAAGACCGGTGAGTTGTACGTGAGCATTGGCGGTCGCGGCACTCGCGGCGCGGTCTACCGGATCACCCACGAACGCGGCGGACTGGCGAACGTGTTGCCGATGGCGAAGCGATCCCTGGATTGGAACGCGGAAGCAGCCAAGGAATGGGTGAAGGAGGCCACGGGAGTTGATGCGTTGAAGCGCCGTCAGGCTTTGGAACTGATGCTGCGTTGGCGGGACAAGATTGGCTGGGGCCAGTGGCTCGGTGACGCCGTGAAACCGAGCTTGAGCCACGACGATGCGCTGGTTCGAGCGGCGGCGGGAAGGCTCGCGGTTCAGGCTGCAGCACCGATCGACGGACTGACAGACATCCGCGCCCAACTCACCGTCGCCCTGTACTCGGTCTCTGACTTCCCCGACTACTCTCTGAAGCTCGCGCTGGATGTCATCGAATCGAAGCTTCCCACCATCACGCTCGAGAGCAAGCTGCTGGCGACACGTGTGGCGCAACTGGCGCTCGGAGATCTCACGGCTCCCGAGACGATGGGAACCGTAGGCGAAGGCTACAGCTTTCGCCGAGCCCTCTCGAACAGGGAGGCGGAACGCTTGCTCCGCGCCGTGCGCTCCATCACAAACAATGGCGATCCGATACCCCCCGCGACCACGTCCGAACTCGATCGCGAACTGGCAAGGCTCATTGCCGGGGTCGGCCACGCGGCACCGAAACTCGACCAGCAGGCCTATTCCACTGGGCAGTGGCTCGTCCGCCATTTCAGCAAGGAGTCCCAGGCAACTGAGGATTTCCACTATCTGGCTGCGATGAGCCGGATGATTCCGCACTCACTCCTCGACGTCGATGGTGCCTTGACGAGCCCGCTCCTGGAGATGGGTCGGAAGATGACGATTCAGAAGGTGAGTCGCGACCGGCATTGGCCGCTCCGTTGGGAGGAAGTCGTAGCGGGATTGATTTCGGAGCAGGCGTATCTGTCGGGCCAGCTCGTGGCGGGAGTCTCCGGATCGCTCAGCCGGCCGGATTACCTCCCGCTGATCAAGCACCTCAAAACCGACGAGAAGACACGCCAGTCTCTCGCATTGCGGACGATTCGGAGGTCGATCGACCATCCGTGGAGCGCCGGTGCGCTTGCCCTTCTGAGTCCTCTTCCGCTCGAAGAGTCCCGCCCCACGCTGCTCAATCTCTGGGAGCGAGGCGGGCTTGAAGACGCCATCGTTCCCATTCTGGCGAAGGAACCGAACTCCGAGGATGGCCCCAAGTTCGTCGTTGGACTTCGCTCGGTGAATCCGATGGTGGTGTGGGCCTCGGCCCTGGCGTTGAACAAGCTCCCACCGCAGAAGGATCAGCTCGAAGTGGTCGCGGCCATCGTAGCTCTGCGACGACTCAAGGATGAGAAGGCGGCCTCGGGGCCGCGCGACGCTCTGCTCGCACTCCTCAAGACCCGCACCAATCAACCGCATACCGATGCGAAAGCCTGGGCCGAGTGGTTCGCCAAGGCGCATCCCGAACTCGCTGCGAAGTTGAACGCCGTCGATGGGTTCGATCCCGCCGCGTGGAAGAAGCGCGAGGCCGCGATCCCCTGGGCCGAAGGCGATGCCGTGAAGGGGCGGCTCGCGTTCACCAAGGCGACCTGTGCGTCGTGCCACGACGGTGGCGGCGCGATTGGCCCGTCCCTCGTGGGCATCTCGAAACGCTTCAGCCGCGACGATCTGCTCACTTCGATTCTTCAACCGAACAAGGATGTGTCGCCGCGCTATCGGCCCACGCGGATCATCACCACGGATGGCAAGTCGCGCCTCGGCATGATCGTGTACGAAGCGACGAGCGGCGTGATGTTGCAAACCGGCCCGGACGCCGTCGTGCGGATCGCGGGGGAACAGATCGAATCGCAGAAGTTGCTCGAAACCTCGCTCATGCCCGCGGGGTTGTTGGATAAGCTGACCGACCGCGAAATCGCGGACCTGGTGGCATATTTGAGAAGTCAGTAGCGCATCGCGGTCGCCTCGCTCCGCTCCGAGGACTTCGCGTCGCGGCTAAACGGTATTCATCAACAACTCGTCGAGAATCACGCCATGAAATCCATTCCGGCTCTTCTCTGTGTCTCGGTGTCTCTGTGGTTCAATTCTTTCGCCCATGCCGCGGAACCCGCGCTTCGTGCCGGGGCCTTCGCTCAGGACATCACGCCGACCAGGTTTCCGATCTCCGTGAACGGTAACATGGCCGACAAGAAGGCCACGTCCGCCCACGATCCGCTGCACGCCCGCTGTCTCGTCCTCGACGACGGCAAGACCAGGATCGCACTCGTCGTCGTCGATAGCTGCATGATCCCGCGCGAGATTCACGACGCCGCCAAAGCGAAGGCCGAGAAGAAGACCGGCATCCCCGCGTCGAACATCCTCATCTCGGCCACGCATACGCACACCGCGCCCACCCTCGGCGGCGTTTTCCAGAGCGATCCGGACGAAGAGTACGTCAAGTTTCTCATCGAGAAGATAGCTGAGGGGATCGAGAAGGCCCACGCCCGGCTCGCGCCGGCGAAGGCGGGTTGGGGAGCGGCGATGGAACCGAGTCAGGTCTTCAATCGCCGCTGGCGGATGAAGCCCGACGCGGTGAACCTCGACCCGTTCGGCGGCAAGACCGACCTCGTGAAGATGAACCCCGGCCTCCAGAACCCCGGCCTGCTCGAACCCGCCGGGCCCACCGATCCGGAAGTCTCGGTACTCGCACTTCGCACTGCGGACGACAAGCCGCTCTCGCTCTTCGCCAACTACTCGCTGCACTACGTCGGCGACATGCCGGCACTCTCCGCCGATTACTTCGGCGTCTTCGGGGACCGCATCGGCGGGCTACTCGGGGCCAGGGATCCCGGCTTCGTCGGCATTCTTTCTAACGGCACGAGCGGCGACGCGAACAACGTGAACTTCGCCGGTCCGCAACCGCCGAAGCGCGAAGTCGGCGAACGCTCGCGGCTCGTGGCTGAGGCCGTGGGGCTGGCCGCGAAGAAGGCGGCCGACACCACCTATCGCAGCGACATCACGCTCGCCGTCGCCGAGAAGGAGCTTGAGTTCAAGGTTCGCAAGCCGTCGGCGGAGGAACTGCAACGCGCTCGGGAACTGCTCGAAAAGGCGAAGGGCCGCGACCTCAAGGGCATCGAGGAAATTTACGCTCGCGAAACCGTGCTCCTCGCGAAGTTCCCGGACGCGGTGAAGCTGAAGGTGCAGGCGATCCGCGTCGGCGACCTCGGCATCGTCGCGATCCCTTGCGAAGTGTTCGCCGAGATCGGTCTCGAGATCAAAAAGAAGAGCCCGCTGAAGCGCACCTTCACCGTGTCGTTGGCCAACGGGTACAACGGCTACCTGCCCACGCCGGCGCAGCACGCCCTCGGCGGCTACGAAACCTGGCGCGCCCGTTCCAGCTACCTGGAAGTGAAGGCCTCCGACACCATCACGCCCACCGTGCTAGAGTTGTTGAAGCAGGTGGGTGCAGTCCCGTAGGTGTCCTTACTTTCCGTTCCGTCCGAGCCGGTGGCCACCCACGGCACGGCCTCGTGGACGTGGCCGCTTCGCGTACCGC